>NZ_LYBM01000015.1 GCF_001707825.1 Veronia pacifica | reverse complement strand
AGGTGTTGGAGCCATTGTGTGCTTTGCACACATGTGTCGGTCCCTAGCCGGGCGCGGTCGATTCCGCCTCGAGGCACCATTACAAAAAGGTGCTGAATTCTTTGTATGCTTTCATACATGTGTCAGTGCTTAGCCATGCGCGGTAGATTCCGCTTACAGGCAACCGTATATTGATGTCCAACGTGAATTCGTTGAACAATCAATTCCCCCTTAGTTCAGTTGGTAGAACGGCGGACTGTTAATCCGTATGTCGCTGGTTCAAGTCCAGCAGGGGGAGCCACCTTCAAAGCCCTGGTCGAGAGACCGGGGCTTTTTTGTATTTGCTCTAAAGCAAAGCTTGCTAAGACGGATACAAAAAATGGGCCGCTATGACCCATTTTTTAAGAACGCTCTGTCGTATTGTGAAACCGCTATCGATAGCAGCAACAGATCACGAAGAGAGTGCAGTTCTCTCTATCTTTACTTTGCGACATTACCAGCCACATTCATAATGTCCCAAGTACGGGCGAACGGAGGCGCATAGGCAAAATCCATCATCCCAAGCTGGGGCGTCGTGACGCCCATGGTGATAGCGACAGCCATGGCATCAATGCGATGAACAGCGCCTTTGTATCCCACAATCTGTGCACCGAGAATGCGTTTTGTGTCGGCTTGGTATATCAGCTTCATGTACATATCAGATTGTCCGGCGCAGTAATTGGTATGACATTTGTCTTTGATGGTTTTGGTTTTAACCTCAAAGCCTGCTGCAATCGCCTCTTTCTCCGACAATCCAGTGCGTCCGGCTTCTAATCCAAGTACTCTGACACAACTGGTACCCAGTGAGCCCGGAAATGAATGACCGTCGCTGTCGGTCATCGCGATATTCTCACCAACCATGCGGCCAAGCTTGTTGGCACCCGTCGCGAGAGGAATATAGGCATCCGCCCCAGAAATAGCGTGAGGAATAGACGCACAGTCTCCTGCCGCCCACACATCGATTAGCGAGGTCTTGCCATGATTATCGATACGAATTGCGCCGTTACCTAGCAAATCAATTCCTGTTTCATTCAGAAACTCGGTATTGGGTTTCACACCCGTACAGACAACAACGAGATCAGTGGGATATTCACCCTTGTTGGTGACAATTCCTCGCACGCTCTCTTCGCCAACCAAGGCAGTGACGCTTTCCCCAGTCAGAATTTCCACACCAGCTTGTTGCAACTCATCATAAAAATGTTGACCAATCTCAGAATCAAATGCTTCTGGGATCAGTCGTTCCGCTCTTTCTATCAGACGGACTTTTTTGCCGCGATGAATCATTGCCTCTGCCACTTCAAGGCCTATAAAACCGGAGCCTATAATGGTGACGTGTTGGCAGTCTGGCTGTTCAACGGCCGCTTTCAAATCAATACCGTCTTGCATTCGGCGCAATGAGTGAACCCCTTTCTTATCCAGTCCTGCAATCGGTGGAAGGACTTCTCGTGCGCCAGTGGCAATCATCAGCCTGTCATAGTGAGTAACAAAGGTATGATCGCCAAAACTGATTTCCAGCTTTTTGTTGTCAGCGTCAACCTTGTTGACTCTATGACCAATGTTGACTTCGACACCACGCTCAGCAAACTGTTCTGGCGTAAATTCGGCCATATATTTGGGGTTTTGGAATTCGTCACCGACAAAATAGGGCAGGCCACAGGCGCCAAAAGATATGACCTCTGAGGCTTCATAGACCACAATCTCTGCCTGAGGGTTCACCCGGCTTGCTTTCGCTGCTGCACTCATGCCAGCGGCTTCGCCGCCAATGATGACTATTTTCATACTACTGTCCTGAAACTAAAAATACGGACGGGGAGCCAGTGCTCCCCGTAAAAATCAAAAAAAGCTGGAAAACGTGTTACGCGGTTGCATCTTCGCCATCTACGCTGATGGCTTCATTTTTATTAAAAACTGACATATCGGTTTCACCCAGTAATTTACTGGTTACTGTGCCTGCCATCGCTGAGCCTGATACGTTCAGTGCTGTCCGGCCCATGTCGATCAGTGGTTCAATGGAGATCAGCAGACCAGCCAAAGCGACAGGGAAATCCATTGCGGATAGCACGATTAACGCGGCAAAGGTCGCACCGCCCCCAATACCTGCCACACCAAAAGAGCTGATGGTAATAATGGCGACCAAAGTGGCAATGAAGCCGGGATCCATAGGGTTGATACCGAGCGTCGGAGCAATCATAACTGCCAGCATGGCGGGATAAATACCTGCACAGCCATTCTGCCCGATGGTAGAGCCAAATGATGCTGCGAAGTTAGCGATACCGTTCGATACACCCAGAGCTTTCTCCTGCGTTGCCACATTGAGCGGTATTGATGCTGCGCTGCTTCGTGAGGTAAAAGCAAATGTCAGCAGTGGGATGATTTTTTTCAGGTAGCGGAGTGGGTTGATACCGACCAGTGCGACCAGAGAAAGATGAATAGCAAACATGGTGAAAAGTGCACCATATGACGCCATGACAAAATTCGCTAGATTAATAATATCGCTATAGTTGGAGCCTGAAATGACCTTAGTCATCAGCGCCATCACGCCATAGGGTGTCAGTCGCAGTACCAGTGTCACCATTCGCATGACAATTGTCTTAGCAACATTCATAAAGTGCTCAAAGGAAGCAAAGACTTCTGGGTTTTTACGTGCAACGCCTGTGGCGGATATACCGATGAATACTGAGAATATAACAGTGGCGATGGTTGACGTACTTCTTGAACCTGTCATATCGAGGAACGGATTGGCAGGAATAAACTGAATGATCATATGGGCAAAAGAAAGATGCTCAACACTATTCAGCCGACCTTCCAGCGCCTGACCTCGTGCTGCTTCTGCCACACCTGCGGTGAGTCCCTCAGCCGTCAGGCCGAATATATTTGACCAGACAATGCCCACTAATGCGGCAATACTGGTGGTGAATACGAGAGTGCCTATGGTCATAGCACTGATCTTGCCGACCGATGAACCACCGTTAAGCTTAAGAATCGCGGAAATAATAGATACCATCACTAACGGGATGATGATCATTTGCAGCAGTTTTACATAGCCCTGACCGACAATGTTAAAGTAGTCGATGCTGGTCGCGATGATCTCCGATCCTGCACCATAATAGAGTTGAAGTAGCCCGCCGAAAACAACACCCAAACCGAGTCCAGTAAATACTCGTTTAGTGAACGAAATATATTTTTTTTGCTGCGCATACAGAAAAATAATGAGTGCAGAAAATATAGCCAAATTTATTACGACACTAATGGTCATCATCAATCCTTTTTATCTTTATCGCTAAGGTATTAATAGATATAGATTTTATTTTTCAGGTGAGGTTATAAAAGTCAGCAACTGAAAAAATATTTTTATTTTGTATTTTAATGACTTGGTTGAAATACAACCAAAAAACGCAAGCTATTGATTATTGTCACTAAAATTTTAATATTAAATCGATTACCAATTTTTAAATAAATTGTTAATTAAGTTAAAATAAAGCGGTTTAAACGTTTGATTTTATATTTTTTGTTATAATTTTTTTTCGTTTTAGATTATCTTTTCTTTTAAGGATGAGGATTATTATTCTTTATATTTTATTTTGGTAATGAATTTTAAATATACTTAATTACTTTTAATTATTTATTTGAATAATAATTGTCCATTCTTTTATCTATTTATTAGATACCTATCATTAAGATGTTGGTACTCCATTTCTGGGCACCAAGATTCAAGTAGCCCTTCATGGCCTTTTGCTTCCTTTGTTCACCTTTTGTGCAGTTGATCTGTATCACGCTTTTCCTACTAGATGTGAGTTTCTCCATCAGCTTTAACTCGTCAGCTACTGTAACTTCCTGATCTTATTTGAAGCTTATTAATAGGAATAAAAATATTTTTTGAGATTTTTGTTGTAATGATAATAATTCGCATTACAATTTTCACCGCCCAATTCAGCATACACCGAGTATGAATTGAGCATGAGGTTAGGTTGGGTTTAAAACCAAGGACTTGTCGTAAGTACCTCTAGGATAAGAGAAACACCACTCACTGACAGTGATGGCCATGAGAGTTGCCGAAGGATAAATGTTCTCTTCGTCTGAACGTCTTTGGTCGATACAAAGGGATTTGGGTCGTTGTAAACGCCTTTCCCCGGTGACTATCCGATGAACTTAAGACGCTTCTTCTCCTTCTCTGCCTCGAAATGACAGTCCACTCCTTGTTTGGACAAAATTGATTTAGTTGGGATGACTATGCGAATTAATTATACGCCATGGCCGGAAAAAGATGCCGAAGAGTTCAAATCAAAGGGTTTTTGGATAGATAAAGAGCTGACTGATATTTTGTGTAGACAGAGCGGACAGCGCCCTGAGTCTCCTGCCATCATCTCAGAAGACGTCACTTTAAGTTACCGTCAGTTAGAGAGTTATTCTGATCGTCTGGCAAGTTATTTGAGTCAGCGTGGCCTCGAAGCGGGTGACACCGCTTTGGTACAACTGCCTAATGATTATCCCTTCTATGTGGTGTATTTCGCACTCCTCAAGCTGGGTGTAGTGCCAGTTAACGCGTTGTTTAATCATAACAAAGATGAGCTTTTTCATTACGCAGACCAACTGCGCCCCACACTGATCATTGGTGACTCAACGCAGGCCTTGTTCAGCGATAGCACCTTTACCGACTCGCTACAACAAGACTTGGATCTCTCTTTTACGCTGCTGATTGATGGTGACAGAGAGCGGTCACTGCGAGATACGTGGCTCAGTGATAACGACAACGAAAAATCCTTCCCTGAGCGTCAAGCCACACCGAATGAAGTGGCCTTTTTCCAGTTGTCAGGCGGCAGTACCGGAACACCCAAACTGATCCCAAGAACACACAACGATTACTACTACAGCATCCGCCAAAGTGTTGAGGTCTGCCAATGGGATAGCGACACCCGCTATCTGTGTGCGTTGCCCGCTGCACACAATTTCTCGCTCAGTTCACCCGGTGGATTGGGGGTACTTTACGCTGGCGGCACTCTGATATTGGCGAAAGACCCATCGCCATCAACCTGTTTTCCTCTAATTGAGCAACATCATGTCAACTGGACCGCATTGGTTCCTCCAGCGGCTATCTTGTGGCTGAATGCGGCAGATAACAAAGCGGCATTAGCCAGCCTGCGTTATCTGCAGGTTGGAGGCGCAAAACTGAGTGCCAACCTTGCCCGCCGCGTCGAAGTGGAGCTAAACGTGACCTTGCAGCAAGTGTTTGGTATGGCTGAGGGACTGGTGAATTATACCCGTCTCAATGATGACGCCTGGACTCGCCATAACACCCAGGGCCGGCCTATGAGTGAAGCCGATAAAGTCATCGTGGTTGACGAGAACAATCAACCCGTATCTATCGGAGAAGAGGGGTTGCTGACTACCTCGGGTCCTTACACCTTCAGAGGATATTTCAACGCTGACGCACACAATTCCCACGCATTTACTGAAGAAGGGTTCTACTGCAGTGGTGACCGGGTTATCCAAACCGAAACCGGGCACTTAATTGTTGTTGGCCGCGACAAAGATCAGATCAACAAAGGTGGCGAAAAAATTGCGGCGGAAGAAATAGAAAATCATTTGTTGTCGCACCCTGACGTGTTCGATGCCGCCGTGGTTTCTATGCCCGACGACCTCTTGGGAGAGCGAATTTGCGCATTCGTTATTGCACAGCCCAACGGCACAACACTCAAGCCCGTCACTCTTAATAAGTTCATGCGTGGTAAGCATCTGGCCGATTATAAATATCCGGATCGATATGAACTTGTCGACACTTTCCCGAAAACAAAGGTGGGTAAAGTAGATAAGAAATCACTTCGTTCGCAGGTCGAAGAAAAGCTTGCATCGCACAAATCATCCAGCCGCACCTCAGTTTAGGGAAAGAAATCATGGCGATACCAAAAATAGCTGCATATAACCTGCCGATGGCAGACGTGTTTCCAGACAACCGGACTGATTGGCAGCCAGATCCTGCCAAAGCTGTTCTGCTTATCCACGATATGCAGGACTATTTTGTTAATTTCTTTGACGTTAGTGCGTCTCCGATCCCTGAATTGGTGGCCAATATCCAGCGATTGAAATCGGCCTGTAAGGCTGCGGGTATTCCAGTGGTTTACACCGCTCAGCCCGCTAATCAGGATCCTAAAGAGCGGGCCTTACTGACAGATTTCTGGGGGCCTGGTCTGAAAGACAGCACCCCAATCATCACAGCGCTCACCCCAGAACAAGACGATATTGAATATGTTAAGTGGCGCTACAGTGCATTTAAGAAAACCCCGTTGCTCGACCAAATGCGTGAAACCGGTCGTGATCAGTTAATTATTTGTGGTATCTACGGCCATATCGGCATTTTGTCCACCACCTTGGATGCCTTCATGCTGGATATCAAACCCTTTGTGGTTGGTGACGCAATTGCAGATTTTTCTCTTCAGGATCATCAGCATACCCTCGACTATGTGGCGGGCCGGGCTGGAAATGTCAAAACCGTGGAACAGATAGAGCAAGCTGTCTCCAAAACAAAGTCAGCACTTAGTCTCGCCGTCTTACAGCAGGATGTCGCTGAAGCCCTGATGCTGGATATTGAGGATGTGGATGTTGAAGAAAACCTGACCTACATAGGTCTGGACTCCATCCGAGCCATGGTACTGCTTGATAAATGGCGCGCTCTCGGCGCAATGGTGAATTTTGCTGAATTAGTCAAAACCGTCACTTTGAAAGAGTGGTGGCAGACAATTGAAGCCAGTCTGGCGGCTAACACAGCCAATAGCCGTGAAGAGGATGTGGTGGCATGAATGAACAGGTCAGACTGCCACTGACTCAGGCGCAGTTTGGGATCTGGCTCGGGCAGTCGATCAGTCCCGATAGCACTCGTTACAACGCCGCAGAATACCTGAAGTTTGAGGGTGATCTTGATGTCGCTGCCTTTATGGCAGCGGCAAATACCGTCATGCAGCAAACGACGGCATTGAACATGGCGTTTGAGAAGGTTGGTGAGCAGCCTCATCATCATTTTATCGGCAATGAAACTGCCGCCCAAAACACGATCACGTTTATCGATCTATCTGCTGAAGCTTCGCCATCTGAGACGGCTATTGCCCGCATGAAAGCGGATATCAATATGCCGCTGATGATTGCTGAAGGGCGGAACTATCGTCAGGCTCTGATTAAGACCCGTGAACAGCAATATATCTGGTATCTCTGTATTCATCATATTGCCAGTGATGGATACAGCTTCGCCTTACTGGCTCAACGAGTGATTGATGAATACAACAATCGTCTTGAAAATATTGACGCCTCAGTCGGCGAGCTAAGTGATCTTGCGGAGTATGGCAAGCTTGCTCAGGAAGATACCGCTTACCGTCAGTCTCCTTACTTTGAGAAGGACCGGACGTTCTGGCGCGAGCAACTGGCTGAGGTCGGGCCGGCGAGAAGCCTGATAAACCAATCTGTCACCGTGAGTGAAAACACGATATCTTCGTCCGATGTGCTGTCTGAAACGGAATTGACCCATCTCGCAGAGGTGGCGATGAGGTACCAGACCAGTTGGGGCGATATGCTGTTCAGTTTGGTGGCAGCACAGTTATACCGCTTCACTGGTATGCGTCAGACCGTGATGGGAATGCCATCGGCGGGGCGTATGGGCTCTGTCGCATCCACCATTCCCTGCATGCACATGAATATTGTCCCTGTGTGGGTTGAATTTGAGGGTGTCGAAACATTACAAAGCCTTCACCAGCAACTCAGTCACCGCATTCGCAAGAGCCGTCGACATTTCAGGTATCGCTATGAAGATCTGAAACAGGATCTGGCAAAAAACACGCCTGACAACCGACTGTTTGGCGCCGTAGTCAATATTCTGCCTTTCGAGCGCGCCTATTCAGTTAAAGGTTGTGATATCAGCGCGCATACCCTGAGTGCAGGCCCGGTCGAAGACATTGCTTTTTCCTTTGTAAAGCAGCCAGATGGTGGCCTGAGGCTCTCCATTGAAGCGAATGCTGAATGTTATGAGCAGACAAAGCTTGATGAGATTAAACAGTCACTGTTGACTACCATCAGGGATTTAGAGGCTTGTCTGGAGGCACCACTCGCTGTTGATTACCAACACCTCTCCATATTGTCTGCTGCCGACCTACCGGACGACGCAGCGCATTCAACATCCTTGTTGGCCCGTATTTATCACCAGTCAGAGGTAAACCCTCATAGCCCGGCACTCTCGGTGGCGGGCGGGAAGCCCCTGTCATACTGTCAGTTGGTCGCCAAGGTTAACCGATTGACATTGGCGCTCGGTGAACTGAACCTGACGCCCGGACAAATCATTACGCTTGCGATGCCGAAAGGTCAGGACGCCATCATTAGCATGTTGGCGGTTTTGGTGTCTGGGCAGCGTTTTGTCTGCGTTGATCCCGAAGCGCCGCTGAGCCGCAATCGTCTTATCCTTGATGATGCTGACCCCGCTTTGGTGCTGTATGCCAGCTCAGTCTGCGATGAACTCAAGACTGCCTTCACTGATATACCTCATCAGGATATTGCATTACTTCTTGGCGATGAAGCTGATGCTGAGGATGCCAGAGACTGGCGTGATCTCGACAGACAAGATGACCAGCAGGCCTATCTGATTTATACCTCGGGTTCTTCTGGTACGCCAAAAGGCGTGATGATCTCAATGCAGGCATTGAATGACTTCTGTCTGGCGGCGGCACACGATTACGGTATTCAACGCGACGATACCCTGTTGCAGTTTGCTCCCCTGCATTTCGATGCCTGTATTGAAGAAATTTTCGTTGGCCTTTCGACCGGGGCACACGTGGTGGTGCGCAACGATGCCATGCTGGAGAGTATGTCAGCTTTCCTGACGTCGTGTCAGGCATGGCAAATCAGTGTGCTGGACCTACCGACTGCCTTCTGGCATGAGCTGACGCTGGCTATTGACGAGCAAGATCTGGTACTGCCTGCGTCGATTCGAACAGTGATCATTGGTGGGGAAGCAGTCAAAGCACCTTATGTTGAGCGTTGGCGTCAGTCAGTGCCAAATGGGGTCCGCCTACTTAATACCTATGGACCGAGTGAGGCGACGGTGGTGGCAACTTTCGCCGACCTGTCAGTTTCTGCCTCACCGACCAGTATTGGCACGCCGCTCTCTGGTCGTCATATTGCGGTTGTTGACGAAACACTGACACCGGTTCCTACCGGTGAAAGCGGTGAGCTGGTTCTGCTGGGGGCTGGGCTGGGTGACGGTTATCTCGGGTTAACAGATAAGACAGCAGATAGCTTTGTTTCGCTGAGTTTACCCGGCCATTCACTTGACGATGAACGTGGTTATCGCACTGGCGATCGTGTTTGTCTGATGCCTTGTGGCAATATTGAATTTCTTGGCAGAATTGATCAGCAAATCAAGATCAGTGGCTATCGTATTGAACCGGGTGAGATTGAGCATGCCTTGCTGTCATTGCCGGATGTCGCGGATGCTGCGATCACTGTCAGTATCTCTCCCGACAGCCAACAAGCTGTAATTGCAGCACACTTAGTCTCAGATCCTCTGCCTGATCTGACAGCGCTCAGACAATTACTGGCTGAACAACTCCCTGCACCTATGTTGCCGTCAGCACTGAGAGGTTACGAGACACTACCCGTCAACGCCTCAGGTAAAGTGGACAAAAAAGCCCTGCTGGAAAGTCTTGAGTTGGACAAACCGACAGAACAAGAGGACCAGCAGTTCTCACCATTTGAGATCAAAGTTGCCGGTATATGGCGTGATGTGCTTGGCATTGATCATATCGGCCGCTTTGACGATTTCTTCCTGATTGGCGGTCAATCGCTGCAAAGTATACAGGTAGCATCGCGTCTCTCCTCTTTATTGGCGAGAACCGTGCCCGTCTCGGTGATTTTCGATCATCCAAGATTTCAGGACCTGTGTGCTGCGCTGATTTCCAATCAAACAGCAGCCAGTGTGGATATGTCGGCGACACTGACTGAAGATGTAAAGGCCGCAGCCCAGCGCCTACCTGCACAAATCCAGCCTTGTATTTCCCACGACGCGAACACCGTGATGTTGACCGGTGCCACCGGGTTTGTCGGCAGCCAACTACTGAACCAGCTTCTTCTGCAAACATCAGCGACCATTATCTGTCCGGTTCGTGCTGCAAACTCAGAGGGAGGACTGTCGCGGGTGAGACAGGCGCTTCAGGCGCAAGGGCTGGATATGTCACAGCTTCATCGGGTTGAGGTGTTGGCGACCGATCTTGCCAGTCCTTATCTCGGCCTTGATGAGTCGGCATACCAGCAGTTGGCACAGCGGCTGGATGGCATTATTCACAATGCCGCCGTGACCAGCGTGATGCGTGACTACCAGAGTCTGAAATCTGCCAATGTCGATGCCACTGAAGCCATGCTGCAACTGGCGTCGATCAGAGGCATTCCATTTAGTCATGTGTCTACCATTGCGGTTGCTCCCTCGGATCAGGGCAGTGTGCCGGAAGACTTTGTTGCATGTCATCAGGGCTTGAAAGATGGCTATCAACAGTCGAAGTGGGTTGCTGAAGCCTTGGTGGAAGAGGCGAGTGCTCGGGGTTTACCCGTCAATGTTTACCGCCTGGCTAGGGTTACGGGTGACAGGCATCAGGGCTATATCAATGCCAATGATCTGGTCTGGAGCATTATCCGGGCGGGACTGAACAACAAGGTCTTGCCTGATATTCAGGTTCATGAGCCATGGACACCCGTCGATATCATCAGTGAGTTTATGGTCCGCCATTCTCTCTGCCAACCGGGGGAGGGAGTGTTTAACCTCACACCTGAACGTAGCGTTGGTATTCAGCAGGTATTCAATTGGTTGTCAGCTCTATCCTTTGATTTCCGTTCAGTGTCTATCGGCGAATGGTGTCAAATTTTGGATACCGAAGGCAGCGATCAGGACAAGACTATTCTCAGTTTCTTCACGCGCGGAGAACAGGAGCAAAATCAGGCTCCAGTCTCTCTGGCACCTTTTTGTTCAGGTAAATACCGCCAATTCAGTCAAAAGCACAACCTGATAATGCCGTCTATTGACCGGCAAATATTCAGCTTATATCTGCAATATGGGGTAGAGCATGATCTCATCCCCTCACCGAAAAACCCGTTGAAACCTCAAATCAGTGCCTTTGTTAATGCAGGGCAAATAATAGATTCAGCGGAAACACATGGAGACAAGCAATGAGTGATAACAGAGCGCCGCAGCGCGTACCACCCCGACTGCTGGAGTGCGTGCGAACCGCCCAAATTTCAAAAAACCTGATTCGGGTGACGGTTACCGGAGAAAGCCTGAAAGGTTTTCCGACCGATAAAAAAGGTGCCCACATTAAGCTGTTTTTTGCCAATCGAAAAACAGAGACGCTGACGCTGCCACGCTCGACGGTGACCGCATTATCTGGCCTGTCGATAAACCCGTGACCCGGGCCTATACCGTGCGTGACTACCGGGAAGAGGTGAACGAGCTGGATATCGACTTTGTGACTCATGGTGACAGCAGTCCTGCCTCAGGCTGGGCAGTGAATGCCAAACCGGGATCAAAAATTGGCGTAGCGGGACCGGGGGGACCGGATCCTCTGTTAGCGCCTGCCGACTGGCACATAATGACAGGTGATCTCACCGCCGTGCCTGCGATCAGCGCGATCCTTGAAACCTTGCCTACAGACGCTAAAGGTCATGCTCTGATCGAAGTGGATTCTCTTGAGGATCAGCATGACATTACCCATCCCGAAGGGTTTACCGTTAAGTGGCTACAGCGCGATAAAAGCCGACGAACTCCTCAGCTTGCAGAGCAAATCGGTTTGCTTGCGCCACCCGAGGGAACGACGTCAATTTCTGCTTTTATTGCAGGTGAAAACAGCAGTGTCGTGGCCTGTCGTGACAAGCTGATTGCAGACTATCAACTGACGAAAAAACAGCTCTACGCCATTCCTTACTGGCGTCGTGGACAGGATGAGGAAACTTACCACGAAGAGCGCCATACCATTATGGACAAAGTGTACTAACCCCCAATATCAAAAATTTATCAACAGGGCACAAGACGATGTGCCCTGACACAATATGTTTTAGGGAAGACTATGACTACGCATACCAGCCAGACGCTAAACCTGACCGAATCCTTGTCATTGCATCAGGAAGGTGAAAAATACATTGCCGGCTTTACTCAGTCGATGATGAAAAAGCCTGAGCAGTTCGCCAAAGGCCACTTTCCTGTTTACCTTGCGAAAGGACAGGGTTCCAAAGTGACAGATGTCGATGGTAACGAATACATTGATTTTATCTGTGGACTGGCCGCTAACACCCTCGGCCACAATCATCCTGCGGTTGTGAATGCGATTACAGAAAACCTGACTAACGGCCTAATCCACTCGCTCCCCGCACCTGTAGAAATTAAGACGGCGAAAAACCTGATCAGTATTATTCCGGGCGCGGAAAAAGTCCGCTTCTTCAAAACGGGAGCCGATGCCAACTCAGCGGCTATCCGTCTGACGCGTCACCTGACCGGGCGTGAGGAAATCGTCACCATCGGCTACAACGGCTGGCATGATCAATACCAGTTTGATACCCCGGGAGTGCCCGAGGGCATTCAGAAATATACCCATCGTATGCCTCTATTCACCCCGATGGATGAGCCAAAAATCCTTGAGCTGCTTGAATCTCGCGGCGATAAGATTGCAGCAGTGCTGATGTCTGTGCCATATAACCGCACCCTGACCGCTGATTTTGTTAAAACCGTGCGCCAGCACTGTTCAGACAAAGGCATTTATCTGGTGTTTGACGAAGTGGTTACCGGATTCCGTCTGGCACTGGGTGGCGCGCAAGAATTCTTTGGCGTACAGGCAGATCTCGTCACCTTGTCAAAGGGAATTGCAGCAGGTATGCCATTGTCAGCGGTTGCGGGTCCAAGCGATACTTTATCGCGGATGGACGAGCTTCAGGTTTCCACTACTTTTGGTGGCGAAATGCTGTCGCTGGAAGTCTGTAATGCCGTGATTGATGAATACAAGCGCACCGATTATATCGAGCGCATCGCCAAACTGGGCCGGATCCTGAAAGAGGAAGTAAATGCGATCTCAGCATCGCTAGGCACGCCTTTGAATGTGGTGGGCTACGATCCGATTCCTATGTTCCTGTTTGCCAAAAATCCTGTTGAGCATGTGAAATATGCCGAACCTTTCCTCGCTGAAATGGCTAAACGCGGGGTGCTGATGCGTCGTGAAGTCAACTTTATCAGTGGCGCGCATACCGAAGAAGATATCAACGTTGCGATTCAGGCGGTCAAAGCATCGCTGGAAGCCATGAAGGCCAATGGCCTGTTTGAAAATGCCGCGAAATAAAGGGGAGAGACGATGAGTTGCACTTGTCTACGCCCCTCGTGGCTGGAAGGCTTGATGTTGTCCCTCTCTGAAAATCACGGTGCTTCGGCACCGTCTTTTGCTGCGGGAAATCAAAAAGATTCACTCAGTGGGTTTTCTCCCCAACCGGCTAACAGAAAAGTGGCGAAAACGTCTGGTAAAACACTGATTAAAAATGGTTTTCTCTATGCTGCGGATATCAATAATACCGTCATTGAAAACGCCTGGATATTGGTAGAAGGCGATCGCATACAGGCGATCGGCAACATGGCGGATCCTTTACCTGAGGCTGAACACCATGTTGATGCCAGTGGTAAATTACTCTTGCCCGGATTTGTCAATCCGCACTGGCACGAGAGCTTTGTAGCCCCAAATCACGAAAAGCCAGATGACAGCGATCTTGTACCAACAGCCTATTCGAATGGCGGAAATATTGAAGCCTTGGGTTCGATGTTTGGCTTTATCTCTACCGTTGGACAAAAGCTGACCCTCAACGAGGGGATTGCAATTGCACGCTGGAGCATGTGGACCCAATTGCGATCAGGGACTACAGCGCTGGGCGATGTCGGCTCAGCAAACACAGCAGATGCGATGGCAACAGCGGCGATTGACCTTGGCATGCGCTTACGGGTGAGTCGCTGGGGGTCGGACATTATGATCCCTAACGGCGCGTCAAAATACAAAACCATTGCCAACACTCAGGCTCAGACTGATGACTGGGTTGAACTCCTTGAACGCTGGCACAATCATGAGTCTGGTCTGATTGGCGGTATGCCGTCAGTGATGGGCGCGTTCGGCAGTTCAGACGAGCAACTGATGGCGCTGCGTGAAATTGCCAGCCGCTATGATGCTCCTTATGCCACCCACCTGGCTCCCCTGAAAAATGAGCGTGAAGCCGTCAGAGGTGTTTTTGGTCTCACCCCGGTGCAACGTTTTGACCGTTTTGGGTTGTTAACCGATAAGCTGGTGGCCGTTCACACCGCCTATGCCTCTGAAGAGGAATATGCTCGATTGATCGAGACTGGCGTGAATATCTGCCATGCACCAGCACACTATGGCATGTTGGGCGAAACCACGATGAGTGAAACCGGACAACTGGGCCGCTTCCTGCGCGATGGCGTCTGGGTGTCGTCCTCGACTGACGGTGATATCACCTTCACAGGTGGCATGTGTGAAGCGATGCGCGGTGCACATCTCGGCCATAATGAGGCACAGAACTGCAACACTGCATGTCCTCCAACACTGGCGTTAAAAACCGGTTCATTGTTTGGTGCGAAGGCACTGGGCTGGCTGGACAGAATCGGTTCACTGGAGGCGGGTAAGCAGGCTGATATTGTGATGGTTGATATTGATGATTATCGATATCAACTTGGCAATCATCCACTGAGAACCTATTTGGTGACGGGTTCCAGCCACGATGTCGACAGTGTCATGGTTGCGGGTGACTGGCTTGTTCGCGATAAAAAGAGTACCCGTTTTGATGAGCAGGCACTGTTTGCGGATTATCAGCAGGCGGTCGAGTCAGCCCGTGCCCGAATAGGGAGGCCATCGTGAGTAATCTCTCTCCCATATCGTCAAATGCTCGTAAGTTACATTTGCTGTTAGCCAGCACCATGACAGTGATGGCGGGTGCCACCTTGGCACCTGCGCTGCCCGGAATGCAGGCCGCTTTCGCGGCTTTGCCGCAGTCAGAATTTTGGGTGAAGATGACGATGTCTCTGCCCGGCCTGATGATTGCGCTATGTGCGCCTTTTGCTGGCATGCTGCTTGATAAACCTTACAAGAAAGTCATGTTGATCTCGGCGATGCTCCTTTACGCAGCGACGGGCGTCATTGGCTATCTATCGCCTGATTCGCTGTGGACCATACTCGCGAGTAGGGCGGCTCTCGGTGTGGCGGTGGCCTTTATTATGGTTGGCTGCACCACATTGGCCGGTCACTATTTTCAGGGGCCCAAGCTTGCGGGCTATATGGGTCTACAGGCTGCATTTGGTGGTTTTGGTGGCGTTGTGTTCCTATACTCCGCCGGGCTGTTAGCTGATATTGAGTGGCACTACGTGTTCACTATTTACCTGCTGGCATTGCTGATTGTTCCTGGTGTTTTGCTGTTTATCAACGAACCTGAGAAGACTGGCGCACCGCCAACCAAACAGGGAATCCCAGCGCAATCTGAATTGAATAAAGCGTCACTGGTCACCTGTTATGTGCTGGCAGGGTGCGAGATTCTGGTGCTGTATGGCATCACGCTGAATTTGCCGTTTATGCTGCAATTTCTCGCCCTTGGGTCACCCTCAGAGACTGGCTTTATGTTGTCCTTCTTCCTTTTAGCGATGTCGTTGTGCTCGCTGGGATATGGCAAGTTGAGTGCCCGTTTCAGTATTGCAGCCATTCATTTTACTGGCTGGACAATGATTGGACTTGGACTCGTCGCCGTCAGTCTGTTTGAGACAGAGGCCACCCTATTGGCAAGTCTAACGTTAGTCGGCATTGGCTTGGGTGTGATTCGTCCCAACCTGATTTTTTGGCTGTTCTCGTTTACGCCGTTGCATTTGCGAGGAAAGATGATAGGTGGGATCACTACTTGCTTCTTCCTTGGGCAATTTATCAGTCCGATTCTGATGGAGCCTGTGGTGCAGTTATACGGTGAGTTGTCTGGTTATAAGGCTCTGTTTTTAATCATTGGTATTCTCTCTCTGTTGACCACTGGTGGGTTAGGATTAAGGTATTTCGCCCGCCAAAAGTTCACGGCTAAGGCCTCAACGCCGTAAGCCCTGTATATACATAAAGATAGATTTATAAATTAAGCGGCCCACAACTGTTTACATGCATTGTGGGCCTATTTTTTTGTTTGGAATATAGATAAGTATGTAACTGACAGGCACTTGAGGCTTCTGGGCGGATTCGTTGCGAAGCCATGAGCACCTTACTTATACCTGAGTAATACTTCATCCGTTATATCTGAAATCTCACCCAGACCAACCAAGTTACTCAGTTCCTGCTCAAAGTCCCTAATTTTATTACTGGCTGATACAAGCAGCGCGGTGACCTCGGGCCCTTGAAGGCTATCTAGGATATCTCTGACAGGCATAATCTGATTTCTCAGAGCGATGAATTGGCCCAGTGTTCTGGCATTGTGGATGAATTCTCTTCTTTCTTGATAGCTGGCAAAATCTGAAGGCTGCTTAACAAGGGTTTTTGTCTTTTTTCTTGTTACCTGAAAAATGCCTATGTACAGCTCGATATATTGTGGATATTGGGTGGTTTCTTTTCTGCAGGTTTGTTTAAGCAATGCGATTAACTCTTCATGATATATGGCTTCTAATGTTAGGTTAACTGCCTTTCTCTTATCTATTAATATATGATTGATGAAATCTGTTAGCTGACTAATAAAAAAGGTGTAGACAGATATCCTCCCCTTTTCTTTACTCAAAAAATAAGAGGTTGATTTTTTATTCTCTAGCAGGAAATTAACTAATTCATCACCCTCTACAGAGGTTTCATTTGATTTTATCACTTTTATTTGACGTGATTTTCTCTCAAAAATAGTATATTTATTTAAATTTTCAGTATTTTTGTGCGATAACTGGTTGAAGAGGTAGTCATCTTTAGTAGATGTGTTGGTAATGTCATCTATTGTTACCATATGAGAGATTGAATTAATGTTCTTAACATGTATTTTTTTTGTGTTTTCTTTAATTTCCTTAAGTCTAACTTTAAAAATTCGCCATGTGTCATGTGGTGCGGACAACTGCCATGCTAACAACAAATCATCCTCGATAAGCTCTTTATCAGTCACACAAAAATAGTACTTTCTCTCGACGTCATAGTAGCTGAAACAGTAAATATTAATTTCTTTATGTTTAATTAATAATTCATGCTTTTTTCCGCTAATAATCTGATCAAGGTAGCTAGTGCTATTATCATCTAACCAATAATGCCATATTTGAGAGTTATTATGATTAAGATACACATATTGAATAATATCATTGTTTAGGAATAGTGTAAGTGAGGAGTTATTCTTTGAAATATAAGACTGAAGCGTATTCATCTTCAGGCTATTCATTTTTCCACCGCTTTCCTCTATCAACTTATTTTGTGGATCACTATTTTTTTTATTAATCGAATTGATGACCACTGAATAGTCATCTACTGCAGCAAGGCCAAGCGAAATATAATTTTTTGAGTGACTATATTCACCAATTCTGACCACCCGATAGGCGTAAGCATTATCAATTTTGGATAGTTCATTGATATTTGGTGAAGAAAAGAAGTAAATTTGTAGGATATCATCAAGTTGATAATCGTATTTAGATGATACTTTTATTTTCAGACCTGACTTTGAAATATCAAGTGAAGTTGCATGGAGTATTTTTCCGGACTGATTAACGGCTGTAATCGCTGATACCAACTTATAACGGCTTTCTTTTCTAACAAAACTATTTTGGTATTCAAAAAAACTAGCCCTGAGCCAAGGTTTTTCATTGTTTTTTATTGGATCATCTACTAAGTGGCTTAGCTCGTTGGGTTTTATCAACGACAATATTTCCTCTTTTAGTCCTTGAGTGAATCGGCTTTTGTAAATTGGCTCGCGAGACATGAAGTAATTTAGGCAGGTATCATTCATCCAGAGAGTTTTACCGTCAATGATATATTTACGGCATTCATCTATCACTCTTCCACGGAGATCTATGCCCTTATCGCAGGGTTCACTCAGGCGTTTTATCTCCATTTTTATCGATAATTTTGCTGATGAGGGCAATGTACTTGTCGTCTCTATCAGGTGCTCCTCAAACATATCGGTATTAAAATACGGAAGTAGCTGATTGACCTGTTGAGTATATTGGTGAGTGTTCCGCTTATTATTTTTCAAACGATAGTCACCTGCCGATAAGAGAGTTGATATAAGTGTAGACGTTGTCTCGTTTTTTATTAATTTCGGAGGGGGCAGTCAAACAACGCTCTAGCCGAAGTTACAGTTTCTGACAACACGTATTCCAGATACCGGTAAAAAGGATAAGACGGTGAGCCATGGTAAGGTTAATGCCGTAAGGTAGGTTTCAAATAACTTATATGGAGAGGGATTTATGCGTTCGTTGATTATTCTTTTATTTGCTATTGGCCTGACAGCCTGCACAACACGGTACCCAGCACAGTCAGTGAAAGGCAAAGTGTTTCCTTCCGTGACGGGCCAAACGTTGGAAAAAAATACTGTAAGCATTCCACAAGATTTCAACGATGACGCGACCTTACTATTGGTAGGTTATGTGCAGGATACGCAATTTGATATTGACCGCTGGTTGATTGGTTTGGATATGACAAAAACTCAGGTTGCCACTTATGAAATTCCAACCATTCAAGGCATGTTTCCACGCATGTTCAGTACGTTTATTGACAATGGTATGCGTTCTGGAATCCCCAAACCTTTGTGGAAAGGCGTGATCACCGTTTATCAGGATGGCGACAAAGTACAAGCGTTTACGGGTAACGACATGCCAAGAAACGCACGGGTTCTATTGCTGAATACTGCAGGTGAGATTTTATATTTTTACGATGACGGCTTCTCTGTACAGGCTCTCAATGAGCTGCGTGAAGTACTTGCTAACAACCGCTAACCCAAACGTGGTCATGGGAATGTAATCACCTCAGCCAAGCGTTTTTCCAGTGAAGTATATTATTGCCTCATTGTACAACAGGGATGAAAACGGGGATGGAAAAGCTATCTGTTCCCTGTTTTATCTCCCAAGCGAACAAAGTTGGTCAGTGACAAGACGTAGTGTATCTTTTTGGTTTATTCTGAAAACCCTATTATAACAAGGGATTATTGATGCTTTTCGCAATAATCCTTGACATCGTTTAAAGCAAATTTCAATAATGCGCCCCTGATTATGATAATCATTATCATTCTCTTGTTGGTGTTCAGTGAACTCTGTACGCCAATATTTAGCCCGAAAAGGATGTTCCAGCAGAGGAAAGCATGCATAAGTTAGCCAATTTCATTGACGCTAAAGCGCTGTGTCGTTTGCCCAGTGTTGATGCGCTCAGTGAGAAAATTAGCCTTCAAGAACAACATTTACGCTGGATTTTTCAGCAGAGAAAAGAAATAGCCGATGTACTGGCGGGGAATGATCCTCGTTTGTTAGTGATTGTCGGACCTTGCTCGATTCATGATACTGATGCCGGTCTTGAGTATGCAGAAAAACTGTCGTCCCTGAAAAAGGACTATCAGAATGAATTGTTAGTCGTGATGCGCACTTACTTTGAAAAGCCAAGAACCCGTACAGGTTGGAAGGGCTTGATTGTAGATCCACATCTCAATGATACTCACGATATTGAAGCCGGTCTGATAAAGGCGAGGCGCTTTTTGCGTGATGTAATTGAACTTGGTGTACCAACAGCAACAGAGTTCTTGGATACATCTCTTTATCCCTATTTCAGTGACCTGATATGTTGGGGGGCGATTGGAGCCCGGACTACTGAGTCTCAGATTCATCGCCAAATGGCGTCAGGTTTACCTTGTCCAATTGGATTTAAAAATGGTACAGACGGAAATATTGACATCGCGATTGATGCAATACACGCTGCAAAGTCGCAACATTTGTTGTGTATTCCCGGCACTGGAGAAGCACCAGTCGCTGTGCTGACGAATGGAAATCCGAACGGCCACATTATTCTTCGTGGAGGTAAAGCGCCTAATTATGGTATTGAGCATGTTTTAGCCGCAGCAAATAAGCTGAGAGAGCAGCAACTCAATGATCGGCTCATTATCGATTGCAGCCACGGTAACAGCAGGAAAGTTGCAAAAAATCAGTTATCTGTTTCTGCTGATGTCGCTCGTCAGATAAAAACAGGGGATACCTATATCGCTGGCGTCATGTGCGAAAGCTTCCTCATTGGTGGAAAACAGGCGATGTCAGGCAACGAACTCATTTATGGCAAGTCGGTGACAGATGAATGCTTGAGTTGGCAAGACACTAAATCGTTCTTGGATATTCTGGCTGAAGCAAAAGCGAGTGTGAAAGAGAAAGCGGAACCTGAATTGGTTTGATGCTTGTGGTGATAAGAGGTACCGAGCAATAAGCCAGTACCTCTTGTTGCAGTCTTAACGCAACCGCGAACCGATTTACGCCATTTATTAGTTATCTAGCGTCGCACCACCATCAATTCTCAAGTCATGCATTGTAATATGATTGGCTGCGTCAGAGAGAAGAAAAAGAATGCTCCGGGCGATATCTTCGGGCTCTGCAATTTTTCTTAACGGAACACCAAGTCGAAAGCCTTCATTATTGCCTGCAATGACTTCATTTTCGCCGTAATTTTCTGTCCAAAGTTGTTTTTGCATATCTGTACGTGTTGAACCCGGGCTAATAATATTGCAGCGGATCCCATGCTCAGCCAGTTCGATACCCATATTTTTGACCATACTGTGCAAGGCTGCCTTCGATGCTGAGTAAGCCCCCATATTGGGTCGTGGCGTGTTTGCAGCGTTAGAGCCGACAATGACCATACTCCCCGAACCATGCTTTTTCATTGAGGGAGTGATGGCCTGCATCAATGCTAAATTACCAAAGGTGTTGACCGTGAATGTATCGATGATTTGGTTCATTGGCATGTCAGCAAGCGAACCAATGTGGAGTATTCCGGCACAGCTTACAAGATGGTCAATGTCCCCATATAAATCTATGATCCTTTCCACTTGTTGGGCTACGTCGTCGAATTGGGTGATATCTAGTGTTTGGCAAATCAGGTCATCTGCATAACGATTTTTGAGGCTCGCGGTGTTCGTCTCTAGGAGTTGAGAGTTGACGTCTGTAGCAACCACAGTCGCTCCTGAGAGCAGAAGATGAGACGTTACACTCAGCCCAATTCCTTTGGCCGATCCTGCTACTAACACCCGTTTGCCACGAAATTCTTGATCCATGTTTTAAACTTTTCCTATGAGGTAGATTGCAGGCAACACTATCAAAAAGAGCTTTGTCTCTTTTGTGATTAAAGTCTAATTTCTGTAATGATAATCTAAATAATAACTATTTTCATTGCGACTTTTTGTGATGTGGGTATAGTCAGCTCGTTAATTAAATGACTGACTTATCAATCACTTTTTTGCGAGGAAAGCAATGAAACGTGCAGTGGTGGGCTACTCCAAAATGAATCAGGAACTTGTTGAACAACACTTATCGGAGGCAAGTTTCTTCTTTTCTTCTCCTTCGAGCACCATGATGGGAGTGGGCAAATTAGCAGAATTCAAACAGGCTATTAATTTCAGTTGTCTAGCTAATGAGGCCAGAAAAATGCTGGAAGAGGCTAAAACAGAAAATCAGGATAATCCGGTGCTGTTTGGTGTTGTACCGTTTGATCCTCTTACGCCGACTCGCTTCGTCATTCCTGAAACGCTTTATGTGTCGAGCAGTACAAGAAGCCAGGTGACAACAGAGCATCAAAGTAGTCATGCCACCCTTATTAGCGAAAAATCATCTGACACCTATATGCAAGGTGTTGAGACTGCATTGGAGCTATTCTCAGCGTCGGAGTTATCCAAAGTGGTACTCTCGAGAGCGATTGAAGTGGCCACTGAGGATGAAATTGATAAAGCTCAATTTTTAAAAAATCTACTGTCAGTCAATAGCAAGGGTTATACATTTTCGGCTGATATTGGTGATAATAAGAAATTAATGGGGGCCAGCCCTGAACTATTGGTGGCTAAAAAAGGGACGAGCCTGATATCCAATCCGCTCGCAGGCTCAAGACCTAAATCGTCGTTAGACGAAGAAAATCAGACACTAAGCCTCTCTTTACTCAATACTGCAAAAGATTTGCACGAACATGGGCTGGTGGTAGAAGAAGTCGAAAGAGTCATGAACAGGTATTGTCGTAGCCTCTACACACCGATGGTACCCTCTGTTATTGAAACGAATACCATGCTTCATCTGTCTACACTAGTTGAAGGGCAGGTTGATGATCCGAACATCAGTGTTCTTCAGGTAGCGTCTGAGCTTCATCCAACTCCGGCTGTCTGTGGTTACCCGCGACATAATGCCTACGAGGCAATAAGAGATATTGAAGAGTTTGATCGCGGTTATTTCACGGGAATGGTTGGGTGGTGTGACGCCCGAGGAAATGGTGAATGGGTAGTGACGATCCGATGCGCTGAAGTTGATCAGAAAAGAATGAAAATCTTTGCGGGAGCAGGTATCGTTGATGAGTCCTTACCAAAATCAGAACTAGATGAAACCAGTGCGAAGATGAAAACGATCCTCAAAGCCGCTGGAATATCATTGTGTGACCAGGCAAGTTAAGGCCTAACATTCTAAAAAGAGCTGAATCCTGTCCAAGACCAGCTCTTTTTTCGTCAGCTTCATTCTGTTGACGTTTGTTATCATGATAGATGTCACTGCAATCCCAAAACTATCGGTCTCATATTGAAAAAAAGTGCAAGAGACAATGATGCACTCCCATCAAGAACAGAAAACGATAATTTCTATCAGTTTCAAATATTGTAAATAAATATCAATGTTTTAATAGTATCCCTCCATTTTCTCTTCATCGAGAGAAATAAATAAATCCCAATAATATTAATGTGTTAAAAGGCTTGTTGATATAAAAATACTGTTGTATCAAAATAATAATTTTTACATATGTTTCTATTTTTTATTAGATATATTTCAGATAAAAATAATAAATTGAAAAAAAATTCAAAATTATTTGGAACTCACTCTATTATTAGAATTATCAGATATACGGAGGGAACAGCCAAGAGGCCACTAACAGGGAAGTAGAGAACAAACAATATAATAATGAATAAGAAATCCGAACGCTGTTTATACAGCATCTCAGGAATTTCTGCGCTAAGCAAAGTATATGCTACATATTACATATATAAACTAGTTAAACAATACTTTTATTAGCCGCTCATTATTCCTCTTTTCCTTACATAATTATAAATATGTGAAAAGGTAATTAACATATGACTTTATGTGGAATATATACGTTTTGTTACTCACATGATTAATTTTTTTGTAATTACTTTTTAAATATTCACGAGATGATTTGTGTTGCATATAAACTCGTTTTTTTAATGATATGGGGATACGTGTTTATTTACACGGCGAAAAAAATTTTTATCAATTAATATATTTTTTGAATTTCAAAGGAGAAATACCATGGTAGCAGTCAGTACAGTAGGTGCGAATACTGGAATTCCAATGGCAAGAATACAAGACGCTCCAGCAGGAAATCCTGCGGCCGCAGCCAGTGAAGCTGGCATGCATGGTGGTACAGGTAATGGTATGAAAACTGGCCAAAATAAAGACTTGGGCGGTTTGCTGGGAGGGATTGGCAATCTCTTCACTGGAGGTGGTGAGGGTGGTGGAAACTTCTTAGGAGGTATTTTAGAAACTTTTGGGAATGTTGTACCATTTGTTATTGAAGGCGGATTAAAACTTTTTGGAATCGATCCAGAAAAGACAACAGTAAGTGATGCTATAACTCAAAGTAAAGAGAAGATCGGCGGTATTTTCGAGTTCTTCAAAGGCGTTGCCGACTTTATTGGCGGGCTGATTGGTTTGTTTACAGGAGGTAATAAACAAGACAACCAAAACGGTGGTAACGCTCAACAGGCATAACTTTTTATACAAACATTTTCTTTAGATTCGAAAGGCTGGCATTTGCCAGCCTTTATTTTTATATATTTTTACTTTCTAATTCTGGGGTGCTTTATCAATGCTATATTATTCATGAATCAATTAAATGAGGAATGATATTATTAATCTCCATCATGAAGTTAATATTTATCTTTGATTATTTCTCCTGACTTATCATAAGTACTATGTCTCGTAGGTATTATGTTTTTAAGGTGTTATGTCCTTTAGCATTGTTTAAGTAACAAAGAAAAATCAATGATTCTCTTCACATTAAATATGCCCTTTTCTTGCCATTTTTTGCACTTACTCGCATCAGCAACTGAGCAATAATGCATCAGCTAAAATGATTTGGTTTCATTGCTCGGAGACTACGCAATCAAACCGAATAATAGTCTTAATTGCTAGATACACCATTCAAGACAGCATATGATTTGTATCGAACGTCTGACTGAGTAAGTCTTTAATGAACCGTCAAGTCAAACTGACTTGATGAACTGATTTATGATTAACAAAAGCCAACGGCTTTCTGGGGGAAATTATGTTTGTATCAAAGAAAATCAATCGGGCTGTGAGTTTGATTGGGCTGGTATAGTTTAGTTTACACCTACCTCAATACTGTCTTGTGTAGACGCACTGCGTTCCTCCTTCCTCATCGCCCGGAACTTCCGGGGTCAACATCTTGAATGACCCACGCATTTTCTTAATGACAAAAATGTATATGGGATATTTCACACATGAAAACAACATTCAATCAGTTTGGTTCTATTTCTCTGCAAACATTGGGTTGGAGGAATACGTTTCAGCAGCAGTTATCACTTGAGCTGGCTGCCCCATTAGAACCGGCAAGGGTTATTGCACAGCACAGAAGTGAATATTTGCTGGTGTCTGAAAGCGGACCACTGAAGCTTCCTGTTAAAACATCAATGGAACCAATGACTGTCGGAGACTGGGTGGTTGTCGATAGTCATCAAAATTATCAACTGCTGCAAAGACAGTCTCTCTTTGCACGAAAGGCAGTTGCGAATAATGGAACAGAGAAATTGATTGCAGCCAATGTTGATACTGCATTTATTGTTTGCTCATTAAACAATGATTTTAATCTCAACCGGATTGAGAGGTATTTGTCTCTTTGTCACCAAGCTCAGGTAAATCCTGTTATTGTTCTTTCGAAAGCAGACTTATGTTTGGATATTGAGGTGTATCTGGAATCCGTTCAGTCTCTTGACCCTTTATTGTCAGTTCAGGTGATTAACGGTCTATGCCCAGAGAGCGTCAACGCGCTACATCCTTGGTGCGAGTCTGGGCAGACCGTGGTTATGCTCGGCTCATCAGGTGTTGGCAAATCGACACTTATTAATACGCTTTGCGGGCAAGTTATTCAGGATACGGGGGGGATAAGGGAGGACGATAGCAAGGGACGTCATACTACTTCATCCCGCTCAGTTCACCTCATGCCGCAGGGGGGATTATTGATTGATGTGCCCGGCATGAGGGAAATTCAGTTGTCTGACTGCCGAGAGGGTATTTATGAGGCGTTTGCGGATATTGAACGTTTAGTTGCCAATTGTCGTTATTCAGATTGTCAGCATAAAACGGAGCCGGGCTGTCAGGTGATCGCACATCTGGAAAGCGGCAATCTTGATATAAGACGATAGAAAAACTACCTCAAATTACTGAGAGAACAGGAAAGAGCGTCTGAAACCATCGCTCGAAAGAGGGCTAAATTTAAGGCGATGAAACGGCAAAACAGGCAGCACAACAAGGAGCTCCAAAAAATGAAGCAAAGATAGCGGTCTTCATCTGATTTTTTTGTCAATGTCTTTGCAATATGACTCGCCATCTTCACGTATCAATCGCCGTGATAATAAGGGGTTAAGTTTATATCTTTCAATGTTGATGTCGTGATGGCAGTACCTTTGTCTGCATCATAACTGCCCATTCGTCTGGCTAATCACTCGATAGAATATTTCTCTAATTCTGGAGTGGTTAGCCAATTTTTTAGAATAAAACTTCGCTCTACTCGACTAATGTTTCAGTTATGTGATGTGTCAATTACCGCTTTTTTCATACCTTGCACTGACACGCAAAAATAAAGGTTATTGATATATAAAGACTATTTTATATCGAGTGAGTTAACATTCCCCAAACGACACACTAACAACTCGTGTTTAAGCATGCTTTTCTAATTCAGCTTGCTGATGGCTAGGACCTAGCTATCCCATAGCCTGAATATTCTTACAATGACACGAGGTCAAGAATGCAAACACGACTCACAGTAATTTCAGCAGCGCTGATGACAATGGGATTGTCAGCAGCGGTGCAAGCTAACGATCCACTTTACCCTGAACAATGGCATCTCAAAAATACGGGTCAGAATGCCTTTGCTCAAAACCCGGCGATCGCGGGTCATGATATGAATACCGACCTGACACAAGCCATGGGAATTGGCGGTGTGGGCGTTAAAGTTGCCGTTATCGATACTGGTCTTCAAACGGATCATATTGATCTGAAAGACAATGTTGTACCAGGAAGCCGAAACCTGATTGAAGACTCTGAGTATCCGGATGATTATCCCATTGATACTAATGGTCACGGTACTGCAGTTGGTGGACTCATTGCGGCTGTGGGACAAAACAGTGAGGGCGTACGTGGTGTTGCACCTCGTGCGTCACTGCTTGGTTTTAACTGGTTATCTAGCCAAACAATTGAAGGTTGGTTGATTTCACATGGTGCTGATCCATCAACGCGCGATGTGAGAGTATTTAACCAAAGCTATGGCTTCAGCCCAATTGACCCTATCCCTTTCGACGAAAACGACCCTGAGTTTAAGCTTGAACTTGATACCATGGCAGATGTCAGTTCAGGAAATTACTACAATAACGGTGGTTCTATCTTTGTTAAGTCGGCGGGTAACGGTTACCGTTACTTTAGTACCGGAGGCTTCTTTGTCCTTCCTGGCGACTTTTTTGCTGGTGGCAACAACAACGGTTTGCCAATGCATAATGCTAACCAGTCATATGACAATGCCAACTACTACAACCTGGTGACAAGTGCGATGAAAGCCGATGGTACGCTGGCAAGCTACTCATCTGTTGGCGCGAATGTATGGGTTACTGCTCCGGCTGGCGAGTACGGTAGTGACTATCCTGCGATGGTGACGACTGACCTGATGGGATGCGATGAGGGTTTCAATACTACTTCAGGCTTAGGCAGAAACGGCCTGCATGGCGGTACAGAATATGATCCAGAGTGTAACTACACCAGTGCGATGAACGGCACCTCGTCGGCAGCACCAAACACTGCAGGTGTTATTGCTGCTGTGATGTCGACAAATCATGCTCTGTCAGCTCGTGATGTGCGTGCTTTAATTGCAGAGACAGCCTCTGCTACTGACGCTGATCATTCTGGTGTTAATCTTGAATTTACTGATAGCGAAGGCGACGTTGTGAGCTATGAAGCTATCTCTCCATGGAAGAAAAATGCGGCGGGTGTGAGCTTCCACGACTTCTATGGTTTTGGTCTTGTTAACCTTGATGAAGCAATGAAACGCGCCCGCATGACCAACAACGTGTTGCCACCGCAGCAAATCAGCGATTGGGTAAATAACGACACTGAAGTATCTGTACCTGACGCAAGTTTGGCGGGCGGTGAGTCATCTATTACCTTGACCGACGACCTTACTGTCGAGTCAGTTCAGGTAAAAATTACACTAGATCACGCGCGTATTCCGGACCTTGCAATAGAACTGATTTCACCGTCTGGCACTCGCTCTGTACTGCAAACACCACGCAGTGGCTTGGTTGGTCAAGCACTTGATCCAACTATCACTGGTTTTGAAAATCAGCTGATGTTGAGCAATCAATTTTACGGTGAGTCAGCAAAAGGTGACTGGACACTGCGTGCGATTGACACTAACGGTGACGAGGTCTTCAGCTTCATCGCTTACTTCAACCGCGACGCCATCTATCAAGTTCCGATGGATAACAACCAGCAGCCTGGTGTGATCAAAGATTGGTCACTGCGTATCTTTGGTCATTAAGGAGTTATTGTAATGAAAAAACACACTATTACTGCTGTTGCTATGGTCGCCTTGATGTCTGGCGCTGCCAATGCTCAAGAAAAAGGTCTTCAAGAATTGAGTAATCCCTCTTTGGAGCTCAACGTGAAGAGTCTTGAGGTGAATGGGAATGACTACCAAAAAGTGATTCCACAAACGCTCACTTCCGGCGAGGAGCTTAAAGGTCTGTTTAAAGGTGACAAACTGGTTGAAAGCATGTTTGCTAAACCGTTGAAAGTGACTGGCCTTATATACGCAACATTGTCAGACAGTGATAATGCCAATGAAGTGGCGACAGAATATGGTCTAGAGTTGGTATACAGCCGCAAAGGTAACTCTGTATTCCGTGCTCCTGAAAATGCGGATCTCCTGTCAGTCAATGAAAACCTTAGAAATGACAGCCGTGTTAAAGCGGTGAAAATTGAGTTGAATGACAATAAATATCAATCTAATTAATTGATATGCCGTTACTGAAAAAACCGGGCAAAGCCCGGTTTTTTTATTTAAGCGAGGTAGCCAATGAATTCGCACTCTCAGTTTTTTGATTTTAATAGACTGGATTTTGTATTGTTCATCATCACAGTGGATTACCATCGACGTCTTTAGCAAACAACCTCAAGCCATCTGGGTCGCGTCCCGTAGGGATCCACTTCGAAAGGCATTGTCTGTCATTAACACAAGGGTCGGTAAGTGACTCTAAAAAGGCGACTAGATTATTTATATCTGCATCTGACAGATTAAGTTGTGGCAGTTTTGATTTTCCCTGAGACCTCAAAGTCGTGAGGGCTTGCAAGGCGGGTTCAGTATTTTCCCTCAATTTTTCTATTTGCGTACCCACTGGGAGATGGTTGATGCTGTAGTTATCCAGAAAGGATTGCGGATCAATGTGTTGAATCACTGCATCCCTAAGTGTTGGAGCAGTGCCAGCATGAAAATATGGACCTGTTTTTTCAACATTCAGCAAGCTTGGTGTTCTAAAAGCAAATCGATCAGATTCCTCTTTTGTCACATACCAACGACCTTGATCCATTCTGTTTGGTTCTTTACCTCGTCCAATTTGAGGCGTAGAGAGAACATGAAATTTCTCATCGGTAAGCGTATTACCCGAATGACAACCACTGCATCCGGCCCCACCATTCATCGAGGACCGAAAAAAAAGCAATGCGCCTTCTTTGGCTCGTTGGTCAATTGCCGAGTTATCTCCCTTCATAAATCGTAACCAAGGAGAGTCAACAAAAACCATACTCCGCTGGTATTCACCGATTGCGTGAAAAATATTCGGATCAGTAATGAGTTGATCAGCCGTTCCTGAGGGGTGAGAAAAAGCGGTTTGAAACTCTTCAAGCCAGTAATTTTGAGGCAGTTCATCCTCGAAGCCGGGAGCTGCTGTCAGTCGATTGACAATCAGGTCCCTTATATCTTGAGTACTTCCGTTAGGCTGAACACTAAAGCCTTTCATTTCCTCCTTCGAGGTGACCGGGAAACGAGCTTGTGCAACAGCGAGATTACCTCCCACCATAATATTGAAAGCGCCACTTGGGTTGTCAGGGGTCTTTATACCGGATGACATTGATGCCCCATTTTGTCCCGGTGTTTTTGACATACTTTCAATTCGACCATCATGGAAAATAAAATCATCCCAAAGTGCAATGTTAAAGCTTGTCGGTGCATTCCTTGGAACCGTAGGACCCCCATCAAATTCATGTCCGTTAGGACTGTGTGTCCTGCCCGGACCTATCAGATCAGAGACTGTTGCGTCGACACCGACAGGAAGCGGCATGTTATCACCTCCACCGAGAGTGGGATGGTGGCAGCTTGCACAGGCGGTATCTTTGTTACCGCTCAGGGACTTAGAAAAAAAGAGTTTCATTCCCAGCTGTGGTAAAGGTTCTGATATATCAGGAAAGGTTCTACCGTCGGCAGGACTTCCGGTAAATCCAGCAATTGTGGCTGTATCTCTGACCAATTCAGATTTATCTGATGTTATCGAGGTCTTTTCGTTAATGAACCACGAGCGACAACCTGTCGCCATTAAAGTCACTGCAGCTATGGCTGCTATTTGTATAATTTTATTCACTGCTCATCCTTATTTTCGCGGTACTTCTGTGGCGTCCGAAGCCAGTGCTAGCGAAAACTGTCCCGTTGGTAGATTATTTTTAATAAGTGAGTGCTAATTAATGGGGGGCAGTTCCAGTTATAACTAATATTCAACCTGTCATTGGAGCCAGAGTGACTTACCCTCCGCCGACTGGTATATCGAGAATGTTAAAGGGTGAATGACAAAGGCAATATGACGGTCATATAGGTAGACGAGCTTGGTGCCCTTTGACCTGCAAAATGTTTGTTTGATGAGAAGTGATTTTTACTTTGAAGATGATAAAAGACCGCCATTTTGATGGCCATTGCTATCGTGCATCAATAGCACCACTGATAGTAATGTTAACAATTTGAGAATTAACTGTAAAAAATCGCCAAAGTCCATTTTAACAGTAGTTTTTATAGGGATATGTGGGCGTAAATTTGTCTTATACCACAATATGTATACAGTAAATTAGACATGTTTTATTAAAAATGTGACATATGCATCATAACTAATATAGTGAAATCTGTTAGAGTTTTAAGTGAATAATAATAAATATTAGCACTAATTTTATGGTTTGTTGGTGGAGTTAATATCATAACCTGTAGTACTTATTTTTTGTGTATAGAGCGTTCTATTAAAGAATTTAATAACGAAGCTATCGTCAACAGTAAGCTATTAGTTTATCTTCAGACTTGACACTGACATTAACCCTTAGTGATTTCTTTTTTAATTAAAAGTTAACGAGGCTAGAGTACTAAAATGACATTTCACACCAAGGCATGTCCTAAATGTGGTAAGCGAACTGTCTTTCATCGGGTTAAAAGAAATTTATACGAGAAAACAATAATATATCGGGGATGGACTAAGCTTGAATGTGATGATTGTGGTTGTAATTTTTTCGTTCATAATAAACGACCAAAAATTAAAATAGCATAATTAAATAATGTATGTATGACTGCGAGATGTTATTTTAATTATATGCTATTTTGAAAAACTATTTTTAATTTTAATATCATTGGATTTTATCTGCGCAGTCTATTTCTCTATTCCTTAGCGTCAAGCTATTTAGACATTTATAATATTAATTATCCTAATAGCTTTTACACTGAAAAATTCTGAGTAATAGACTTTCATTCTTGCGATGATAATCCTTCTTTTATCCTGTCAATTTATTCATCTTTTCAACTTCCACTGTTTGGCTTTTTCAAGCCCTAAACCTACGCGCAGTATGAATCACTCAATAGAAGCAAAGTACAAAAACTTTGACAGTAACAAAAAGGTATTTTGAGTTTTTCATACTCTTCCGCTAAGTTGGTCTTGCAATCATCTTTAAACGAAATAGAATGATAATCGTTATCATTTGCAATTGGAACTTGATGAAATGCCTGAAACCCTTAAAAAGATAACAAGTCAGGGCGTGAACAGCCCCTTGTTTATCATAGAGAAAAGAAGACTTTTAGTACCCGCAATTCTCGTCGCTTTAATGCTCGCGCCCAACACCCATGAGCTGGTTACTGGTGTGCTCTCTGACGCATTTTGGCAGGTGGCAAGCTACGTAGCAGCGACCCTAGCATTGTTCCACTTTGTGACAGAACGCTTTGATAAGAACAATCAGTGGACAAAAAAGCTCGCTGGTAGTCAGTTATTGCAGGTTTCATTTGCGTCTTTTATGGGAGCGCTTCCCGGTTGTGGAGGCGCGATAGTAGTCGTTACTCAATATGTGAGGGGTAATCTAAGCTTCGGCAGCGTCGTTGCTGTTCTCACGGCCACGATGGGTGACGCAGCTTTTCTGCTTCTGGCGACCCGACCGGTAGACGGACTGATGATTGTTGCGTTGGGCTCAGTTGTCGGATGGATATCTGGTATGTGTATAGACAAGATACACGGCATCGATTTTTTACGCCCTGAGTACAAAGTGCAGGAAGTCGACCCAAGTGAGGCTGCTGCCGAGGAAAAGCGTCCAATCAAGTACATTCAGGCAAAGTTTTGGCAGATTTTATTACTACCGAGTTTTGCAATTGCTCTTATCGGTTCTTTTCAGCTGGACCCCAACGAAGTCTTCTTTCTGCCCGAGGGTACGATAGAGTATGTTGGTGCCATATTGACGGTGTTGGCGGTATTAATGTGGGCCTTTAATGGTGAGATAACCAACTACCAATCTGCAGTATCCGAAGACCAAAAAACTAGAGGGTCAAATATCTTTCAGCGCGTGGCGCAAGATACTAACTTTATCTTGGTGTGGGTCGTTGGCGCATTTCTACTTTTTGAATTGACTGTCTTCTGGCTCAATATCGACCTGTCTAGCGTGTTTAGCGGTTGGGCGTTGCTACTGCCACTTATGGGTGTGTTAATAGGGCTGCTGCCGGGTTGTGGGCCTCAGATTCTGGTTACCAGTCTCTATGTTAGTGGTGTCGTGCCTATGTCGACTCAAATAGGTAATGCGATTTCCAACGATGGAGATGCATTATTTCCCGCAATTGCTTTGGCACCAAAGGCTGCTTTGGTTGCGACAATCTATTCTGCAATTCCGGCTATGATCGCTGCGTATGGATACTTTTTCCTCTTCGAAGCTGTTTGATAAAACAATTTACCGCCCAGTGGTCAGTGTTTTTTAGACGCTGATTACTGGGGAGGGTTATCTATGGATATATCACTCAGTACTGCCTCTTGACCTCTTCCTTATCCCTTCCTCCGGTTAAACAGAAATGTAATATAAATGTACCTTCACTGTCTATTTTGTGTGATTTATCGCAAATTTGAAGGTAAATAAATAGAATTTCTCTTTACTGAGATTGGGGTGAGACTGCTACTCTCGGCGCGATAAGAAATTTAAATATCGCGAAAAGGAGAGTTTGCAATGATGGTGCAAACAAAAAAACTATCTTTGACCAGCCGCGTTTTACTGGGAATGGTGTTAGGTATTGTTTCAGGTTTTGCTATTAGATTTTTATTCCCAGAATCTGGCTTTGTTCATAGTTATCTGGTTGAGGGTTTGTTTGATGCGGGCGGTAAGATTTTTGTTGCTAGCTTAAAGATGCTGGTTGTTCCGCTCGTATTTGTCTCTTTGGTTTGCGGAACCAGTGCATTAAAAGATATCGCGACCCTCGGTCGATTGGGCGGTAAAACACTGGCTTTTTATCTTAGTACGACGGCACTCGCAATTACATTGGCGATCGGGCTGGCACTTTTAGTCGGTCCGGGTAAGGGGGCGGATTTATCGTCCTCCGCCGCCTTTACCGCCTCGGAAGCACCTTCACTTTCTCAAGTGATTATTGGCATGTTTCCAACCAATCCAATAGGCTCCATGGCGCAGGGTAACACCCTTCAGATAATTATTTTCGCTGTTTTATTTGGTATCGCTATCAGTGCCTCGGGTAAGCCGGGTGAGCGCATTGCCAATTTTTTCCAAGATCTGAATGAAGTTATCTTAAAGTTGGTTGCGCTTCTGATGAACCTTGCACCTTATGGTGTTTTTTTGTTTGATGGCCAAGCTGTTTACAACTATTGGTTTATCGGCAATCGTTAGTCTTTTTGCTTACTTTATGGTGCTTGTGGGGGCCTTGGTCATTCACGCTACCGTTACTTACACTACTTTATTCCGGCTATTCACTGGCTTGAACCCTAAAATCTTCCTAAAGAAAATGGAAGATGCAGTAATGTTTGCATTCTCGACAGCGTCTTCAAATGCCACCATTCCTGTCTCAATGGAGACAGCTACACGTCGAATGGGCGCCGATAATAAAGTTGCATCATTCACCATTCCTCTTGGCGCTACCATCAATATGGATGGCACTGCGATGATGCAGGGAGTGGCAACTGTATTTATTGCACAGGCCTTCAATATTGATTTGAGTCTGAGTGACTATCTCACTGTCATTATGACGGCAACATTAGCGTCAATTGGTACCGCTGGTGTACCAGGAGTTGGCTTAGTCATGTTAGCTATGGTGCTTAATCAGGTTGGTTTGCCTCTGGAGGGAATTGCCTTGATCATGGGTGTTGATCGCTTACTTGATATGATTCGAACTGCGGTCAATATTACAGGGGATTGCGCGGTCACCTGTATTGTGGCGAAAAGTGAAGGTGCATTAGACGTCGATACGTTTAACGATGTCCATGCGGGCGAGAAAGATGAAGAGATTCATCTTCGTCCAGCTTCACAGTAACTTTGCCAGTAAAAGCGCTGCATCTGTAGCGCTTTCTCACTTTTCAATGGCCCAGCCTGTCAGGAGTAATATCTGACCTTTATAAAACGTGCTCTAAATAACCTTGGTCAAGAAAAGGCACGTCAAACATCTCATCAATGAAACCTTTCACTAAAAGTAACAAAATCAGATAAAAAAACGTTTGAGTTCAAATCATTTGTTACAATGTTTGTCCCAAAAATATATGTAAAACATTGGCTGACAATTCAGATTGAATCAGCCAGATTGAGGCCGAATGGATTCTCGATCTATGTTAAGGAGTACATTTTGAGTGACAAAAGCCACGAAGAATTAATGGTCCCTGATGGCAAGGTGAACCCAATAGATACCGACTATCAGGTAGGGCAAGATAATATTGCTCTCAGCATTGGTCCATTCGGTTTGGATATCCATAACCGGGTCTTTTTGGTATCCGGCCTTGCTATCATCCTTTTTGTTGCCGCCACACTGATTTTTCAGAATCAGGTAGCGCCCCTATTTGGTGATGTCAGAAGTTGGCTAACATCAAACCTTGATTGGTTTTTCCTCAGTGCAGGGAATATCTTTGTTCTTCTTTGCCTCTTTTTGATTGTTTCGCCTCTCGGTAAAGTTCGTTTGGGTGGTACTGAGGCAATTCCTGATTATTCATATCTAGGCTGGTTTTCGATGTTATTTGCAGCAGGTATGGGCATAGGACTGATGTTTTATGGCGTATCAGAGCCCTTATCTCACTACGCTTCGTCGCTCGGCGGTACTGCCAGTGAAGGCGGTGTAAGGACCGACTGGGCACCATTAGGAGCTGCTGCTGGCGACCCGGAGGCTGCTCGTGGTCTTGCCATGGCTGCAACAATTTATCATTGGGGTCTTCATCCATGGGCTATTTATGCGGTTCTCGCTCTTGGACTGGCACTATTCTCCTTCAATAAGGGATTACCCCTCACAATACGGTCTGTGTTTTATCCACTGTTCGGCGAAGCCGTCTGGGGCTGGGTGGGGCATGTCATCGATATTCTTGCTGTTGTTGCTACCCTGTTTGGTTTGGCAACGTCCTTGGGGCTTGGTGCTTCTCAGGCTGCGGCTGGCCTGAATTATTTGTTTGGCATTCCCACTGGAGAAATTACCGAGATCGTTTTGGTTGTGTTGATCACCTTGTTGGCTCTGACATCGGTACTGGCAGGCCTAGACGCTGGTGTTAAACGATTATCGGAAATCAACATGGGCCTGGCGATACTTCTCTTGTTGTTTGTTATTGTCGCAGGGCCAACGCTGGCCATTTTAGGTGGATTCTTCAGCAACATAGGGTCATATCTTGAAAATCTTCCCGCTCTTTCTATGCCATTTGGCCGTGAGGATGCGAACTTTTCACAAGGTTGGACCGCATTTTACTGGGCGTGGTGGATTTCATGGTCGCCATTCGTAGGTATGTTTATTGCGCGCGTATCACGCGGACGAAGTGTTCGAGAGTTTATTGTTTGCGTGTTGCTTATCCCCTCGACGGCCTGTGTGTTGTGGATGACCGCATTTGGCGGAACGGCAATCAGCCAGCTGGTTAATGATGGTTATACAGCCGTGACTGAAGCTGCATTACCGCTCCAGTTGTTTGCAATGCTGGATGCGCTTCCTCTGTCATCAATAACTTCATTCATTGGTATTATTCTGGTGGTGGTTTTCTTTGTGACGTCTTCAGACTCAGGCTCCTTAGTCATAGACACGATTTCAGCAGGCGGAAAAGTTGACGCACCTAAGCCACAACGCGTTTTCTGGTGTACGTTTGAAGGATTAGTCGCCATTGCTCTGATACTTGGTGGCGGGCTGGTTGCTTTGCAGGCAATGGCGGTTTCGACCGGATTTCCGTTTACCATTGTATTGTTGGTTGCCTGTATTTCGGTGGTGAAAGGGCTCGCAAGCGAGCCTAAAAGTTAAAATTAATACTCAGCAATTAGAGTGATATCATCAAGGCAGATCATCGATCTGCCTTGCTACTTTTTTGGAGACAAAGAGTGGAAGCTGAACAGAGAGAGGTGGCCAGCTTTCTGGCCCAGTATGCGCCTTTTGATGAATTGCCGTCAGATACGGTCGATAGTATTGCCCAGCAAATAGAAATTGCATATTTCAGAGCGGGGTCTGAGATCCTCAAGTTTGGTGATCCTATCCATGACTTGTCTGTGGTAAGAAGCGGTTCTGTGGAAATATTCCGGCGAAATGGTGAGTTGTACAATCGCTTGACGACTGGTGACCTGTTCGGGCAAATGGGGCTCCTGATGAACCGGAAAGTACGTCTTCCAGCAAAGGCGCTGGAGGATACACTCATCTACTTTATACCCGATAAGGTATTCGACAGTCTGTTCGAGGAATTTGAACAATTTGCTGATTTTGTCGAAATTGAGGGTCGGACAAGGCTCCGGCAAGCAGTCGAAAATCACCATGACAGTAACGACCTGACGACCTCGAAAGTACGTTCCCTGATAATGCGCGAACCCATATCTGTCACTGAACAGGCGACTGTGCGTGAAGCGGCAGAAGTGATGGCGGCTGACGATGTATCTTCAGTCCTGGTCCTCTATTCTGACATTGAAACGGGACAACCTGACATTGATATTGACTCTCATGGAGCGGATGAGTCGAATGTGCCAGGCGGGCTTGCTGGCATAGTAACCGACAGAGATCTTCGTAATCTCGTTCTGGCAGAGGGGCGATCGCCTGATACCCTTATTTCAGATATTATGTCACCACAGGTCATGTCTCTTGACCACAATGCCTATGTATTTGAGGCAATGTTGGTCATGCTGCGTAATAACCTCCACAACCTACCTATTTTACGCCGTGATATACCGATCGGCGTGATCTCAATGTCTGACATTGTCCGCTACGAATCCCAGAGTAGCCTTTTTCTGGTCAGTAGCATTTTCAATCAACAGTCCGTTGAGGATCTGGTCTCTCTGTCTCAAGACGTCAAGCCATGCTTTGTGCGTATGGTTAATGAAGACGCAAACTCTCACATGATCGGAAGTGCGATGGCAGTGATTGGACGAAGCTTTAAGCAGCGATTGCTTGAGCTGGCTGAAGAGAAGTTGGGTTCCCCACCAGTGCCTTATTGTTTTCTTGCTCTCGGGTCAATGGCACGTGATGAGCAGTTGATTGTCACAGATCAGGATAATGCGATCATTCTTGATGACAGATACGATCCCAGTGAGCACGAAGAGTATTTCAGTGCATTGGCAACCTTCGTTTGTGACGGGTTAAACCTCTGTGGTTATCCTTATTGCAAGGGCAACATCATGGCTGTTAATCCAGAGTGGAGAAAAACCCGTTCAGAATGGGAACGTACCTTTTCTGAGTGGATAGATGAACCCAACCCCAAATCTTTGCTCAATAGTTCTATTTTCTTCGACCTTGATGGTGTCTGGGGGGCGACGAACTGGGCAGAACAGTTGAAAGCATTCGTAGGCCGCAGAGCGCGTCGCAACAACCGTTTTCTTGCCTGCATGGCAAGAAACGCGCTGAGCCGTAAACCACCACTGGGTTTTTTTAGGGGCTTTGTGATGGAGCAGGACGGTCGACATAAAAACTCTATCAATCTGAAGCGGCGCGGGGCAGCGCCGTTGGCCGAACTCATTCGGGTTCACGCTCTCGCAATTGACTCACGTGCTCAGAACTCGTTTGAACGCCTCGACGACATTATTGAAGCGGGAATTCTCCCTACCGGCAGGGCAGCAGACTTACGAGATGCCTTAGAGTTTATTTCTACTGTTCGGATAAGACATCAGGCGCTGGATATCGAGGCTGGTATAGACCCTGACAATAACATTGAGCCAGAAAACCTCTCTGACTTTGATAAACGTCACCTGAAAGATGCTTTTCAGATCCTGAGTAATGCCCAGAGTTTTCTGAAGTTTCGCTATCAGCCAAATAGAGGAAACTGATTATAAATGCTGTACTTAGGAAGAGATGAAAGACTTGCTGGTGGCCCGAGAGGGCCAGATTGGACGTTAATCAACAAACGCCTCGGTAAAAAGGCAAAAGACAGTCGACTTAAAAAGTTTTATCAAACAGGAGTCGTTGATGGTGCGACTCCCTTATCAGATGTGGATTTTGTTGCCCTTGATTTTGAAACTACTGGGCTCGAACATGCACACAGTGACATAGTCAGTATCGGACTTGTGCCTTTTTCGTTGTCTCGAATATATTGTAATCAGGCAAGGCACTGGATCTTGAACCCTCGAAAGCCTCTGGCAGAAGAGTCTGTGGTGATACACGGCATTACTCATAGTGATATTAAAGAAGCGCCAGATTTACGTGGAGTACTGGATGAAGTATTGGAAGCGCTGGCTGGGAAAATTGTTGTGGTGCATTACCGTCGTATAGAGCGAAACTTTTTTGATCAAGCGTTAAAAAGACGGATAGGTGAGGGCGTATTGTTCCCTGTGGTTGATACTCTGGAGATAGAGGCAAGGTTTCATCGCCGACCATGGCATAAATGCTTGTCATGGTTGATAAACAAACCTATGGCTTCAGTCAGGCTCGCAGATAGCCGTTCCAGATATAAGTTACCCTTTTATCAGGGACACAACGCGATGACAGATGCGATAGCGACAGCAGAGTTGTTGCAGGCACAGGTTGCTCACAGATATTCACCTGTTCACCCAATTCGTGGGCTATGGTGCTGACCATCACTATTACTTGTCGGCAGTGGATTGAAAATAAACATTATTTTATCCATTGTCGCAGTATAAAACCGAATATCAACTAGACTTGGAAATAGTTGTAGCTGGATAAATAATTGATACGACGAGAGTCGTTACGTTGCTTGAGATAAATTTTAAGGACTGAACAAGGATTTATTGTAATGATTGAGAAAGATAAAGTTGTAGTTATCGAGTACACGGTACAGGACCTCGACGGAGCAGTTATTAACTCGAACGAATCAGATGAGCCAATGGCATTCATCTTCGGTGCAGGTCAAGTGATTCCGGGGCTGGAGACAGGTCTCGCTGGCAAAGCCGCTGGTGATGCCTTTGACGTCCGCTTAGAGGTTGAGGAAGCTTACGGTCCGCGCGTTGAGGAACTCGTGCAGGAAGTACAGCGCGCTGCATTCCAGGGAGTCGACAACATAGAAGAAGGTATGGTGTTTACTGCTAATGGCCCGAAGGGTGACATTCAAGTAACGGTTGTCAGTGTGACTGATGACAAAGTGGTTGTTGATGGCAATCATCCCCTTGCCGGTAAGGGATTGCACTTTGTTGGTAAGGTGGTCGAAGTTCGCGATGCGACTGATGAAGAACTCAGCCATGGTCATGCACACTGATTGTCAGTATCAAAAAACAGAAAAAACGGCTTGAAAGGCCGTTTTTTTGTTTAGTCAGGGAGCTTGTTGTCCTGTCGTCAGGTCAATTCTTCCAGTTCAGTTAGGGTTGCCATGGCATACACATTACTGGTTCCACAAATTGTGGCGTCAGGTTTAAACTGGCTGCATACCTTGGGTCTTTCCGGCTTACCGAAGAGACGACAAAGGTTTTTCTCGTTTAACTGAACACACCTTACTCCCGCTGGTTTTCCAGACGGCATACCCGGTATAGGCGAGGATATACTCGGAGCAATACAGCAAGCACCGCAGCCCAGTCGGCATTCAGTGGACGTTATTAGGTTAATCCTATTCATTACTTCTTACCAACACAGCTGAATCGGCCGCACATTAACACTCTCTCTTTGAAATGCAAAGCTTCGCAGGGAGTATCATGAGTAAACCGTTTTCTGGTTTGAGCTTGAACTTTACTCTCAGTATGGTTATAACCATCGCCTTTTAGCGTAAACATACCGATAAGCAGGACAAAGTAAGATGACAGCTCCATTCTGGCAACAGAAGCAATTGACCGAAATGACCGACAAAGAGTGGGAATCTCTTTGTGACGGCTGCGGTAAATGCTGCCTGCATAAACTCATCGACGAGGAAACTGACGAGCTTTATTACACCAATGTCGCTTGCAGTCTGCTGGATAAAAAAACCTGTTCGTGTAAAGACTACGCCAACCGCTTTAGCTATGACGAAGAGTGTATCAAGTTGACGCGGGACAAAATTGATGACTTTTACTGGTTACCTCATACCTGTGCTTATCGTCTATTAGCGGAAGGGAAGCCCATTCCTGATTGGCACCCCCTGATCACAGGATCTAAAGAAGCCATGCACAAAGCAGACGAATCGGTAAAAGAGAAAGTAGTCTATGAAATTGATGTCATCGACTGGGAAGACCACATTTTGAATCATCCAAATAGAATCGGCTGAGACCTAAGATCTCATTCTATTTGTATACTGTCTGTTGAGCTTATACGCCTGACGATATAGAGAACAAATAACTTTCTGCGCCATCTTTCTGTTCTTCAAATACGAAGCTTGCTGGCTACTTTTGGAATATTCTTTACCAAATGAATTTGTTGTTACAAGACCATAGTTCTTGATGCTTTTTGTTTACCTGATACTGAATGACCCCGATGAACGAAGTTACGATTGATATCCTTACACCATTGATTCACCTCAACCCTCATAGTGTTACGAGTTGGGGGATCTGCACATGCGTTTAATTCTGGGACCAATGGAAGGGGTGCTGGATCCCTTGATGCGTCAGATCCTGACCGAGATCAATCCATACGACATGTGCGTGACGGAGTTTGTTCGTATCGTCGACCGAAAGCTACCTGCCAGAGTGTTTCACCGAGTCTCGCCCGAGCTCAATCAAGGTGGAAAAACCTTGTCAGGTACACCTGTCAGGGTGCAGCTTCTGGGGCAATCTCCCCAATTTATGGCAGAAAATGCAGCGTTAGCGGTCGAGCTTGGTTCTCCGGGAATTGATATCAATTTTGGTTGTCCTTCCAAAATAGTTAACGGCAACAAGGGAGGAGCAGCATTGTTGAAAGAACCTGATTTGATGTATCAGGTTATTCGCTCTGTAAGAGATGCTGTGCCATCTGACCAGACAGTCAGTGCAAAAATTCGTCTGGGCTTTGATGATTGTTCCCCTTACCGTGAAATCACTGATGCGGTGCAACAGGCTGGTGCCGATGAACTTGTTGTCCACGGTCGAAGTAAAGCTGATGCTTATCGCGCTGGCACCATTCGCTGGGATTTGATCGGTGATATCAATCAGCGTTTATCCATCCTTGTTACCGCCAATGGAGACATTTGGAACCAACAAGAGGCGATGCGTTGTCAAGAGGTTACTGGTTGTAAGACGCTTATGGTATGTCGTGGCGCACTTAATATGCCAAACCTTGGTGCTCATATTAAGTTGGGTGAGGCACCGATGCCTTGGCCAGAGTTGCTTGAGCTGTTAATCAAGTATTCTCAGTTTGAGATCAATGGTGATAAAGGTATGTATTATCCGAATCGGGTTAAGCAATGGTTCCGATATCTTCAGGTGCAATATCCGGAAGCAAAATCTTTGTTTGTTAATCTCCGTCGGCTTAATGATAAAAACGAAATCCTGCGTGAGATACTTGTTGAGCGCGAAGCAGTAAAAGATTCACAAATTTTTATTTAAGTAATTGATAGATAATATATAAATTACATTTACCTCTTGTTACAAATTGACTGTTGCGCATGTGACTAATCACTCGTTATTATCGCGCCGCATTCTAGCCAAGAGGTAAATATAACAATATATGGACGACCCCTCGCGTTGTTTCCGATTTTTCCGCTTCTTAACTAAGGAGTCGGCATTATGATAGAGCTTTTCCTTCAACCTGAGTCACTGATTATTCTCGCTACCCTGTTTACATTGGAACTTGTTCTGGGTGTCGATAACATTGTCTTTATTTCAGTGCTTTGTGAGCGTCTTCCTGCTCACCAGCGTAAATTTGCCCGTAACCTAGGTATTGGTTTGGCAGTAGCAGTACGCATACTGTTAGTATTTTCGATAAGTTGGCTAATGTCGCTGACTGAGCCGCTGGTTGCGCTTGGCAGTGTCAGTTTTACTGGCCGTGATCTTATTCTTATTGCCGGTGGTGCTTTTCTGCTGGTCAAAAGTATCAAGGAACTTAAGCACTGGTTACTGCCGTCAGATGATATGGCTGGGAGTAAAGTGGCTGCTGGTTTGGCATTGGTTCTCCTGCAAATTGTTGCGGTAGATGCGGTATTCTCCATGGATTCGGTGATCACTGCGGTAGGTATGACGTCCGAAATCCCTCTTATGGTAGCGGCGATTCTGGCATCTGCGATCATTATGGTCCTGTGTGCAGAGCGAATAAACCACTACGTGATGAAGTATCCTGGCTTCAAAACGTTAGCGCTGCTGTTTCTGGTGTTACTGGGTGTAATGCTAATGGTTGAGGGCTTTGGAATTCACTTCAATAAAGGCTATGTCTATTTTGCGATGGCATTTGGTCTGGTGATGGAAGCTTGTCATATATTGCTTCAAAAGAAGCAGCGTAAAGCACGTCGAAGAGTTATTACGCGTATTCGTCCATTTAAAATGGCTAGACCGTGAAAGGTTGGATTGCAATAAGACAATCCGATATACATAGTGAAAAGGCAGCTGAAAAAGCTGCCTTTTGTGTTTATCACTGTGACGATAATGAACCAAGGAAGTTAGTAACTCTGCAGCATTCTGCCCGAGAGCACTTTCAAGTCTGCCCTTCCGGGCCAGTTTGGCGCTAAAAGTTCAGCTATCATTGCTCTGGCAACATTGACTGCGTTTACGGGTTCCAGGTGGGATAGCGGTCCCATCATCGCGAAGGAGAAGGCTGACAGCACTTTTTGCAGCGTTTGCTCATCAGACCTTACATGTTCCCGTTCACCAAGGAGTGGCCGGGCCGAACAATTAACAGTCTCTCAAAACCCATATTACGCAAGGCGAACTCCATTTTTCCCTTACAGCGAAGATAGTGACTTGGCGACCAGCGGTGACTGCCAATGCTGGATACGACGGCAAGGTGTTTGACTCCCATTACCGCCATCATTTTTGCAACTCTAATGACCAAATGGAGATCAACATCTTCCAGTCCCTGCTTGCTCCCTGCGGCTTTTTTTGTTGTACCAAGGCAGATGTAGCCCTGAAGTGGTACTGGCCACTGAGGCTGCCAGTGAGTCACAGCAAGCTCTGGGTTCTGATGTTGCACCAGCTTATCAGAGGTGATGGAAATGGGGCGCCGGGTAACGACATGCACTTGAGCAACATCTGGGTCGCCCAGTAACTGATGAATAAGTTCGTCACCCACCAGTCCGGTCGCGCCTGCGACTATAACCGTTCTGGAAGAAACCATGAAACATCCTTATTTTCATTTTGAACAATAAGCATAGCGCCTGTAGGGTCCAGCTTCAGCAAGAACTCTGAAACAGGCTTTGAGAATTACATGTACCTGAACTAAGATCAGACGTTTTTGACGCTACGAGACAATATATGTCAATTTTGCTGGAAATGGGCGAAAAGTGGGAAGGAATGCCATCATCCTTTATCGAAGGTGTGCTGCTTGCCGCAAACATGTCGCCAGCGCCTTTGAGCCCTGATAATTGGTTGCCTTTACTGATTACGGGCGGCGTGACCGAAACATCCCCGGTTTCACTCGATGACTCAGACAAAAAAAGGGTCATGAAACAGTTTGAAACCCAGTATGCAGATCTCATGAATGGCTGTTATCGTCTGCCTGACGGATTGAAATTGGAAGAGGGGGTCACTGAATCACATCAGTTTTTTGCCGAAGGCTTTTTATCCGTATGGCCGATCATTGAACCCTTTTGGCAGGAAGTATCAATGCCAGATGGTACAAGACGGATGTTGTCAGCATTGATGACAACCATGATGTTTCTCAATGATGAAGAGGGAACAATCAGGCAGATGGAGCAGGCAGGTTTAACTTCGCTTCCAGGGCCAGAGAGTTACTATCGGCAGCTCGAAGTGATGATCGCTGAAGTCTCTGTAGCCGCTGACCATATTCAGCATGGCAGCGGTGCCAGTTCAGTAAATCCGTATAAAGATGTTGGCAGAAATGATCCATGCCCCTGTGGTAGTGGAAAAAAATTCAAGAAATGCTGCGGTAGGGGATAGATGCAAAACAGAAAGGTTCTTCGAGTTGTCGCGGGAGTAGTGAAAAAGGATGGAAAAATCCTGCTCACGCAGCGGTATGACAAAGGAGATGAGACCGGCTTATGGGAGTTTCCCGGTGGTAAGGTGGAAACCTGCGAGACTGATAGTGATGCCATTTGTCGGGAGCTTGAGGAAGAGTTAGCTATTCAGGTAGAAGTTGTGTCGCCGTTGATCGAAACACTTCATCACTACCCGGATAAGTCCATTCTCCTGTGTAGTTACGAGTGTCAGTGGATATCAGGGAGTATCCTGTTGCGCTGCCACCAAAAAATGGCATGGGTCGAGCCTGAAAAATTGCTGGATTTCGAACTCAGTGCTGCTGATGTGCCTGTTGTCAGAATGCTGGCGGGGTAGCATAAATAAACCCCGATAGGTTTGTCGGGGTTTAAAGTCCAAGTGTTTTTTTGCTATTTCACACTTTAACGATTCAGATCGGTCGCCGTTGGCTCGCCACGTAGCGTCGTGATTAATACTTTTAACTCACTGACAAGGACACAGACTTGAGCGGCAAGCATCATAACAAATATGACTAAAAGCCACTGAGGCATGGAGTACCCCAGAAATTCCCATACGACCATTGAGCAATCGCCGTAAGACTGAAACACAGACGGTAGCCATTCGTTCAGCGGTGCCCATGATGGAAATGATACAAATAGCTCACAGGTTGGGCCGAAAAGAACGTTTGGGTCAGGAAACTGATATTCAATATGTTGATGAGCCAGCTTTACTCCCCATACTGCTGCGACGCCCCAGCAAATGATCCCACCCCACCGAAAGAAGGCGTTGTTTGGCGCAAACAAACCAATCAATGCAGCCCCGGCAATACCGAACATGGCTACCCGTTCGTAAATACACATTACGCATGGAAGAAGGTTCATAGTGTGCTGAAAATAGAGCGCCACCACCTGAAAGGCGAGTGCGAAGAACAATAAAAGAGCCCAGGCTGGACGCCCTCTGGCTACTCTGGCAAGCGAAGAGAACACATTCATAGTGGTAGTTCATCCGGTAAAAAATAAAAGCCTTGTTTCCAAGGCTTTTATTGAAAAGGGAATTTCAGTAAAGGTCAATCACTAATGGCCTGTTGTCGCAGCACTTACTGCCGTAGATACCCCTTGCGTGATCCAGCCATTCTGGACAAACCACTCCGTTGTTGGCATCAAAAACAGTTCGATGCCTGCCAATCCCACAAGACCAAGAACGATAGTGTATGGCAGAGCCATATAAACCATTTTTCCGTACGATAGGCGAAGGAGCGGAGCCAATGTTGATGTCAGGAGGAACAGGAAAGCAGCCTGACCATTAGGCGTAGCAACTGAAGGTAGGTTGGTACCTGTATTGATCGCAACAGCCAGCATCTCGAATTGCTGACGATCAATCAGCCCATCGGTAAGTGCTTTCTTCACCTCATTGATGTAGACAGTGCCGACGAAAACATTGTCCGATACCATGGATAACAATCCATTAGCGATGTAAAACATGGTCAGTTGGCTGTGGCCATCTAACGCCAACACTTGCTGAATGATAGGAGCAAAGAGTTGCTGGTCGACAATCACGGCGACAATAGAGAAGAACACGGTGAGAAGTGCCGTGAAAGGCAAAGCTTCTTCGAAGGCTTTACCAATCTGATGTTCATCAATCACGCCAGTGAAAGAGGTCGCAAGAATAATCACAGTCAGTCCGATAAGGCCTACAGAGGCAAGGTGCATAGCAAGCGCTACGACCAACCAGACGGCAATCAGTCCTTGTGAGAATAGCTTCATTCGATCAAGATTCGTTCTCTTCTTACGCTCAGCCCGATCAAATTCCACCAAGATGTTACGAACATTTTCAGGAAGTTTACTCCCGTAATCGAATATTTTGAATTTTTCGACCATGACGCAGGTTGCCAGACCGCAGAATAGGACAGGCAAGGTCACAGGGAGCATACGGATGACAAACTCGCCGAACTGCCAGCCTGCGTTCTTGGCAATAATCAGGTTTTGCGGTTCGCCGACCATGGTCATTACACCACCCAGAGCGGTACCAACGCCAGCGTGCATCATTAGGCTGCGGAGAAAAGAGCGATAGCGCTCGAGATCGTCACGGCTAAGCTCGTCGTGAAGATGATCGTCGCTTGTGTGGTCGTGGCTTGAACCAAACTCTTTACCTGAGGCAACCTTGTGGTAAATAGCGTAGAAACCGACTGCAACACTGATGACTACGGCAATAACGGTCAGTGCATCGAGGAAGGCTGACAGGACAGCTGAAGAGAAACAGAATGTTAATGAAAGCAGTGATTTAGATCGTATCCCCAACAATATCTTCGTAAAAATGAACAGAAGTAGTTGTTTCATAAAGTAAATACCTGCCACCATGAAGATAAGTAACAGGAGTACTTCAAAATTCTGTATCAACTCGTGCTTAACATGCTCGGCACTCGTCATGCCAATGGCGACGGCTTCGAACGCCAATAAACCTCCGGGTTGGAGTGGATAGCACTTTAGCGCCATCGCGAGGGTAAATATAAATTCGATAACCAGTAACCAACCGGCAACGAATGGATCAATTGCGAAAATGATAGGGTTGATGATTAGAAATGACAGAATTGCCACTTTATACCAACTTGGTGCTTTACCAAGAAAATTCCTGATAAGAGCATTTCTTAACGAAATAGCCATAGTTACATCTCATTTTTATATGGGGGGCAAGTCGGTCTTGGAGTATTTCTCAGCAGAGGGGTCTGTTGCTCGTTTCTGCAGCGACTTCGGGGGGAAGAGAGTGCTGGTTCGGGAGAAGACGCAATGCTAACAATCCTTTTAACAAGCCCTTGCGTGCCATGCAATCCATTACATTGCAATTACTACTCGCAAGAGGCCCACATTGGTGCGACTTTTTTAATTAGATAGCTTCCAAACAAATCTTTATATTTTAAAAGTTACGGCTCTCAAAAGCCGTGCAAACTATACAATTTACATTTTACTTCGAGAAGTAACCTGCGCATTGATTGAGATCAGTCTTGCATTTACGTTGCTGACTAAGCAGGCATTTCACTGATTGTGTTTCTTGATATGAGCCAAAAGTGGTATGATGAGTAGATTATTGCATCAAGAACTGACTCGGAAAGATTAATAAATGGTGATCAAGGCGGACAGCCCAGCAACTTTTGCTGAGAAGTACATTATCGAAAGTATCTGGAACAACCATTTTCCAATGGGCTCCATCCTGCCTGCAGAGCGAGAGCTATCGGAGTTGATTGGTGTCACCCGCACAACGTTGCGCGAAGTTCTGCAGCGTCTTGCCCGCGACGGATGGTTGACCATCCAGCACGGAAAGCCAACCCGGGTTAATGATTATATGAATACCTCAGGCTTGAACATCTTGGATACGCTCGTGACATTAGAGGGCCAGGATGTACATGGAGTGCTTGAAAACCTGCTATCAGCACGCACTGATATCGGTGGTGTGTTCATGCGTTACGCTGCAAAAAATAAAGCAGAGTATACTGCCGCACTGATTGAGAAGATTATCAGTCGATGCGAACGGTTGATGGAAAGTGGTAATTTTGGCCGTTTTGTCGATGAAGTCGAAGAGAAAGCCGAAATTATGGCTAACTCCAAAAAGATTATCGATAGATTTGGTAAGTCAGACCCTGAGTTGTGTGAAGCGATTTGCTGGGCAAGGGCGTTTAACCATTACGATTACATGCTGTTCCAAGGTATGGCCCGAGCATCTGGCAACAAAATATACATGCTAACCATGAATGGTATGCGCAAGATTTACGCGCGCGTAGGTGGGTATTATTTCATGGATAAGCGAGCCTGTGAGGTTGCGTTAACTTTCTACCGTGACTTACTCAACTTAGTGGTATCTGGTGAGCACAAACACATCTCCGAGCGATTGAAACAATATGGACGTGAAAGCGGGACGTTATGGTTGTCAAATCGTGACAACATCGTTCGCCTGATGGAAGAAGAAGAAGCTTAGTGCTTAAGTCTCAGTGATCTGAAGAATAGAATTAAAAAAGAGGCTGTAAAGCCTCTTTTTTGTTTGTACACTTTTTATCAGCTACCGGGGATCAGGTCCGGATCAAATTGAGGCCGTTTTGGGCAAGTTGCAATAATCTTCGCCTTCCCATCCGGTAACTCCTCTTCCAAGACAACTTCGAAACCCCACAACCTATGAACGTGTTTGAGTACCTCTTGGTAGGAATCATTGAGTGGGATCCTATTGTGGGGAACATAACGGAGCGTTAATGAACGATTCCCCCTCAAATCAACATCCCACACCTGAATATTCGGCTCGTTGTTGCTCAGGTTGTATTGCGCCGACAACCTCTCCCTAATTTGCCGATATCCCTCTTCGTTGTGGATATTCATCACTTCGATAAAGTTCTGTCGGTCATCGTCATTGATGGCGAAAAACTTCATATCCCTCATCACTTTGGGAGATAAAAACTGACTGATAAAACTCTCATCTTTGAAATTCTGCATCGCGAAATGAACGGTTTCTAGCCAGTCTTTACCCGCGAAATCAGGAAACCAGAACTTATCTTCCTCTGTCGGGTTTTCGCAGATCCGTCTGATATCCTGAAACATGGCAAAGCCAAGTGCATATGGATTAATACCGCTGTAGTAACGGCTGTTGTAGGGCGGTTGTGCAACAACATTAGTATGGCTGTGAAGAAACTCCATGATGAATCGGTCAGATACCAAACCCTCATCGTACATATGGTTCAGGATGGTGTAATGCCAAAAAGTCGCCCATCCCTCATTCATTACTTGGGTTTGTTTCTGCGGATAGAAATACTGGCTGACCTTGCGTACTATCCTGACAATTTCGCGTTGCCATGGCTCAAGAAGTGGAGCATGTTTCTCAAAGAAGTAAAGAATGTTTTCCTGAGGTTCTGACGGGAAGCGTTCAACTTCCACCTCACGTTTTTTCTCGCTCGACGGAATGGTTCGCCACAGCGCGTTCACCTGCGTCTGCAAATAGTCTTCTCTCGATTTCTGACGTGCAACTTCCTCTGCCATAGAGATCTTCTGAGGCCGCTTATAACGGTCGACCCCGTAATTCATAAGTGCGTGACAAGAATCGAGGAGTTTCTCTACCTCGTCGACGCCATATTTCTCCTCGCAATCGTTAATGTAGTTTTTAGCGAATAGTAGGTAGTCAATAATGGAGCTGGCATCCGTCCACGTTTGAAATAGATAGTTGCCCTTAAAGAACGAGTTGTGGCCATAACTGGCGTGAGCCATCACCAGTGCTTGCATGGTAATGGTATTTTCTTCCATCAGGTAGGCTATACACGGGTCAGAATTGATCACAATTTCGTAAGCCAATCCCATGTGACCATGTTTATAATTACGTTCGGTTTCTATAAACTTCTTGCCAAACGACCAGTGGCTGTAGTTGATGGGCATCCCGACACTGGAGTAGGCATCCATCATTTGCTCAGCAGTTATGATCTCTATTTGGTTTACGTACGTGTCTAGTTTGTAGTGTTCTGCAACCCGTCTTATTTCGGTGTGGTATTGTTCAAGTAACTCGAAAGTCCAATCCGGACCATCACTCAGGGTCTTTTTCTTCTTTTTCGATGCGACAGCCATAGGAGTCCTCCTTAACATTCAGTCAGGGCGTGGATCTGAGACTTTCAGTCGACCTGTTTTTTAAACAGTTCCCGGAACACAGGGAAAATGTCGTCAGCAGTACGAATATTTTGCATTGCGAAGTTTTCGTACCCTTCATCCAGCGTTTCGTATTCTCGCCACAACGTCTGGTGCGCTCTACGAGTTATTTCTATGTAAGAATAATAACGAGTAACAGGCAGTAATTTTTGCTGAAGAATCTCTCTGCACCCTGGAGAATCGTCAGCCCAGTTATCACCGTCAGAAGCTTGAGCGGCGTAAATATTCCATTCATTAGATGGATATCTGTCCTTAAGGATCTCATCCATCAGCCTAAGGGCACTGGAAACGATAGTTCCGCCAGTTTCCTGCGAATAGAAAAACTCGTGCTCGTCGACTTCTTTTGCCAATGTGTGGTGACGGATGAAAACAACTTCCACGTTTTTGTAGGTGCGGGTTAGGAATAAGTACAAAAGAATATAGAAACGTTTTGCGATGTCCTTTGTTGCTTGATCCATGGATCCCGATACATCCATTAGGCAAAACATGACTGCCTGACTACTTGGTTGAGGCCGTTTCTCGTAATTTTTGTACCTGAGGTCAAAAGTATCGATGAATGGCACGGCAGAAATCTTGTCTCGTAGAGCCTGAATTTCTTCCTGAACTCTTTTCTCTTCGAGAGGCTGTGCTGGCTCGGTACTTCTGAGAGTTTCGAGCTCTGCCTCCAATTCTCTCACCTTACGACGCTTGCCTGCGGTCATTGCTGTTCGCCTTGCCAGCGAGTTTTGCAGTGATTTTACAATCGCAATGTTAGCGGGTACGCCTGTTGCCTTGAAGCCGGAGCGGAACGTTTTCCACTCGACCAGCTTGTTCATCTGGTTTTTCTTCAGGTTCGGCAGTTCTAGATCTTCGAATAACAGGTCCAGATATTCGTCTTTGGATATCTGGAAGACAAAATCGTCCTGTCCTTCTCCATCCGGGCTAGCGTTTCCTTCGCCAGCACCTCCACCTCCACCGCCACCGGGTGGACGCTCGATACGATCTCCCGGAATAAATTGGTCATTACCAGGGTGAACAGCGTCACGCTGTCCACCTTTACCTTGACGGAAAGTAGGCTCCCGGATGTCCCGGGAGGGAATGGTAACGCTCTCACCACTGTCTACATCAGTGATAGAACGACTGTTTACTGCATCAGCTATAGAGTCTTTGATTTGGCGCTTGTGACGGCGCAAAAACCTCTGCCTGTTTACTGTGCTTTTGTTTTTTCCGTTGAGCCTTCTATCGATAAAATGCGCCATAAGCTCCCCCCGTATTCGTTCGATGTCATTGCTGAATACCGTCCTTAGGAGGACTTACGTACTCGCAAGTACCATTCGGAGAGCAGTCTGACTTGTTTGCGTGTGTATCCTTTTTCCATCATACGAGCGACAAAGTCATCATGTTTCTTCTGCTCTTCGGTTGAGGTTTTCGCATTGAACGAAATCACAGGCAACAACTCTTCAGTATTCGAGAACATCTTCTTCTCGATGACTGTACGAAGCTTTTCGTAACTGGTCCATACTGGGTTTTTACCTTCATTGTTTGCCCTCGCACGGAGCACAAAGTTCACTATCTCGTTTCGGAAATCTTTCGGATTACTGATACCCGCTGGTTTCTCAATCTTCTCAAGTTCACTGTTGAGTGCTGACCGATCAAATAATTGTCCGGTGTCTGGGTCGCGGTATTCCTGATCCTGAATCCAGAAGTCTGCATACGTGACGTAGCGGTCAAAGATGTTCTGACCATACTCAGAATACGACTCTAAGTAGGCTGTCTGAATCTCTTTGCCAATAAATTCAACATATTTCGGAATCAGATATCCCTTGAGATGCTCCAGGTATTTCTCAGCGAACTCCTGAGGGAACTGCTCTCTCTCTATCTGCTGCTCAAGTACGTAGAATAGATGTACAGGGTTTGCTGCAACTTCAGAGTGGTCGAAATTAAATACCCGCGACAGTATCTTGAAGGCAAAACGAGTAGATAAGCCATTCATGCCTTCGTCAACACCGGCGTAATCTCTATATTCTTGATATGACTTCGCTTTCGGGTCAGTATCTTTCAGCGTTTCTCCGTCATACACTCGCATTTTTGAGTATATGCTTGAATTTTCAGGCTCTTTCAGACGTGACAGGACGCTGAAGCGGGCGAGAATATCAAGTGTACTCGGAGAGCAAGGGGCGGCAGACAACTCACTGTTCTGCAACAGCTTGTCATAAATTCTAATCTCTTCAGAGACTCTTAGGCAGTAAGGAACTTTGACGATATAAACACGGTCTAGAAACGCCTCGTTGTTCTTGTTGTTTCTGAACGTCTGCCACTCTGATTCGTTGGAGTGAGCCAGTATCATGCCGTCGAATGGCAGGGCTGACAGTCCTTCCGTACCGTTGTAGTTCCCTTCTTGCGTCGCGGTAAGAAGAGGGTGGAGTACTTTTATCGGTGCTTTGAACATCTCCACAAACTCCATTAAGCCTTGGTTGGCTTTACAGAGTGCGCCGGAATAGCTGTAAGCATCTGGATCATCTTGAGCGAAATGCTCAAGTTGACGAATATCGACCTTACCAACCAAGGAAGAAATGTCCTGATTGTTTTCGTCCCCGGGCTCGGTTTTAGCTACTGCTATCTGATCAAGAACGGAAGGTCGAACTTTGACGACTTTAAATTTTGTTATATCGCCGCCAAACTCATGTAGACGTTTGGCTGCCCATGGAGACATAATGGTTTGGACGTAGCGTTTCGGAATACCGAAATCGCTTTCAAGCACATCACCATCTTCTGCTGCATCAAAAAGACAGAATGGGTGGTCATTAACTGGGCTTCGCTCACCGTTTGCAGTAAGTACATATACTGGCACTTTCTGCATCAAGCTTTTGAGCTTTTCTGCCAGTGATGATTTACCGCCACCGACAGGACCAAGTAAATAGAGAATCTGTTTGCGTTCCTCAAGGCCCTGCGCCGCGTGCTTTAAGTACGAAACGATCTGTTCTATTGCGTCTTCCATACCATAAAAATCTTCGAAAGTTTTATAGCGTGAAATGACTCGGTTGGAAAACAGCCGACTAAGCTGCGGATCCATCGCTGTGTCGATCATTTCTGGCTCGCCGATAGCCATCAAAAGCCGCTCGGCGGCGTTTGCGTAAGCACTGCGGTCTTCGCGGCACAGATCCAGAAACTCCTGAAGGCTCAATTCTTCGTCTTTCGCTTCTTCATAGCGCTGACGATAGTGGTCAAAAATACTCATGGTCCTGTCCCCCTAAAACGCTGTACTGATAAAAAAGGATATCGCCCTGTTTACTCTCAAATCTTTCGCTCTTTTAAGATTAGACCGAACTGGTTGATTTGTGCGTTTGAATTGGTTGTTTTTTAATATAATTTTTACTTTTTGAGCTAGCGCGGGTTAATAATTCACCGCTTTCATTTCTACTATCTCTCGCTGAATTTTGATGTTCAAGAACAATATTTGCTCAAAGAGTAAACTGTGAAAGGAGATAAACTTCTGTAAATTAAAATATATGTGTCTCTTCAAAGCTGCTACATTGGATGGGTTGTGTATTGAGCGATTTGAGATATTGAGCGAGAAATGAGCAATTTTGGGCTCTTCAAACGGTTGGTATCAACACCCACATGGCGGTTATGGTAGCGATATACGACGAGCTTGTGGGGGAGAAGATGAGTTTTTTCTGCGACGCTAATTGATTTAGTGTCTTGCGCAGCTAAATCCTTTTCACTTAAAGCAAAAAGGGTGCATATGACACCCCTCTCTTTTCAGTCAACATTAATCGTTGTGGACAGATTATGACTACGGCCGGGAGCTAATCGAATTGTCGTATCGTGAATAGCGGATTCAACACACACCATTTGAAGATACCCTTCGTCTGTCATATCAGCCATCGACTCCGACAACGATTGCCAAGGATTCCAAACGACTGCTGAGCTGTTACCTGTATTTTCCATCGTTAACCGACGGTTTTCACCGTTGTCAACAATGTGTAATTTTTTTTCAGCACTCGTATAGATTCGGTCTGTTTCAGTGTTGATATCTGTGTGGCCAGGTGATGGTTTGATTACACCCTGCTCTGTGCTATCGATATACTGTTGGCCTAACCCACTGATAGATGTTGCTTTTACATCAGAGGTGCGAAGATAGGTATGTAGGGCACCACCCATCGTCCATTCACTGTCACCAGTATTGGTACTTGTCAAAGATACGCTCAGGCTTTCGCTGATATCGACGTTCAATCGGATGTCGAATTTGTGGGGCCATATCGCAAGCGACTTGTCGCAATGCTTCAGGCATAGTGTCAGTGAAGTGCGTTGTTTATTATCTGAAATACTCTCCAATTCCCAGTGACTGGTTCTGGCGAATCCATGTGATGGACTTGCAGCCTTACCGAACCAAGGCCAGCAGACTGGGATACCACCACGGATAGCTTTTTTTCCAGTTAAATCAGCATTCTGGCTCATCCAAATAAGTTCTTTTCGGCGGGCAGGCTTAAAACTGATGACATGGGCACCGAAAAGAGTAATTACAGCGCTGCCCTTGGGATGGTGAACATGAAGGGCATCTAATCCCTCGATTTCGCAAAGGGTAACATGTTGAGAAATTGAAGATTTGCTGGTCAGCTTTGAATAAATATCCATATCGCACCTTGTTCGATTTGCGCGCTCTAAGATCTAAAAAGGCGACTTAATTAGTCGCCTTTCTTCTAACACCGGTCGGTTAGAGGACCGAGTTCAATACTGATTACTTAGAGATGTGAGCAATCAGGTCCAGAACTTTGTTTGAGTAGCCAATTTCGTTGTCGTACCAAGATACAACTTTAACGAACTTGTCTGTCAGTGCGATACCAGCGTCTGCATCGAATACAGAAGTTTGAGTTTCGCCAATGAAGTCCTGAGATACGACTGCATCTTCGGTGTAACCCAATACGCCAGCCATTTCTTCAAGAGAAGCGCGTTTCATCTCAGCTTTGATGTCTTCGTATGAAGCTGCTTCTTTCAGATTAATTGTCAGATCAACTACTGAAACGTTTGCTGTTGGTACACGGAAAGCCATACCAGTCAGTTTGCCATTCAGCTCAGGAATAACCTTACCAACTGCTTTTGCTGCACCAGTAGAAGAAGGGATGATGTTTTGTGCCGCACCACGACCACCACGCCAGTCTTTCGCAGAAGGACCATCTACAGTCTTCTGAGTTGCTGTTGTTGCGTGTACTGTGGTCATCAGGCCAGACTCGATGCCCCACTTGTTGTTCAGTACTTTAGCGATAGGTGCCAAGCAGTTGGTGGTGCAAGAAGCGTTAGAAACGATGTCTTGACCAGCGTAAGTTTCTTGGTTGACGCCCATAACGAACATAGGAGTCGCGTCTTTAGAAGGACCAGTCAGGACAACTTTCTTCGCGCCAGCTTCGATGTGCTTACGTGCAGTTTCGTCAGTCAGGAACAGACCGGTTGCTTCAGCAACTACGTCAACACCTGCTTCGTCCCACTTAAGGTCAGCTGGGTTGCGTTCAGCAGTAACACGAACCACTTTACCGTTAACAAGCAGGTTGCCATCTTGGATTTCAACAGTACCGTTGAAACGACCGTGAGTTGAATCGTACTTAAGCATGTATGCCATGTACTCAACATCAATCAGGTCATTAATCGCAACAACTTCGATATCGTTACGTTCTACAGAAGCACGGAATACGAAACGGCCAATACGACCAAAACCGTTAATACCAACTTTAATAGTCATTATGTTGCTCCACAACTTAATTTCTAGTGAACTAAAACTGGTGTAAAATTACAGAAATCATGACCGCCATGCAAGAAAAAATCGGGACTAACTTGCCTCAGGTCAAAATAAGACTGAAATTTAATTACATGTCATAGATGAATATTTGAAACTTTATAAATTAATTTGATATCAGTATGTTCCGTGACATTGCTCCAAAGAATATGTTGTATGGATAATAATCAAATCTGTATAAGTTTTTATATCATCTAGTATCGCTTTATTGGTCTCATTGTCGCGTTTGAAAAATGAGACAACCGAACTTTGTGTTAAATTGTTTCGTTATTACCTTTCAGAATAAATTGATTATTATTGAAATCATTCTAAAAATTATGGTTCCAATTGATATAGATTCATAATTTAAACGGAATCTACAGAGAGGTTCATATGTCAGGTGAAACACCATCAAATGAGTGGCGAGAAAGGCTCACTAAAGAGCAGTTCAGAGTATGCCGTGAAGGTGGAACAGAGGCGCCATTTACCGGGGCCTTGCTGCATAATGAAGAAAAAGGGGTGTATCAATGCGTCTGTTGCCACAAACCGCTATTTACATCGGATACAAAATTTAATTCGGGTTGTGGATGGCCTAGTTTTGATAAATCCTTGCCTGATTCCATCCGATATCTGAAAGACCAGAGTCACGGTATGATAAGAACTGAGATACGTTGCGCATATTGTGACAGTCATCTTGGGCACGTCTTTGACGATGGTCCGACAGAAACCGGTACTCGCTACTGTGTCAACTCGGTTTCTTTAGATTTTGAGAAAGACAGCCAGTAGTCGTTATTTGAAAGCGTTGAGTTAACAGGGGCCCTTATCGCTCTTCGGTAAAACGCTCGACCATAGCAAATGTGAAGGAGCCGCTATCAATGGCTGAGGCGACCTCGCCCGCTAACTCAGACAAGCTGTCCCTTGTTTCCGGCTCCATGGGATACATCATTTCCAACTTCTTTGGACCGGCGACGGGTAGTTCAAGAAAATTTCCAACCATTGCCCAAAAATAAGCATTCTCTACTTTCTCCAGTGCATGGTAGCTTGTTGCGAGCGACTTTACAGCTTCAGAGACAGCTTTATCTCTCACTTCTCCCGTATGTCCTTTGTAATAGGTGAGTGCCTTAACCAATATATACGCTGCGTGCGCTTTATCTTTATCGATGTAATAGCTGGCAAGGCCAAGTTGTAGCTCAGTTGAGTCCAGATATGGTGTGTCCTCAAGGCGAAGATATTGCTCTAAAGCTTTCTTATCGCCCTGACTCCAACGGTATAAAATAATTTCTGGTAATGGAGATGTTTCGAGTTCTTTCTCTAGGCGACGTTCTGAATCTTTAGCATGAAATAAAGCAACCGATCGACGTGATAGCTTTTCTTTCAATGTCGTAGTTTGAATTTGTGCCGAGACAGTCATGCATTTGATGTATATTTTGGTCAACTTTAACTCAGTAAACTTAACCATATCTCTGGGTTTTTCTTTTGATTCATAGCGCTGCCAGATAAGGGCTGTCCTCTCGTCCTTACACTGATTGTCATCCAGATTGAGTTTTTCACACAGTGCTTTGTTACTGGCACAGAGTTGGTTTGTACTACGATGATTTTCAGTGCATGAGACCAGCGTAAAAACGGCGAGTAGTACCATTGGCCTTAAATAGCGCAGGGATACCTGATAATGGTTAACATACATGGAGTTATTCTCGTCTTTATCAATTGTCTCATTATTTAAACAGTAGCGTAATGTTGTTTAATCAGGGTATTTTTTCGACTGAGACTCATAAGTGATTGAGCGTCGTTGGTGATCGTTTTTAGATCTGTTGTTAGTGGATCAGGTGCCTGCTACATACCTAATGTACAAAGGCTTAATGCACCTATGAACTCGGGTAAAGTTGCTACAGACGGAGCTGTGCGTTTTCATAACTATTCACAACTCGAAGTCGGTGGGCTTGACAGCATTTATAAATAAATTAGTGTTGTCAGCAGATTAATGGATGGATGATTTGCTATGGATACAGAACAACTTCTTTCTTCTATCACTCCAGACGTCTTGGAGAGATTGACCTACGCCGTTGAAACAGGGAAATGGCCAGAGGGAACAGCGCTGACAAAAGAACAGCGCGACAACGCTATGCAAGTGATCATGTTATACCAGTCTCGCTATAACACGTCGCCTGAACATATGACTGTCGCAGCAGGCGGAGATATTGCCTTTAAATCCAAACAGGAACTAAAACGAGAATTCACTGATCTGCCTTCAACTATTGCCAGACTCAAACCAGCAAACGACTGACTCTCATTTTCACGAGTAATAAAAAACCAGCAAAATGCTGGTTTTTTTATTTAGTGAGTCAACTCACCACGCAGGTCTTTCTGAAGCAAGGCTCTCACTCTGTCTATGGGCTCACCCTTACTCAGCAGGTAGTGAAGCTTAGCCAGTGCCGCTTCAGGTGTCATATCAAACCCGCTCAAAACTCCAGCTTCGGCAAGTGCACAACCCGTAGCGTAGCCATCCATATTGACACGCCCTGCGAGACATTGCGTCAGATTGAGCACTATAACCCCGCGCTCCGCCGCTTCTTTCAGGAGTTGATGGAGTTCTGCATTTTGTGGTGCATTACCAACACCGAAAGTAAGCAGTATCATGGCGTTGACTGGCTGTTTCAGGGCATTTCGCACCACTTCAGGAGAAATTCCCGGGTACATCATAATCACTGCCACTGGTTGTTCTGTAATAGTGTGAACAGTGAATTCTCCACCAGTCTGTTTATCAATCTCTCCGCTTTTGAGCTGTATGTTTATACCTGCTTCCAGAAGCGGAGCAAAATTGGGAGAGGTAAACGCATTAAAACCGTCAGCATGCGACTTTGTACTGCGATTCCCGCGAAGGAGCTGATTATTAAAGAAGAGTGAGACTTCGTTAATCGGGTAATTTGCCGCTATGTGCAGGGCATTTAAAAGATTAGCCTGACCATCTGACCGCAGCTCGGCAAGAGGTATTTGTGAACCTGTAACGATGACGGGTTTACCCAGATTTTCGAGCATAAAAGAAAGTGCTGATGCAGTATAGGCCATGGTGTCTGTGCCATGCAGAATGACAAAACCATCATACTTGTCGTAATTTTTACCAATATCGTCAGCAATACGTTGCCAGTCGGCTGGAGTCATATCTGAAGAGTCAATTAACGGTTGATACTCATGAATGGTGAATTCAGGCATCTCCGGCCATGAAACTCCGGCATATTCTCCAGCTGTTTTTGCATGAACCCAGACACAGGTATGTAACCCTGCTCAGACTTTTGCATTCCAATCGTACCGCCGGTATAGGCGATATATATATGTTTTCTTTGCATCTTCACATCGTTCAGGTTTCTGTTCCGGTGCGGCATTATACGCGTCAGTGAAATGAAAAAAACCCCGGCTTGGCCGGGGTGATCTCACTATTGATAATAATTACAGTTCAGACAAAAGGCATAACGGCCATTTGGGTCATTGAACTGGCTGAGGGTATTCACCTCTTCCAGAATTTTTCCCGAGAACTGCTGTGCCACTGTCGGCAATTGTGCTTTGATTTGAACGCCGACCAGAGTAGATACCTGATTGATCATGTCGTAGAAGAATTGCTCCGCTGGGGTGAGCTCTTCCTGCATCCAGTTAAGCGAGTAATCCTTTAATCCTGCTAGTTCAGCAGCGGCCACCAGTGCATCGTCAAAGTCACCAAGTTGATCGACGAGTCCATTTTTCAGTGCATCGGAACCTGTCCAGACCCTTCCCTGAGCAATACCATCAACTTCTGCCATTGGCATATTTCTGTGATTGGCAACCAAGCTGATAAAGCGTTGGTAGCCGTGGTTGATACCAAGTTGCATGATATCGCCGATCTCTTCTGGCAGGGCACGGGTTACACCAAGGCTTGCGAAGGGCGTTGTACCCACGCCATCGTTATACACGCCATATTCTTCAAGGATCTTTTCAAATGTCGTCAGGACGGCAAAAATGCCAATTGAACCGGTAATAGTTGTGGGTTGCGCAATAATACGGTCAGCACTTGATGAGATCCAATATCCCCCTGAAGCAGCGACACTCGACATAGAAACAACAACGGGTTTACCAGCTGAGCGAAGTGCATCTACGCCATTTCGAATGACTTCAGAGGCAAAAGCACTGCCACCTGGGCTGTTTACTCTCAGTACTACAGCCTTTACATCTTTATTTAGCAGAGCGTCACGAAGTTTTTTGGCCGTGGAGTCACCACCAACGGAGTTAGCTTGACCCACTCCGTCAACAATACCGCCACTGGCGACGACAACCGCAATCTGGTCAGTGGAAAAATTAAATGATGATGGAGTCAGCGCGTAGTCATAAATACTGACATAGTTGAAGCTGTCCTTGCCGTCGCTGCCAAAGTCTTCAGCCAATGATTTTCTCATTTCCTGACGGGTCGCTAATTTGTCAATGAGGCCAAGGCGTTTACTCAGTACAGCAAAATCACCCTGTACTTCTGCCAAAGCTGATTTCAGGTTTTTTGCTGAAGGTGTCAGTACAGAGGCATTGATGTTTCGGTTGCTGGCTACATCCTGCACATATGCATTCCAGAGTTGGTTTAGCCAGTTAGTGCTCGATTCCCTGGCCGCTGCAGACATAGAAGAGCGGGTATAAGGTTCGACAAATGACTTATAGGTACCGACGCGAAACACGTGTGTGGTGACATTTAACTTTTCGAGTAACTCTTTGAGGTAAAGGTTATAAGATCCGTACCCTTGAAGGAGTACCGCGCCATCAGGTGACATCATGACCTCATCGGCCAAGCTTGCCAGATAGTATTGGCTCTGACTGTAATGACCGCCAATTGCCACGACTTTTTTTCCTGATTTCTTAAATTCTTTGATGGCTTTAGCAATGTAGCGCAACTGGGTTAGGCTAGTTTCCGGCATGCCAGAAATACTTAAAACCAGACCATTAATCTTGTCATCTTCGGCAGCAGCACGAATCTTATCTACCACATCAAACAATACCGTCTCAGAAGGAATTGACTGACCAAGAAGGTCCAGCTTTGCAATGTCGTAGGGGTCGAATTGACTGCGTTGCTCAACGATAGGTCCATCGATATCAACCAGCAGTGCTCTGTTTCCGACGAGGGTAGCGGTGTCTTTTTCAGTGTGAAGAGACGTTTCCGTCGTTACAGCAATGTAAATAATTGCGATCAATGCAATAAACAGTAGGTTGGTGATCAACAATCTAAGAAAATTGAGCGTTTTTCCCGCCCAACGAAAAATATTCGCAATGAATTTAAAGAGTTTTTTCATATTTCAGTCCGGCTAAACTTGATGCCAATATCCTATCTAATCCTACCTTTTTAACCTAGCATTCTTTTTTTGTGATCAAAATGTAAACGGGAGTTTGAAATGATGGTTCGACAAGGTTATTCTGGTCTGACCAGATAATAAAAAAGATTGGATGGAAGCAAAAATGGAACAAAAGTCTTATCCTCATCTACTTGCGCCGCTGGATCTTGGTTTTACAACACTCAAAAACCGCGTTCTGATGGGCTCAATGCACACAGGCCTTGAAGAGGCTAGAGGCGGCTTGAAGAAACTTGCTGCTTTTTATGGAGAGAGAGCAAAAGGCGGCGTAGGGCTCATTGTAACTGGTGGTTTTGCGCCAAACATGAGAGGCAGTCTCTACCCGTTTGCCGCCCAAATGAGTTCAGGTCGGGAGTCCCGTGCACACCGTGTTCTGACAGATGCGGTTCATGAACATGGGGGTAAGATTGCTCTGCAACTGTTACATGCAGGCCGTTATTCTTATCATCCATTTGCGCAGAGTGCTTCGGCTATTCGGGCTCCAATAGCTAAATTCACGCCGTTTCAAATGAGTGAACGCCAGATCCGCAATACCATCAATGACTTTGCAAAAAGCGCTGAGCTTGCAAGAGAAGGCGGCTACGATGGTATTGAGCTTATGGGCTCTGAAGGATATTTAATAAACCAATTTATTTGTTCTCGCTCAAACACCCGTTACGACGGCTGGGGCGGTAGCTATGAGAATCGTATCCGGTTCCCGATTGAGGTAGTAAAAGCGGTTCGCGAGCGTGTCGGCCATGACTTCATCATTATCTTTCGTCTGTCCATGCTTGATCTTGTTGAGCAGGGCAGTACTCATGAAGAAGTTGTAATGTTGGCGAAGGCGCTTGAAAAAGCGGGTGTAACCATCATTAACACTGGTATCGGATGGCATGAGGCCAGAGTCCCAACCATTGCTACTCAGGTGCCAAGAGCTGCATTTACCTGGGTAACAGAAAAGCTACGTGGTGAGGTCAACATTCCTCTTGTCACCACGAATCGTATCAACACACCTGATGTAGCCGAAGAAGTACTGGCTAACGGCCAGGCTGATATGGTGTCTATGGCGCGGCCATTCCTCGCTGACTCACACTTCGTCGCGAAAGCAGCAGAGGGTCGACCAGAGGATATTAATACCTGTATCGCCTGTAATCAGGCCTGTCTTGATCACGTATTCCAAGGGAAACGTGCGACCTGTTTGGTTAACCCTCAAGCCTGCTACGAGACTGAACTGGTAGTTTCACCTGCAGCAGTTAAACGTAGACTGGCTGTGATTGGTGGCGGTATGGCAGGTATGTCTGCGGCCACGACCGCAGCAGAACGCGGTATGGATGTGGTTCTGTTTGAAAAAAGCGACACGCTTGGCGGCCAGTTTAACCTTGCCATGCAAATACCCGGTAAAGAAGAGTTTAAGGAGACTATCCGTTACTTTAAACGTCGTGTTGAACAAACTGGCGTGACTGTCAAACTCAATACCAGCGTCGAAACAGCTGATTTAGAAGGGTTCGACGACATTATCATCGCAACGGGTGTTGCTCCTCGCTTGCCATCAATTCCCGGCATTGACCATGAAAAAGTCATTGATTACCAGACATTCATTCGCGAACAACCTAAGCTTGGTTCTCGCGTTGCCGTTGTTGGTGCGGGCGGAATTGGCGTTGATATTGCCAGTATGATCACTGAACCCGATTCACACAGTCTTGATGACTGGTTAAAAGAATGGGGTGTAGATAAAACCATCGCTCATCCTGGGGGACTTTATCCTCACCTAAACAAAAGTGCAGAGCGTCAAGTTTGGTTGCTACAGCGCCGTTCGGGGCAGGTAGGAAAAGGGCCGGGTAAAACCACTGGTTGGATACATCGCAAAACACTCCAGAAACGCGGTGTTGAGTTGCTCGGTGGTGTTAGCTACGACAGAATTGATGACCAAGGTCTTCACATCTCTCTTGAAGGTCAACATCATATCTTGCCTGCTGATCAGATCATTATTTGTGCTGGTCAGGAATCTGTGCGTGGACTGGCAAAGGAACTGGAGTCAGCGGGTAAATCTTTCCATGTTATTGGAGGCGCAGATAAAGCGGGCGAACTTGACGCCAAGCGGGCGATAAGACAGGGCGTCGAATTGGCAATCAGTTTATAGGTAAATCCATCCGGTTGCTGTGTTGAAATAATACAGTTACTAGGATTGTTATTCTCGGCCGACAGGCGGTCGTCTTTATGGTGAATGAAGACGGCCGTTTTTTCATTCAGAAAGCGACGTATAAATTGTGAGCTACTTTTACAAACGGGTAAATCGGTAGCCTGTTTTGAGGTCTATCCCAGCATAAATTTTTGATCGGCCATGTTCTTGGATTGGTATAATAACAAGCTGAATCGATTGAAGTTGGAAAGCAAATGGATGCACTAACACTACTAACCCATCGCCGCTCTGTCCCTCGCCTTTCTTCACCTGCGCCATCTGGTGACGTACTTGACGCCATTTTAGACGCAGGTTTGAGAGCGCCGGATCATGGTGCATTGACTCCCTGGCAGTTTGTCGTTGCAGAAGGCCAAGGCCTAGATACGCTGTCAGAAATCCTCAAGAAAGCAGCAGAGGAAAGTAACGAGCCGCAGGAGATGGTAGATAAGGCCGCTAAAGCACCTTACCGTGCTCCAATGGTGATTACTGTCATTGCCAGAACCCGACATCATGACAAGGTGCCTTTAGTTGAGCAGTATATCTCAGCAGGGTGCGCAGCGCAGGCGATGCAAATGGCTGCAGTGGCTCAGGGATTTCAGGGTTTTTGGCGGACAGGCAGTTGGGCTTACCATCCGTCAGTGCGGGAAGCTCTGGGTGTTGAGGGTGACGATGCGATAGTGGGCTTTCTTTATCTTGGTAGCGCAGAGAATAGCCAACCAGCTGTACCATCGCGCGAGAAAGACAAATTCGTTTCATATCTCTAAAGGCAATTAGAGAAATAACTGGATGTATATCCAGTTATTTCTTGTCAGTTTCCTTGTATTTAGTTACATTGTAAAGACTTATCCCTACGCATACTTTTCTCTATGGCTCGACTATTTATTGCCGAAAAACCCAGCCTTGGGCGTGCTATTGCAGCCGCTTTGCCCAAACCTCATAAAAATCAGCAAGGATATATTGAGTCAGCAAATGGTGACACAGTCACTTGGTGTATCGGGCATTTACTGGAGCAGGCTGAGCCAGATGCCTACGATGAGAAATACAAATCATGGAATCTTCAAGATCTCCCAATAGTGCCTGAACAATGGCTATTAAAGCCAAGAAAGTCGGCGGCTAAACAATTATCTGTAGTTAAAAAATTAGCGAAACAGTTTAATGACATTGTTCATGCGGGTGACCCAGACAGAGAAGGGCAGTTGCTGGTGGATGAGGTGTTTGATTTCATCAAGTTACCTCAGGTAAAGAAACAGCAGATACAACGGCTGTTGATCAGTGACCTCAACCTTTCGGCGGTTAAAAAAGCTTTGGGCAATCTGAAAAGTAATCAGGCGTTTATGCCACTGTCTGTGTCAGCTCTTGCTCGTTCGCGCGCAGACTGGCTATATGGTATGAACATGACGCGTGCTTACACCTTGCTCGGTCAGCAAGCTGGTTACAAAGGCGTATTGTCTGTTGGACGGGTACAGACCCCAGTATTAGGGCTTGTCGTCCGTCGTGATCGCGAAATAGCGAACTTTACCCCACGAGCCTTTTATCAGCTAGATGCGATTATTCCACATGAAGGTAATGATATCAGAGCCCGCTGGCAGCCAAGTGAAGCATGCAAACCTTGGCAGGATGAGGAAGGGCGGGTATTACACCGTAAGCTGGTTGAGAATGTTGCGACAAGAATAAGTGGCCAGCCTGCTGAAGTGATAGAAGCGGAACGCAAAAACACTAAGCAGGGAGCGCCTTTGCCTTATAGTCTGTCAGCATTGCAGATTGACGCAGCCAAACGGTTTAACATGAGTGCTGCAGATGTGTTGGCACATTGCCAGTCTTTGTATGAAAAACATAAGGCGATCACGTATCCAAGGTCTGATTGCCGTTACTTGCCAAAGGGACATTTTAGTGAGGCTAAAGATGTGGTTAGGGCGATTGCGGCGACTGCTGATTGCCTGCAGCAGGGCGTAGAGGGTGCCGATTTATCTTTGCGCTCGAAGGCTTGGAATGACAGCAAAGTTGAAGCTCACCATGCCATCATCCCAACCAGTCGAAGTGTAAAATCACTTTCTTCTGGCGAAGCAAAAGTGTATGAGCTTGTTGCACGTCAATATCTTATGCAATTTTATCCGCCAGCAAGTTTTGCTGAAGCAAAACTTGTTTTCTCCATTGCAGGCGGCATCTTTATCGCAAAAGGTAAAAAGCAGTTGTCTGCTGGGTGGAAAGCACTGATGCCGAGCAAAAAAAAATCGGCAGAAGAAGAGCTTGAGGCCATCGTACCGCCACTTGAAAAAGGTACAGTGCTCACCTGTGACCGTGGTGAGATAAAGGACTGTATGACAGAGCCTCCCAAATACTTCTCGGAAGCAAGCCTATTGCAGGCGATGACCGGGATTGCACGATTCGTTAAGGATCCGGAATTCAAGAAAATTCTACGTGACACGGATGGGCTGGGTACAGAAGCGACTCGGGCTGGTATTCTGGATTTGTTGTTTAAGAGACGTCTTTTACAACGAGAGGGAAAGCAAATTCGTGCAACACCTTCTGGTGAGGGCTTGATAGATGCTTTGCCCGAAAAGTCTACTTACCCAGATATGACCGCACACTGGGAAAGGCAATTGCATGATATGGCTGAGAGAAAGTGTCCTTATAAGGCATTTATGCAGATCTTGGAGAAAGAAATTAGTGAGATAATGGATACGGTAAAAAGTCAGCCGATACCCCACGCACTAAAAAATCTGCCGAACGATGTGCCAGCTAAACGTAAGCGACGTTCATCTGGCGGAAGGAAGAAACGCTACACAACAAAAGCCTGATTTTTTCCCATTCCTTTGGCTTCATAAAGCGCGGCATCAGCTTCAAGAAACAGTGCACTGGCAGAATCGTATTTGCCTGGCTGCACTGTCTTACCTCCAATACTGACACTGACTACATCTGTGACTTGCGACTTTTCATGTTTGATATTAAGTGAGCATATGTTTTTACACGCCTGATCCGCAACAACCTTTGCTGAGGCTAAATCACAGCCCGGAAGAAGTAATATAAATTCTTCTCCACCATACCTTGCACTGATTGCGCCTGCTCTTCGTTCCACTTTTTTCAAAGCCTGAGCAACTCTACGCAAACACTTATCGCCAGCCTGATGGCCATATAGATCATTGTATTGCTTAAAATAATCGATATCGACTACCAGCATAGTCACTGGAAGATTGTGTCTAGCTGCTCGGCGCCACTCTATTTCAAATTGCTCCTCGAAGGCTCGTCTGTTCAGTAGTCCTGTGAGGCTGTCTTCGCGAGAAAGCTTTTCTAACTTCTTGTTGGCTGATTCTAGTTGAGTCGTTCGTTGTGCAACTCTCTGTTCCAAAGATTGATTGAGGGACTTTAATTCTCCCTGAGACCGCTGATGGATAAGATGTTGGGAAACAGCCACTCCCAGCATCTTCAAAATCTGATGGTGGTAGTCTTTAAGACGTGTGCCCTCTGTCAGATTGTCGCAGGCAATCCAGCCCATAGGTTCATGGCCATCCCATAAAGATATAAACGCATTCCATCCAAAACCAACATCCTGATTATTGTGAGTGAGCTTAGTATCTTCTGTAATGGCGATGAGTTGTTTTTGCTCGAGTGTTCTTCTTGCTATGGGGTGGTCGTTGAGTGAGGCAACATAGCTATGTTCATTAGTGATGTTACCATGAGGATCAGTACCATATGTACCGCGAACCAAACCCGTATGCGTGTTGAGGATAAATATCGCCATCCGGTCAAAATCGAGAGCCTTCACACACTCATAAACCGCTGTGTAAAGCATGTTGTCGAGTGACTTGGCATGCCAAAGGCGTTGTGAAATCTTGTGCAGTGTTTGCAGCTGTTCAAGTAACCTTGATTTATCATCAAGTGATTTTTCCAGCCGTTTCGACGTTCCTTTATGTTGGCTTTGCTCCAGCATAAAGTGCTCTCTGATAATGACGTTGGCAAAATTCGATGAGGTGACTTGCGCTAAATGTTGCAGTACCTGCTCTTCCTGCGGTTTTTCTCCGACTACACGGAGGTGAATAGCACCATAAGTTTTGCCTTGTGCTCTGATTGGGATAAACCAATCGTGCTCATTATGCTCAATAATGCCTTGATCACAGTCTTCTAGGGATGCCAGCTGTTCTTTAAATCGCGTGATCTGTTTTGCTGAAAGTTGAAGAGGAGGGCTATGTCGCTGTTCTCGGCCCAACTGCATTTCGAATTCGAGTGACCAGTAATTTATACATTCACTGGCCACAAAAAAATGCAATTCTGAAACGTGAAAAAGTTGGCTCGCCTCCAGTGAGAACACCGTACACAAGTCACCAATATTAGTCTGACTTTGAAGACGAACGTTGAGTTTCAAGCAATCTGAGTGGTCGAGAATCTGCATAACTTACTGATTCCTAGGAAGGTAAATAGACTGAATCTACTGTGCGTTGTTGGATCCAGTATGTCACTTCTCTAATAGCGGGCACTCGCGCAGATGTTTTATTTCGAGTGAATTCACACTACACGGCCAAAAATGTAGCTATCGAGCAATGTGTCAGTTATGCAAATAAAATTGTCAGCTAAAATAGGCGGATACACAACCAACTAACGTCATCAAAAACAGAAACCATTTCAATGTTGATGGATTTGCCTTGATCGCCATTTTGACTGCAATCCAAGCGCCAGCGATAGAACCCAACGCAAGAAGAAGTCCCGGCACCCAAAGAATCAAATCATCGGCGATAAATACCACCATGGAAACAGAGGTGAAAGCCAGAGCGCAAACCACTTTCAAGGCATTTCCCCTGACAAGATCATATCTTAGGGTTCCGCACAGGGCGGCGAGCAATACAAAGCCAACGCCGGCCTGCACAAAGCCGCCGTAAAATCCGGCAATACCGAGACCAAGCCATGATGCAGGTGTATTCACTACTTTTTTAACTTCAGTGTCAGCATCTGGCATAACGGTTTGTGGTTTGACTAAGATGATGAAGGCCATCAGCAGCATAGTGCCAAGTAAGGCAGGTTTGATAAACGATGCGGGTATCCAGGTTACCGCGGTGGCACCGAGTAAACCGCCGATCACGGTAGGGATGAGAATCGGAATAAGCTGGCTGGTATCAAGTTTATTGTGATGGCGGAATCCAGCAACCCCTGAAACACTCTGCATCAGCACACCAACCCTGTTAGTGGCATTGGCAACCTCTGCAGGCAAGCCCAATATGATGAGAGCTGGGATAGTTAAATTCGAACCGCCGCCGGCAAGTGTATTAATTATTCCGGCAATAAATCCGAGAAATAACAGTAGTAATGAGAAACCTAAAGAAATATCGACAGCCATCTTTCTTCCTTGATAGAAGGTGTTTCGAAATTTGGTTTGTACTGGTCAGCTAAATTAGCTCTGTAACCAGAAATATCACCCTGAAACGAAAAAACCCGCAGCGTTTGCTACGGGTCTCGAATAAATGGTCGGTCTGACTGGATTTGAACCAGCGACCCCTGACACCCCATGACAGTGCGCTACCAGGCTGCGCTACAGACCGACTCTATGTCTCGCATGTTACGAACTGACCCTCTGCATGTCAATGACACTACAACGATTTTTCTACAGTTTCTAGCCGTTTGAACAATAATGCATCAAAATGGCAACAATGCGAACGTAAGACCAATATTTGCATGGTGAATACAGGTATTGGAAATCTAATTTTGTTCCCTCTGATGATTGGGATAAAAGCGTTTAAGTTCGTGCATTACCTGCATAAGGACAGATATCTGCGGTTTACCATCTGGTTGCAGTTTGTAGTTACTGTCATAGACATGGTAGTTACCAAACTTATCAACTATGGTGGTATTTCCTCTCTGAACAACGGCAATATCTCTGCTGTCGCCAGCAATGATCCACTTTCTCGGGGTGTTGGTCAGTTCAAATAAGTTTCTACCGCTGGCGTATAGATAGGAAGGACTCGATACGCCTAACATGGACTCCATGAGCGTTGGGACAATATCCAGGTGGCTACTGTAATCATTTTGAGCAGCATGTGCTTGCCCCGGCCAATGTATAACCATTGGAACCTGCAGTTGGAAACGGCTGTAGTTGGTATTTGCTCCCCAGCTATTTGAGCCTGTCTCATTAAATTCAACGCCATGATCTGATGTAAAAACGACAATGGTATTATCGAGAATACCCTTTGACGACAGGGTTGCCATCAGCTCAGAAACTAATCCGTCAGCATAATGGGCGGCATTGTTGTAGCTGTTTTTCAGCAGAATAGGTGAATGATTTGCAACACTTCCCTGGTGGTCTTCCAGTGCTGGGCGGAAAGGTTTTTTGTAGTCACCGCCTTTTTCGTATTCATCCACACTGCTTAGTTGGAGAAAACTGAACCAAGGTGTCTTATCGTGATTTTCTACCCAGTCAGTGAGTAGCTCAACCGCTTTCTTATCAGCAAGCGACACATTGGGTTGGTTGACCGTTGGCATATTTTTCAGGGAGTCGGAAAAGACACTCTGATAATAAATTGGGTTATCAAGATTATTACTGCTGAACAGGCCAATATCGTAGCCTTCTTTTTTCAACGTCATCAGCAGTTCTGGCTGCAGGCCCTCAGCGCGAATACTCTTTGCATAGTTACCCGGCAGCCCGTAAAACAAGCCGAAAATACCTGCCATGGTATCGTTTGAGCTGCTGTAATGCTTATTGAAACGAAGGTTTTTATCCGCAAAGCTGTCCATACCCGGCATAACAATAGGGTTGAGCATGTCGGCTCTCAGGCCGTCCACCATTATAAAAAGCAAATTCTGCTTGGGCTCAGCACCGGATGCGTTGTTGTTGAATGTCAATTTCTCAAGTGGATAAAGAATGTCGTCACTGTTCTGACGTTTTCTGATTTCTGCCCGTCTTTTCTGATATTCCTGTCGATCAAGAAAACCATGTTTCTCCATAAAGGTTTTCGCTGTCATCGGATATGAAAGAGGGAAGTTTGAACGCTGTGACGTTACAGGACTATAGAAGAAAGCATCAGCCCAGATGTGAATAAGATGACTACCTACAAAGCACAGTGAAAAAGCGAGTGCGATAGGTACACCGACACGCTTGCGGGATAATCGTCGCAGGCTGCGCCAGATCCACTCTGCAATAGCAACCTCAAGGAAAAATATCGCTGGCACCACGATAAACAACGTTTGCCAGTGCGCATTGATTTGAGTGTTCTCCCCACTGATGAGCAGCTCCCACACCAGTAAATTGAGGTGAAGATGAAGCGTCTCAAAAGCATAGATATCGACAATGAGCAAAGTGATACCCAGAGTAGATACAATAACGGCAAATAAGCGCATCAGCCGTTGAGAGGGGATAGCAAAGCTAATAGGAAATAAGATGACGATGTAAAGGGCAAAAACCAGAAAGCCAAAATGGCCGATCCAGGTCAGCAGTTGATACGTTTGCGCCAGTGGTGTTTCTGGCCAGCCTGAGCTGTAGACGTATCGAGTGCCAATCAGCATCACTGCGATGATATTGAAGAAAGTAAACCAGTGCCCCCAGCTTATCAGCTGAGACACTTTATCCCTGTAGGAGTTTCCGGTATCGACCATATAGGTTACTTCTGCTCTTATTGTATTGCTAACGTCGCGTATGGTTTCTGGTTGTTACTCTGGCTTAGTCTTTCTCGACAGAAGCCAGCAGCGCCTGAGCAAACTTTTCTGCGATCACTTTCCGTTGTGGTGCAGGAAGGCTGTTAATCAGGTTAGTTGCAATGTTGCCAACAACCATAAGAGACAGGTCGTTTGACGTTTTGTGAGACTCAAGAACATTGACCACATCGGATAAGATCTGTTCAACGTTTTTGTCTTGATATTTTGAAATTACAGGCATAGGTGCATCTTTAGTATCGAGAGTTAATATAAGCGGCGTATAATACCTCACACTCTTGTCAGACGAAAAATATTTTCCATTATGAGCCTTACGCTTTCTCACGTCATCTTGCATCAGTTGAACAAGCAAGACGACGAATCTTTACAAGTACAACTCAGAAATGAGCTACTCTCCCATAATTCATCAACGGAGAACCTGATTGCTGAAATCCATCGAGTCTATAATGCCAAGGGAGGCAAAGGTTTTGGTCATTTTTCGGAGGACAGTGAAGTCTCATCTTGGCTGAAAGCATTCCGAAGCAAGGAAACCGATTTTCTGGACTTCTCTTCTAAAGCAGCTGAAAGACTCAAATCTGAGTTGGCGAAATACCCATTTGCAGAATCTGGCGTTTTAGTGATGGCGGAATATCGTTCTCTGGCAACAGAGTATCTGTTTATTGGTCTGCTAGAGTCTAAAGCCAGTATGAAGGTGACTGATGAGCTAGATTTGAGCACAACGGATTATCTTGATGTGGCAAAGATGGATATCGCAGCGCGAATAGATTTGTCGACACTGGAGACAGACAGTGATTCAAACCGCTACCTCACCTTTATCAAAGGCCGTGTCGGACGAAAAGTGGCTGATTTCTTTCTCGATTTTATGCAAGCCGAAGTCGGTATGGACAGCAAACAACAAAACCTGGTGCTGATGCAGGCTGTTGAGGACTATTGTGCTGACTCTCGACTTGATAAAGAAGAAAAGCAGGAATACCGCAAGCAGGTTTATGACTACTGCAATAGCCAGCTGCAGTCTGGTGATGAGGTCGTTGTTAAAGAGCTGGCCAGTGAGTTACCGGACAACAATGACGGTGTCGATTTCTATCAATATGCCAGTGAACAGGGCTACGAGTTGGAGGAAAGTTTCCCGGCAGACAGAACGTCGATGCGTAAGCTGACAAAGTTTGTCGGTGCTGGCGGTGGTCTTTCCATAAACTTTGACAGCATGTTACTCGGCGAGCGCGTTTTCTATGATCAAGAGACAGATACCCTCACTATCAAAGGTACGCCTCCTAACCTGCGCGATCAGCTGGCACGCAGGCTAAACGTTGATGAATGACAGATAACGTAGCCCGACAAAAAGGTAAAAAAAGTACCTAACCTGAAAAATTAAAAGTCGCCAATCGGCGACTTTTAATTTTTTTATTTACGCGTTGTTCAAGACCTCAGTCGGCGCTCTTTCCTCATCTGCTATTCTATGTGTTTTCGGTTGGCAAGGATCAACAAACCATCCCATGTAAGCACTCAAAATGGTCACAGCAATGCAAACAAAACTCAGCAACATGTAAGGCGCATAAGAGAACGTGGCTACACCAAGAATACTGGCCATGTAAATACCATTGTCACTCCATGGCACCATACCTGATGTTAATGTACCGCCAAATTCCGCGTTACGAGATAAGTTTTTGCGTTCGAAGCCCAGGCGGTCATAGTTACGGGCACAAATTTTAGGGGTGAGGATTAGCGATACATACATCGCTGAGCCAAATACATTACCGAGAAAAGCGGTTGCTATGGTTGAAACTGACAAGCTTCCTGCTGATTGTACGCGTTTTTCAAATACGCCAGCGATGGTGTGTAACACTCCCACTTTATCGAGCAGCCCGCCAAACCCTAAACCGAAAACAATCACCGCGACAGAGCCAAGCATAGACGCCATACCGCCTCGGTTGAGAATAGAATCAAGAAAGCTAACTCCGGATTCGATGTGGTAAGGAGCCCACGCTGCATTTACCGCAGTTAATGGTTCAGTACCTTGCATCATGATTGCCCAAATGATACCCAGTACCGATCCCAGTGAGATCACCGGGAAAGATGGCATTCGCATGGCGAGTAACAAAAGAACCACGATCACGGGCAAGAATGACATTGGTGTTATAACAAATTGTTGTTCCATCGCCTGAGTAACGGCTTCAACCTGCGCCATATCCACATTGCCTGCATAGTGAAGGCCAATGAAAGAGAAAATAACTCCGGTGATAATATAACTGATCAGGGCAATGGGTAGCATGCCTTTGATATGGTCCATGATTTCAACATCAGACATTGACGATGCGAGGATCACTGAATCAGATAAGGGCGATAACTTATCGCCAAAGTAGCAGCCAGAGAGCACAGCGCCCGCTGTAATAGGTGCAGGGACCCCAAGACCTTGTCCAATCCCCATCATTGCAATCCCTGCCGTGCCCGCTGCTCCCCAAGATGTACCTGTCGCTAATGCCGTCAGTGAGCAGATCACCATGGTGGCCGCAAGGAAAATCGAGGGGTGGATCACCTTCAGACCATAGTAAATGATAGTGGGGACAATACCGCCAGCAATCCAGGTGCCGACTAACGCACCGACCGCAAGAAGAATCAACACTGCGCCCAGACCATTTGCAATGCCTTGAGTGGCTGCATTTTCTAATGCTTTGTATTTGTGTCCTAACTTCAGTCCCAAGGCAATAATGACAAACCAGCCAATATAGAGAGCGAGCTGAATGGGGAGATTTAATTTCGCGGTAAAGGAAAATGCTAACGCTAGAAAGATACCAAGCGCCAAGAACACTTGCGGTAGTGAAGGGAGCCGCAGGGTGTGTGGATTCATAATGTAAACCTTTTTTATTTACCCATAGCGAATCCATGCTCTGAACGCGTTTCAGTAAAAAGTGCTGGGCAGATCTATTATCACCATCCTGGCGGAAGCGATACTTTACCCAAACCCTCCATCAAGTGTGAAACACAAATTGACTTTATTACTGCTGATGCGTGTTTAGGTTGCTATTGGTGTTTAAATTGTTCCTTTGGGTTGTTTTTGTGTGAAGGAATTGTTTTTTTTGAGGCTTTTTTTTGTGTGTTTGATGGTTGTTTTTCGTTAAGCCGGAAGTTGTTAGGTAGTGAATATAACGCCGTAAAAGCCTGAGAGAGATGCATTCTGGACGTGAAAAGAGAATGGTTACAACAAGTATTCAGCTTGAGGCAAATATAATGAATCACCTGAAAAAGAGCAGTTTGCGTTTTAATTGGTGAAATACTCCACATTTCCACTGTTATCTGATAATTTAAATTTCATGGTCGAGATGACCGATCAAGAACATGGAGTGTAGAGAAGAATGAAAAGAGTAGGTCTGGTTGGATGGCGAGGCATGGTTGGTTCTGTGCTGATGCAGCGTATGGTTGAAGAGCGCGATTTTGACGTTATTGAGCCAGTTTTTTACAGCACATCTCAGGTAGGTATCCCAGCACCAAACTTTGGCAAGGATGCTGGTGATCTTGAAGATGCTTACGATATTGAAAGCCTAAAAACACTCGACATTGTGATCACCTGTCAGGGCGGCAGCTATACCGAACAGGTTTACCCTAAACTGCTGGAGGCAGGCTGGAAAGGCTTCTGGATAGATGCAGCATCAACTCTGCGTATGAAAGAAGACAGTATCATCACGTTAGATCCGGTGAACTACTCCCAGATACAGCAAGGCATTCATCGTGGTCTGAAAACATATGTGGGTGGTAACTGTACTGTGAGCCTCATGCTCATGGCTGTTGGTGGCCTCTATGAGGCTGGGCTCGTCGAGTGGATGACTGCCCAGACCTATCAGGCTGCTTCGGGCGCTGGTGCGAAAAATATGCGTGAGCTGATCAGTCAGATGGGCGTGGTAAATGATGCTGTCACCTCAGAATTAGCAAATCCATCTACGTCAATCATAGATATCGATCGTAAAGTCGCAGACACCATCCGCTCTTCAGATTTCCCAACTGAAGAGTTCGGCGTGCCTCTTGCGGGTTCTTTGATACCTTGGATCGATGTTAAACGTGAAAATGGTCAGAGCAAGGAAGAATGGAAAGGTACAGTCGAAACCAACAAAATTTTAGGTTTTAATGACAGCCCTGTTCCTATTGACGGCACCTGTGTTCGGATTGGTGCGATGCGTTGTCACAGTCAGGCATTGACCCTAAAGCTTAAGAAAAATGTGCCTATCGATGAAATCGAGGGGATTATTGCCTCACACAATGATTGGGTCAAAGTTGTGCCTAACGAGCGTAATATTACCGCACAAGAGCTCAGTCCAGCCAAAGTGACAGGAACGTTGTCAGTGCCGGTAGGCCGACTGCGCAAAATGGCAATGGGTGATGATTTCCTTAATGCGTTTACTGTTGGTGATCAACTTCTTTGGGGAGCGGCTGAACCGCTGAGAAGAACACTGAGAATTGTCTTGTCCGAAACAGAATAATGCTGTTTGCCCTTCAGGCATAAAAAAAGCTCCGCGTTGCGGAGCTTTTTGTTACTTACCGATGGATAAGAGTGTAATTACGCCGCTAGGTTCTGTGCAGCAAATTCCCAGTTAACCAGAGACCAGAACGCAGCCATGTAATCTGGGCGTACGTTGCGGTAATCGATGTAATAAGCGTGTTCCCACAGGTCAACAGTCATCAACGGAGTAATGCTGTCGTCAGAAACTGGGGTTTCAGCGTTAGATGTGTTGGTGATTGCCAGCGTACCGTCAGCTTTTTTCACCAACCAAGTCCAAGAAGAACCAAAGTTGTTGATTGCTGAATCAGTAAACTTCGCTTTAAACTCTTCAAAAGAGCCGAAAGACTTAACAATTGCATCCGCCAGTTCACCTGTTGGCTCACCGCCACCGTTCGGGCTCAGGCAGTGCCAGTAGAAGGTGTGGTTCCAGATTTGTGCAGCGTTGTTAAACACACCACCAGTAGAGGTTTTGATGATCTCTTCCAGAGATTTGTTTTCCAGCTCAGTACCTTCAACCAGACCGTTCAGCTTAACCACATAAGTGTTGTGGTGTTTGCCATGGTGGAAATCTAGTGTTTCTGCAGAGATATGCGGCTCAAGTGCAGTTTTTTCGTAAGGAAGAGCGGGTAGTTGAAATGCCATTGCTCAGTTCTCCATGATATATGAGGCAATGCCTCTGACATTGTTGCTTCCTGTAGATTGAGTGTCACAAAAATGTGTAACACATCTACTTATTTGAAATCTGGGCGATATTTTAGCAAGTTTTTACTTTATTAACAGCGGAAAATCTAAAAAAGGAGGGCTAAAATGGCCCTACAGATTTTATGCGTTTTTTTCCGCGCTTAACCCAGTTAAAATTAAAATAAATCATCATATCGATGTACGAGGAAGTAATGGAAACAGTTGACAAAATTAAACAGCAAATTTCGGAAAACCCAATTTTGCTTTACATGAAAGGTTCACCGAAACTACCTAGCTGTGGTTTTTCTTCTCAGGCCAGCCAAGCGCTGATGGCCTGTGGCGAGAAGTTTGCCTACGTTGATATCCTGCAAAACCCGGATATCCGCGCTGAGCTGCCAATTTATGCTCAATGGCCGACTTTTCCACAGCTTTGGGTAGAAGGCGAGTTGATTGGCGGCTGTGACATCATTCTGGAAATGTTCCAGAAGGGTGAGCTTCAGCCGATAATCAAGGAAGCGGCGGGTCGTCGTGACGTTGAAGAAAACAGCTAAACCTGATTCTTCGACTACATAGTGAAAAAGCCGCCCATTAGGCGGCTTTTTTGTGTCCTTTAATTGCCATTTTCACTTAATGAAAGTCAAAGCGAACGGCACATCAATTGTCACTGCTAACAATTAAGTACTTTTTTGCTCAGTCACGCTCTACGCTTCTTAACAATAACTAAAGCACCATAGCGGCAATCCAACCGAAGATAATGAGCGGTAGATTGTAATGGACAAAGGTCGGTACGACGGTGTCCCAAATATGATCATGCTGGTTGTCAGCATTGAGGCCTGACGAGGGGCCGAGCGTAGAGTCCGAAGCCGGAGAACCAGCATCACCCAATGCTGCTGCGGTGCCAACTAATGCCACTGTGGCCAAAGGTGAAAAACCAAAAGCCAGTGCCAAAGGCACATAGATGGTGGCGATGATCGGTATTGTTGAAAACGACGAGCCAATTCCCATGGTGACAAGCAAACCCACCACCAACATCAAGAGTGCTGCTAGCGGCTTATTATCACCGATAACCTCAGCTAATGAGCCTACCAGTGATTCCACACCGCCTGTCGCTTTCATTACGGCAGCAAAACCTGCTGCAGAGATCATAATAAAACCAATCATTGCCATCATGTGCACGCCACGAGTAAACACATCCTGTGTTTCAGACCATTTGATCACGCCACCGAAGGTGAAGACCATAAAGCCTGCAAGTGCACCGACAATCATCGAACCTGAGTAAAGCTGAACACAAAGTGCGGTAGCAATAGCGACTACTGCGATCCACAAATGTTTTGAGTTGTAGGTCTGCTGTTCGACATTATCTTTCTTGGGCTGTTTTTCAACATATTGACGAGGTTGTTTGTACGAGATAAACACCGCTGTCAGTAATCCAAATACCATACCGGCTGCCGGAAGTAGCATGGCTGTCAATACGTCGCTTCCGACAACATCCAACCCATTATCATGCAAATTTTTCAGCAGGATATTGTTGAGGAAAATACCGCCAAAACCAACAGGCAAGACCATGTAAGGTGTGATTAGACCGAACGTGAGCACGCAGGCTACGAGACGACGATCCATGTTGAGGCGATTAAATACCTCTAGTAATGGTGGGATCACAATCGGGATAAAGGCGATGTGGATAGGTATCAGGTTCTGTGATGATACTGCCAGCAAGCCAAGCAGCAGTAGAACAGAGTATTTTACGGCTGTTGAGGCAGTTTCGCTGTCCTCCCCCCTTAATTTCCTCACCACAGCGTTAGCGAGTTTATCAGTAATACCTGAACGGCTGATAGCAACAGCAAAGGTGCCCAGCATGGCATAACTCAAAGCGATAGTTGCACCGCCTCCCAACCCGCCCTCGAAGGCAGAAATCGTGTCAGTGATACTCAGACCACCGAGTAAACCGCCTAGTACGGCACTGAATGTAAGTGCAACGACAACATTCACCCTCATCAGGGCGAGTGCCAGCATCACACAAACGGAAATGACAACGGGGTTCATTCAGTTTTTATCCTTTTTTGTTCCGAATCGAGTACGTGTCGACACAATTTATTGCGGCAATAATCACAAACGAATGTAAAGAGGAACACAGTTTGCTGAAAATTGTGAGTTTGTCGAGAGAGATTTTGAAATTTGTGCAGAAAAAAGCAAAGGCCAGCGAATGCTGGCCTTTAAAGAAACAATAATTATTGTTCTAACGTAGCTTGAGAGACCACTTTAAATTCATCAATACCACTAAGGAATTGCCCCAACTCCTGTTGCATTTCCATTGTGTGCGCCATATCCACAGGGAGTGCTTCTGGAGCTTTATAGTGTGACGGTGCAATAACTGTTGAGTGTAAAGCTGTTTCGTTGAATTTAACAAAGTGTTTATTACCGGAAACCTTGTCAAAGTTACTCTGGGTAATATTTGTCAAACCCAGCTTTTTCGCCATTGGAATGCTACCTGCGTTTGGATTGGATGCAACAGCATTGGGCACGGTGTTGTCATTCTCAGCCTGCAGCATGTAAATCGGCAGCTTAGCCAGAACATCGGACGTTTTGTCTTCAGTGTCTTTAAGGCTAGACATGCTGTACGGATCTATCGTATCCAGAACCGTTTGTGTGGCAAAAGTAAACTGAGAGAAGCTCTTATCAAGTTCTGCTTTCAGAGGTGCCCATTTAGAATTTGGTGTTGCGGCTACTTCAAAAGCATTAAAGCAGTTTGCAACATCAGTGGCTTTTGAACATTCTGACGGGTTTTGTGCCATAAATGCCCTGTACGCATCCTGTCGTTGCGCCAATAAGCCTTTTATCAAAGGACCATAATTCTGGGAGCCCATAAGAAGACTTGCTATGTTTCCTCCCGAGTTAGCCGTAGCGATGCGGGAAAATGCGAAAAGGCCATCTGCTTTTGCATTGAACTTTTGATTGGCTGCAGAAACCGTGCTCATTCCTGTAATGCCACCCAAGGAATGGCCGAAAAGGGCAGGGGCGTGAGTTAATGTGTTATCTAACGCTTGCAGTGGGGTGCCGTTTAGTTGCTTTTTCGACTGAGCCGTTGCTATTGCTGCTCTTAGTCCAAGGTTATCTAATACACTCTGGCGAATGTTATCCCGTGCCACCGGCAAGTGCGTAAGATTTAGATAGGCCGTGACATCAACATTGGCAGAGCGCCTGTCGTCGAGGCTTCTCACGCCATGTAGCGGTTGATCAATGACCATCAGCGCGATGTTTTTATTATGCTGACGAGCTGAGTTTATAATGCCCGTCGCAGCCGCATAAGCATTTTCCTTAGACGAAGTAATACCATGCTGGTAAATCACTAGCTTTAATGGCTCGTTTGCTAATGGGTCTTTCGGCATAAAGACTAAGAAAGGAACGTTTTCGACAGACTTTATTTGTGGAATAGGACTGTAACGGCCTACTTCCCTGTCACTGTCAAGGCGTGTTCCGTCCATCTTTAATAAATCCACGCCAACAAGCTTAGCTGCCTCTTCTGGATCGATGAGCTTGGATGGATCAATGTTTGCTTTTTTCAGTTGTCTGCCAAGAAACGCCTTTTCTAGCGGATCATCGCCTTTCAGGATGTGAGCAATTTTAGCAACACTTGGCATCGCCGAGGTGAATGGCGTAGAGTTCCAGCCTTTTGGGCTTTTATCTAGGAAGTATGGAAGATCCACTGTCCCTTTTACGACCTCTATCTCGCCAGCAGCCTTAGCTATCGAGTAGGCAAGTAAAAGATTTTCCACTGTTTCCTGTTTGTTTTGAGCGATAAATTTCAAGAAATTAGTGTCATCTCTTAATGCTGTCTCAAAGTCTACTGCATCACTGTCAACAGTGACGTGATATAGATTTGTGACATCAACATCTTTTGCAATAGCGTTGCCTTTCCATACCGACGTGAAGTCGCCCACTGACAGGCCTTTTGCAATGGCCGCTTTCGTTGCGCCGACAACCGAACCCACTGATTCTGTACTAAACCAGCTAGAGTAAATGATGTCTTTTGCCTTGAATTCCGCACTGTTTGACGCCAGCAATTTTTCGCTTTTATGGACAATCGGCTGAGCATCTTTTAACTGAGCAATTGGCGTTGGTAGTGATGATTTGAGTGTGGCGTAAGATTGCGTCATACCAACCGCTTTACCATTTTCATCTTTTAGCTCATTGGTAATGGCGAACATATAGTTACTGCTCGGGTTCAATGGCTTTAATGGCTGTGCGATAACGGTATTGCCATTGACGATGGCCAGTAAATAGTCTTTGTTTGGTTCCAGTTCGCGAACAAACGTGGCGTTTGTAATCGAATCAGAACTGCTCACCTCAATCAGGCGGAAACTGCGGGCACCTAAAGAGTTCCTGTCGAGCTTCTTACCGTTAAACTCAACCTGAATTGGCGTCGTCGTTCCCCAACCGTCAGTGCTGTTCATTGCCACAACGGGGTTATCGATGCCTTTAGAGTCATTTTCGCCAACGGGTAACCCCAGCGTGCCATCTGTTTTGTCCATCAAGATAAAAGAGGGAATCGGCACCGCTTTTTTATCACTTAACAGGTCGAAAGCCACTTTGGTTTCTGCTTTCAGGCTCTCGGTAATGTAGGTTTCCTGTTTTGCACCTGTTACCTCAGATTCACCGCCACAGGCCGCGAGACCGATAGAGGCCGCTACCATCAAGGCAATCAATTTTTTATTCATTTTTACATCTTTCATTGTCTGTTTATCCAAAACTTACTGAAGTTAGAAGCTGTAGTTAGCCTGAATGCCAACAACCGTCGCTGAGCCTGAAGCGGTGAAACTGCGTTCTGCCAGTTGCTCGCTGCCGCGTTCTTTAAAGTGACTTTCTTTACTGGCGATGTATGACACGCCGGCATCAACAGAAAGTTTTGGAGTGTATTGATAGGTGGCACCTGCTGAATACCAGTAGCGATCGGTATCAGGAATGCTCAGAGTGGATTTACCAGCCTGCTCGTCGAAAGCGAAACCTGCACGTAATGTCCAGTCGTTGTTCAGGGTGTAAGTTGAACCCATCGACCAGCGAATCGCATCATCGTATTTCTCAGATTTCTGGAAGCATACGCCGTTAGCCTTGTCACATTTCGGGCTGGTAGCTTTAAGCTCTTTGAATACGCTCCAGTCTGTCCACATCACGCTGTAATGCAGTGCCCATGTTTTGTTTAACTGCTGGAAGCCAGAAAACTCAATAATCGCAGGTAGTTCAATGTTCAGGTCGGCATTCACAGTGCCACCGCCAGTGACTGAGCGTGCAGCATGATCTGTGAATTTGCCGTCTTTGAATTTCAGTTGAACCGGTGAACGGTAAGACAAACCAAAACGAATATCCTGATCAACTTCGTAAAGGGCACCAATGTTGTAGCCTGCCGCGAACGTACTGCCTTCCATGGTGATCATTTTGCCTGACGGGTTTGCCAGATTCAGTTCACCAAAGTGACGGTTCAGTTCCGCTGTTGCATACACCAAGTCCAGTCCTGCACCCAGACTGAGATTCTCGTTAACTTTGTACGCCACTGCCGGGTTCAGGTTAACGCTGGTGAGGTTGGTGTCACCTGCCATGTATCCTGTCAGGAAGTTATCTGGGTAGTCGGTCCCTACGCCGTAAACTGTGTATAGACCAATACCTGCTGAGAATTTGTCATTAACTGGTGCAACGAGGTAGCCGGCCGGAACTAATGGTGAAGGGGCAACATTGTTTGCGTTTTGTTTTAGCGTGTTGTCAGTAACATTGATATCTGTGAGCACGGCCTGAATTGCACCAGATGCTTGCATGTTGTCAAACTGAGTCATTGACGCTGGGTTTCGTGCCATGACAGATGCGTTGTCAGCCATTGCTGCTTCACCCGCAAACGCACGGCCGAGGCCAGATGCTGAGTGTTCAGATACCTGGAAGCCTGCACTGTAAGCTTGAGTGGAAACGAGAGCGATAGTTGTCGCCAGAATACTTCTTTTCATGATGCGAGACATGAGTCCTCACTAGATTGTTTTTTTGCTGTTTTTTGCAACAGAAATTATTTTTATGTGATGTTATTCGGTAAAACGGCCGCTAGCTTACCACTATTCTCAGTAGTGAACTGGTCGGATCATCAAAGATACAAAAAGTTAAACTGTTACTGAGATCGAAAAACTTTAGAAAAGTTAATAACTTTACTGATATGTGGTGCTGGATTTATAGAAGTGAGGAACATTGTTAGGCGAGTGGGTAACGCTTGATAAAAAAGGCCAGACAAATCTGGCCTTGTTAAGTAGGTAACGCTTACCTTTTATCTCTCGGTATCAAGAATACTGGTCTCAGTGACCGTGATGTCATCGGTTGTGATGAAGGTTCTCATCTGGGTTTGCATTTCAGTATTTACGTTGGCATTTTTTGTGTCAGCCAGTAAGGAACCATGTGTCCCCTTATTGAAGAGTGCGACATAGTTACTTGTTTCAATTGAGGATGTGGCGCTGAGAATAGAAAATACACTACCGTTTTCATTAATGACATCGGTTAACGGTTTTGCACCGCCAAAGGGCGAATAAGGAATTTCTGTACTCTGTTGGTTGAGCTTATACGGGATAACTTTGTCTTGCTTGACGATTGTCATGTAAGCAGGCAGTGATCCGGTCGCATACACAATGTGGTTAATTGGGTCAACGGTGTCCAGCACCGTCTGTGCAGCAAAAGCAAACTGTGAGTATGCGTCAAAGGAAGACATATTTGAGTCTTTTCCTTGGTCGATTTGTGCTTTTACCGTTGGGCCGAATGATTGCGAACCGAGGAGTAGATACGGTATCCCTGAACCCGGGTTGGCAAATTGCGCTTTGGTTATTTTTGACAGGGCAGCTTCAGGCGCATTATCAGTGTCAAAATCATTAGCAATGGCGACCATATCGATACCCGACATTGCCCCCAATGAGTGACCGATAAAATTGACGCCGCCGTTGGTAAAGGTGAGTTTGTTGAGTGGCTCAGGGATTCTGGGGTCAGAAGCGTTATTTCCAAGTCCGATGAGTCCGACTGCAATGCGTAAACTGACTAAATCCGCGACCGACTGACGAATGTTATCTCGGCCTACAGGTAAATATTCTAGGTTCATAAACACAGTGGCATTGCTTGCATCCGCAATGGTTCCGTCTGCTAAAGCACGCTGGCCATGGAGTGGGAAATCGATGGCTAATAGAGCCATACAGCTTTTAGTCCCTATTTCTTTAGCCAGTGCTAACACCACCTCCTTCTTAGATGTAATGCCATGCTGGAAAATCGTCACTGGAATGTTATCAGTGCATATGGACTCTGCGGGTAACGCCAGTAAGTAATTAACGACTTGAATTTCTTTGAGCTGTGGCAAGGGACTATATTGTGATATCAGTCGTTCGTTATCTAATCGTGACATATCCGCCTTAAGCAATACCTCACCGAATAAAGCAGTCAACACGCGCTTCTGAACAGTCTCATCGGAGATTATATTCGCCAAATCTGATGCCTGTAGGGGAATGTTTTTTTCCTCTGCTTTACTCAAGATTTGGCTAATAATCGTGTTTCTGTCTTTTGACCCTTCTTTTATCGCATTAACAACTTTAGCCAAGCTCGGTGTGGCGCTTTGCCATGGCGTTTTTTGCCATGCTTTGTCACTTGTTCCTGTCTCCAGAAAGTAAGGAAGATTAACCTTTCCTCTCCATACTGTGACACCTTCTCCCAAGTTAGCTGGGTCATCGTAAGGTGCTGATAGGAAAGGGGTAATATTGTCGGGTTTTTGTATTCTGAATAATGTTTGGAGATCCGCAGACGAGATGTTATTTGGGTTTGCTGTCCCTTTCCACAATGCAGCTGGGTCTCTGTTGTTATTCACTGCGTCTAGAGTAAGCAATGCTGCTTGTTTGGCTCCTTTCAGGACAGCACCGGCTGAGGCGGTAGGGAACCAACTCGAATATATAATTTCTTTAGCGGTAAATGCAGCACCGTTTGAGACCACGCCTTCGGTAAGTTTAATCGCGGGCTGGAGGTCTTTGATCGCCGAAACAGTCGTTTGCTTTTCCGATTTGAGTTCGGCGTAGGCAGACGACATACCCACAGGGTTACCTTTGGCATCCGTCAGTTTGTTTGATACTGCAAACATATAAAAGCTTGAGGGGTTGAGTGGTTTCAGCGGCTGAAATATCAGTGAATTTTTCCGTGTGAAAGGTAAATAGTCATTGCCCGGTTGCAGTGTTTTTACAATCGTCGGTGAACCTGTAAGCGGACTGGTTGTCTCCACTAATCGATAGGCACTCGGCGAAACACTAGCGGATTGAGCAAGGTCATTACTGAATGCGATAACAATGGGTGATGTTACACTCCAGCCGTCCGTGGCGTTCATTGCCACGATAGGGTTATTTATGCCCTGAGAGCTGGTTGCGCTAACTGGGATGTCCAGTGTGAAGTCTTCTCTATCAAGGAAGATGAAATTGGGTAATGGGACATTTTTATCGGCACCCAATAGTGCAAAGTTCACTTTCGTATCGGCTTTCAGGCTTTGTTCAATGTAATCTTCGTATTTGGGAACCGTGGGATCTCCAGTCAGTTCTGCGTCGCCCCCGCAGGCTGTCAACACAAGAGTTGACAGTAATACCACCACATTCATTCTTCTCAGCGATATATATTTTGTCTGCATAGTTGTACTCCGTTAATACTGATGCTTAGAAGCTGTAGTTGACTTGAGCGGCAACGATGTATGCCTTTCCTTTTGCACTGTATTTACTGGTGCCAGCAACCTTACTGGTTTCAGTAAATGTTCCATCTTTGCTCGAAACAAGCGTCAAACCCGCATCAAACGAGATGTCCGGTGAATATTGATAGGTAGCACCGGCGGAATACCAAAATCTATCTGTGTCTGGAATACTCAGCGTTGATTTACCTGCCTGTTCATCGAGAGCGAGACCCGCGCGTAGTGTCCATTCATCGTTCAATGTATGCGTGGTTCCCAGTGACCAACGTACAACATCGCTATATTCCTCTTGTTTCTCAAAACACACGCCACCTGTTGACGCACAGGCTGAACCTGTCGCTTTCAATTCGGTAAATTCACTCCATTCCGTCCACATTGCACTGTAATGTACAGCCCAAGACGGATTAAGCTGATGGAAACCAGAGAATTCGAAAATAGCGGGGAGAGTGACTTTAAGATCAGCATTGACTGTACTTTTGGATGACAGCACATTTCCGCTGTTATCGGTAAAGTCGCCATCCTTGAACTTTAATTGGACACCAGAGCGATAACTCGCGCCAAAGCGGTTGTCAGCATCTACTTCGTAGAGAGCCCCTAGGTTGACACCCCAGCCAAATGTTTTGCCTTCCATTGAGATAAGAATGTCTGAGGGTTTACTGGTTGAGATCACAGCACCCTTACCAAAGTGCCGGTTGAGTTCGGCAATGGCATAAACAACATTGAGACCGGCACCGACAGTCAGGTTTTCATCAAGTCGATAAGCAACCGCAGGGTTCAAGTTAACACTCACCAGCTTCGTATCACCGGATATGTCACCTGCTGCGAAATCATCCGGATAGTCGGTGCCTACACCGTAAACGGTATATAGTCCGATACCTGCTGAGAGTTTTTCATTGATAGGCGTGACGTAGTAGGTACCGGGGACGGCCTCAGTCGGCGCAATATTTGATGCTTGCTGATTATTGGTTTCGTCTTTCACGTTGATGTCAGGCGAAACAATATGGATTGCACCCGATAGCTGCGATGTATCGCGGGTGATCATGGTGGCTGGATTCCGTGCCATGGTGGACGCATTGTCAGTCATTGCCGCTTCACCTGCATATGCTCGGCCAAGCCCAGATGCAGAGTGTTCAGACACCTGAAAACCTGCACCGTGAGCGGAGAGTGTGAATGCGGAGAGAGCGAAAGTTGTTGCAAGACGCCGATAATTCTTTATGGCCATACTGCCTCACTACTATAAATAACGATTTTATGGATTTCAGCAAACAGAATAAGAAGCAGGGTGAGTGCTCCCAATAGGAGAGATATCGTCCTGATTTAGCTTACAGATCCGTGCTTTATAAAGTGTTACTTAAGGAATTTAGTCGTTTTCCCATAGTTGGAAGGGCTAATATATGAGATTAAGCAAGTAATAAGCGCTAAGTGTCAGCGTTTATTGAGGATGAAACACGAAGGCCAGCAGATGCTGGCCTTCTTTTGACTCTCAGTAGTCGTAATATCTTGTCATTCCTGAAGGTATTGAGTCGGCACACCATCGAAAGAGTGATCATCACGAATGAGAAACTCTAGCACGGTTGTCTGCATATGCCCGCTATGGGGCTCATCATCAGGAGATGACTGGGCACCAATAAATGTCAGGTGATCCGCAACTCCTTCATATTTGACAAAGTTTCTATCGCCCTGTGGAAGAGCGAAAGGCATATTACCCACTAACGCGGTTGGTGAATTCTGGTCTACGATATTCATTCCAAGACTTTTCGCCAATGCTCTGGAGCCAGCGAAAGGTGCAAAATCAATATTCGTTGGTTTGGTGTTGTCACTTGCCACCTCTTGCAAATAGATAGGTAAACCATCAAGTACTTTATTACCATCTTCATCAGTAATACCAGTAATAGTGACAGGGTCGATATTATCCAGTGATGTTTGAGCCGCGATTCCGAACAAATCGAAACTGCCCTCGACCTCTGTGGCTACTGCTGCCAGATCAGCATTGTTACCGGCCTGCTTCTCAAACTCGTCATAACACTTAGCAACATCTTTCTCGTCGCCACATGCAAGTGGATTATCCTCAATGAATTTTTGGTAACCCGCGCTGAGGGTGGCAGCGACAATATGTTTAACCAGACTCTGGTATTCCTCTGAATTAATGAGTATCAGAGGCACCTGTGAGCCGGTATTGGCGAGTGCGAGCTTGGAGAAAGAGAAGCGGTCATCGTAGAGCTCACCAAGTTCACCACCCAGTGATTTGTTACCATACACGGCAGTATGTGTTGCATTGACTCCACCAAATGAGTGTGAGACTAATGATGGTGGGTTAACGGCTAAATCCTCTAAATTTTCTAATGGTGTACCATCAAGTTCACGCTTTTCCTGAGCAAGGGCTAATCCCAGCCTTAGACCTAGATTATCAAAAGTACTTTGCCTGAAATTGTCTCGACCAACCGGAAAGGCTTGAAGATTTAAGTAGAGCGTTGGTTCTTCACTCGTGCATTGTTCATCTGATATGCAACGATCACCATGTAATGGATGATCAATCGCGATCAACGCTATATTTTCATCATTTCCTCTCAACCAAGTGAGATCGTTACCTTGCCCTGACAGCAGTCCAATAATTTCTGACACTCCTGGAATTGCACTGATTGCTGCAACAAGATTACCGATAACAGGTGGAAGGGTAGGCAAGCCAACAAATCTCGGTGCTATGGCCATCGCGGCTTCTTTAGATGCGGTGATCGGGTGCTGAAAAATGATAAGTTTGACCGGTTTATTGGGATTGAATTTTTTCGGAGTGAAGAGTAAAAATTTGACGTCTTCCAACGCTTTGATTTTTGGAATCGGATTATAACGGGTCACGACCTTCACTGTACTTTGCGCCGCACCGATACCACCATATGCCGCTTTTTCAGTGACAATAGTTTCAATCGGTTCGCCGTTGTCGAGGACCATCTCTAATCCCATCAACTTAAGCAGTGCCTCATTATCGTCTTCTAATGTTGCAAGCTGACTCATGTCGATACCGGCTTTTACCAACTGTTTGGTTACGGCCGCTTTGTCCTCTAACTCACCTCTTTCTAAAATATAACGTACGGTGGCAAGGTTTGGCGTTGCCCGCTCAAATGGAGTAAGGGGAATTTTGTCCGGTATGGTTTCGAGGAAGTAGGGTAACTTAATCGTACCCGGTGTGATATTAAGCTGTGTCCGGAGATTGAAAAGGTTAATAATGGGAATGTTTGGGTTACCGATTGTATTAAGAAGACCGTACGCTTCAACAAGCCTTTCTTTCAGGCCCTCATCATCGATATCTACATATGTTTCGAAGTTCGTATCTCTTCTCACATAACGTAAGAAATCTGTCGTCGTGCCAAATTCCATTTTGTAGGCGTCTGAAAGGTCGACATTTCTAGGGTTAGACGCTCCTTTCCATATCCGCTCAAGTCCACCTCTTTCTAACCCTTTTACAATGGCTAACTTTGTGTGTTCCGTTGTTTCACCAATAGATTGGGTGGTGTAAGCCATCGAAAAAACGACATTTGAAAGATCAACCTCAGAGTTGATATCAAACATTGATTGGTTAAGTTTTCTGATTATGCTGCTGACACGGTTAAGCCTCTCTCCCAGTCCAAGGGTTACTCCCCCAGCGAGTGTTGCATAAGCCTGAATCGAACTGATAGGGTTACCACCCTCATCCAAGATCTCATTCGTGATCGCATAGAAATAATCTGTTTTGGGCTTCAATACCTGAAGAGGTTGAATAACAAGGTTTTGACCACGGGTATAGGCTTCAGCGGGAATACGAGTCAGTACAGGCGAGCCCTCTTCCATACTTCTATCTAATTCGTAGAGGTAAAAGCCCCTGTCTACTCTTCGCTGTTCAGGACCAAATCCGGTACCAAGGAACTCGACAAAAATGTAACTACTCAATCCCCAGCCATCAAGGCTACTTAGACCAAGGTAAGCATTATCAAGCTCAATAGATGAAGCAAACTCTCTCGGCGCATTTATCGTCCCATCTATGGCATCTTGAATGATAAAAGAGGGGAGTGGTAAGAATTCTTCCGGGCCGCTAAGCACGAAATTAACACGTGTTTTTCCGCCAAGGTTAGATTGGATATCAGGGCTGAGGTTACCAATAGTTGGGTTCCCACTTAACCCTCCCTCTTCGCATCCAGACAGGAAAAAAATGAGGCAGAATAAAACACCAATGAAAGAGTGATTTTTCTTGTTGTGGTTCAGTTTCATAATATTCGCATCCTTACCAGAGGTTGTAGTTCATCTGAAGACCGAACAAGAGGCCCTGACGTTTCAACGTGAATGGTTTTGCATTGTCCTGAATATCGATTTGGTCAAAATCGACTTTTCCTCCGTAACGGAATGACAAGCCTGAATCGAAAGAGAGTTGATCTGAGTACTGGTACGTTGCGCCAAGGCCAACGCGAATAAGGTCGGTATCTGGTGTGATCATTGAAACTTGCTTCGCCGCTGCCTGACCGTAACGAACACCGCCTCTGAATGTCCATTCATCATCGAAATAATGAGTCAAACCTGCAGCATAGGTAACTGTGTTTTTGAAGGGTTTATTATCGAGTAAACATATACCGATATTTTCGTCTTTATCATTAAACCGGCATACATTTTTGCCTTGGTCTGTTGCGAGGAAACCTGTAAAGGTTGCCCATCTGGTCCAGCTCACATCATAGTGGACGGCCCAGTCTTCGGTAAATCTGTGATAACCAGAAAACTCAAGTGTCGGAGGTATATCAAGTTCGAGGTCTACTTTGGTTTTACCTCCTCTTTCTGGAATAAAGCGACCAGTGATGTCTTCAAAATCACCATCTTTAAACTTGAGTGCAATCCGGTTTCTGTAGGCAAGACCAAATCGATTATCTTCATCAACCTCGTAGACAAAACCGAGACTATATCCAATACCAAAGGTGTCTGTACGTAGAAGTATCGCTCGGTCTGAAGCCTTAAAATTGTTGTCAAAGACTGTGCCTGCTGAGCCAATATTCCGAGCGACTTTTATCGTGCCGTAGATAATATTCAGTCCAGCACCGAAACTTAGCTGCTCGTCATAGCGATATGCGACTGCCGGGTTAATATTCAGGCCAATAATTCTTGTGTGTCCGCCCATGTCACCAACAGCAAAGTCATCTGGGTATAAAATCTCAATACCGACTGGCGCATACAAACCGATGCCTGCGCTAAAAGAGCTGTCAATTGGGGTAACAAAATATGCAGCTGGTGCAGCTTGTATAGGGACAATACTGTCAGCCGTCTGGTTGATTTCAAGATTCGTCACCCGGATATCTTCTTTAACCGCAACAAAAACACTCGAAAGCTGTGGGGCTTCTATCAATGTCATTGCGGCAGGGTTTCTTGCTATGACTGCAGCGTTATCAGCTATGACGGCTTCACCAGAGTGAGCTCTACCGAGGCCGTTTGCCGAATACTCGTCCAATGCAAATCCGGCGGCATTGACCTGTTGTGAAAGAAAGAGGAACACGCTGGAAATCAGCAGTCCTTTGTTGATGTCTGTCATTTCGCCTCTCTAATATTCCCTTCGGGTTTCCAATTTTTATGATTTTATTTTTATAATTTGCTTTTTTATTATTTTGAGGCGAGTTTCAATCATCCCCAATAATATTATTTTTGTGCTTATTGTTATTCGCTGAGTAACTATAGTTGTGACTCTTGATATTTTGCTAAATTTGCCATTTTTTCTAATTAAAACAATGGTTTAATTGGTTATTTTTAGTATAGCAATACCATAATTTTGTTTTGAGCATAAGCTCTAATTATTTATTAACTTAATGTTATATATATTGATTGTATTAATCATTGATATAAATTGAGATCAAAATTGTTTGATTCTCAATAATGAGAGCTTTATATTTATCTAATAAAATATTTTCGGTTGCTTAAATAATCGTGATAAATATCATTATTAGATGAAACGAATATAATTAATGTCTCTTATTTAAGAAAATTTTTATGCGCACTTGATTTTATATAAAAGCTTTTGGGTGGGATTATTTTGGAAGTAAATTCAAAGGACTATAAAAATATTGGCTGACAAAAATGTCAGCCAATATTTGCATAAGATTTTATTCAATTAGAAAATGATAATTAGAAATTATAATTGGCTTGTAGAGCAAATATCAGAGCAGTTGATTCTGACATGAAACTTGCCTTCAGTGCTGGATTGCTAGATGTCAGCACTTCTTCTCCTTGTTCAGCATCACTATCTACATAGGCCATCCCTGCATCAATAGTGAATTGTGAGCTAAGGCCCACAGTTGCCCCCAAGCTGTAACGCATCCGGTCTGCGTCAGGAATACTCATGGTGCGATATTCTTGTTGGACCGGAGATTGGTCAAGGGCTATGCCACCGCGGATTGTGAGCATATCGCTAACACCATATGTCAGGCCTACAGAGTATTTCCAGCTATCTTCCCATTTCTCGTCTTTCTGCAAACAAATACCGTCTTGGCAGCCTGTGCTGGTGGCTCTTAGCTCCTGAAACGAATCCCAGCCCGTCAGGGCGGCAGTATAATGTACCGCCAGTGCTTGATTAAGCTGGTGGTAACCGGACAGTTCTATTAACTCTGGCAGTTCAATCTTGAGCTCAGCATTGGTTGGCTGAAGATTAGAGCTTAAGCCCTTAAAATCACCGTCAAAGGTCAAGTCAACCCGACTCCGATAGCTAACTGCAAATCGGTTACTGTCATTAAGTTGCCATAATGCGCCGACATTCCAGCCGAAGCCATTTGCATCGCCTTCAACTTCAACAATTTTTGTTGTAGCCGTCGCCCCTAGACCGGGAATTTGGACATTGATACCGTTCGCTAATACTCCGGCAGTACGGACCATCTTCGCATCAGCTTTCACATAATTAACACCGGCACCAACACTGATAGCCTGATTTACTTTGTAGGCTCCGTAGAGATTTGCATTGATTGTAGTCAGCGATGTTTCACCTGTTTGCGCCCCGGCTGGCGAGTCGCTTGGAAATTCGGTCGTCGTTCCATAAAACGAGCCGAGAGATACCCCAACAGCGAGGCTTTCGTTAAGAGGGCTGGCATAGTGGAAGTTAGGGACCAAGCCATCTTGAGCTACCGATTCATGATTGAAAGTCTGCCCGGTTGTCAGAGAGCCTGAGATATCCACTTGTGGGCGAACAAATGTCAGCCCGCCTGATACGCCTGCATTGTCCAGCAGGGATAGGGCTGCCGGATTTCGTGCTCCAGCAGCGGCACTGTTTCCGATGGCACCTTCTCCAGAGTTCGCGCGGCCAATGCCTTCAGCAGACTGATAAGTAATTTGAAAACCTGCACCATAGGCTTGAGCGGAAGCCAGTATGATTGCAGTTGAGAGCATGCTTTTCCTTAGTATTCTTTTCATTTCCGCCTCTTCGTCACTGCTAAGTTATTAGTGAACGTCACTGTTAAATTGGTCTCCAAGATGTTGGAGCGAACAAAAAAACGACAGATTAGCTGCCATATGAAAATATAGATGCAGTTTTTTTACACAACGGTTGAAGATTTAGGATGTGTGATGACGAATGTCTTTGAGGTGAGATATCAGTCTTTAAAATGGACGAGAGTCACGAAAAAATAGGTGGGTGGGTCGAATAAAATAAAGGATAAACTGTAATAATCGACCCATAAGCGGGCAAGTCGTTGTTTTTTGAGAGACGAGGTTACGCTGCCAAGATGGCTTGTAACATTATTTTACGCTGTAGTGCCCTCATTGCCTTCTTCATTGTTCTCTTCACTGACCGCTGCTGGCAGTGGCCATCCACCGAGCCGCTTCCAGCGATTAACGATTTCACAAAACAACTCTGCTGTTCTCTCGGTATCATATAAGGCTGAGTGAGCTTCTCGATTATCAAAGGGTATATCTGCTGCCTCACAGGCTTTGGCAAGTACTGTTTGCCCCAGCGCTAAACCACTTAAAGCCGCGGTGTCAAACGTCGCGAACGGGTGGAAAGGGTTGCGCTTCAGCTTTGAGCGCTCAGCGGCTGCCATGACAAAACTATGGTCAAAGGTCGCATTGTGAGCGACCATAATTGCTCGCTGACAACCTTGGTCTTTTTGACCTTTGCGAATCATTTTGAATATTTCTTTCAGGGCATGCTCTTCATCGACCGCGCCCCTCAATGCACTGAACGGATCATGAATACCGTTGAAATCAAGCGCTGCTTTTTCGATATTTGCACCTTCAAAAGGCGTAATATGAAAGTGCATGGTCTGATCGGGACTTATCCAGCCATCTTCATCCATTTTCAGTGTTACTGCACAGATTTCCAGCAGAGCATCTGTTTTCGCATTGAAACCCGCGGTTTCAACATCAATGACGACAGGGAAATATCCACGGAATCTTGCTTTAAGAGAATTGAGGTTTGCTTCTTGGCTCATAAGTAATTGTGTGAAAATGGATTCATTAATAAATAGGCGAGCATTATGTCAGAAGCACGATGCTAGCTAAAGTAGAACGGGTAAAATGACCCGTTAGGATGCTAAAATTGTATTAAAGAAATACGCCGTACGACCGATAAACTGGGAAAGAGAAATTAAAGGTGATGGCATTGTCGTGTTCGTGACGAGAAATATAAAAAAAATGACGATGACACTTATGGTGTCAGCGTGTGCCGTTTTCTCCATGCCAGCGATGGCAATCAAATATTACGGAGCAGCGCCGCTTGAGTCTCGCTGGTCTGTGACGGTGGACACGCCCCTAGAATGCCAAATTGAACATACCATTCCAAATTACGGTTTGGCTGTGTTTCGTTCCAAAGCCAGTAAAAAAATTAACCTGGGCTTTGAGCTTGAAATGCGCCGGCCAATGGGCAAAACAGCTAACGTTGCGCTGGTGTCAATGCCGCCAATATGGGCACCCGGTGATCAGGCAAGTTATATTGAGCGATTAAAATTTTATAAACAATTTAATGGTTATATTGACGGTCAGGCGGCATGGACCATGTTGTCTGAGCTTGAACATGGCCGGTATCCAACATTTAGTTTTCCTGAATGGCAAAGTCGAGGTGAAAGAGTGAACGTGGCCTTATCGGCAGTTTCATTTCAACAGACATACAATGCCTTCAATGCCTGTGTATCACGCCTTTTGCCATTTTCATTCGAAGATATTGCGTTTACTGTTCTTCACTACCGTGAGTCAGGAGATGATCTGGACCACGACTCCCTCGCTAGAATTGAAAATATTGCTTCTTTTATCAAAAACAGCCCGGATGTGAGTCTGGTATTGTTAGCGACATATACCGACGGGAGAGGAGCAAAAGTGGTGAATCAGAAAACGTCCGAGAAGCGGGCCAAATTGCTGAAAGAATATTTCATCGAACTAGGCCTGCCAGAGGATAGGGTCAAGGTTCAGGCTTACGGTGAAAGAAGACCGATAGCTGACGATTCATCCCCAGTCGGGCAACATAAAAACCGCCGTGTAGTTGTGTCGTTGGAGAGATCAACCATCTAAAAAAACGCCTCGTGAAGAGGCGTCTTTTATCACTTTTCAGTACCGAGGCCTTTTGAGGCACTTTTCAGCTGAATGAGCTCAATTTTATAGCCATCAGGGTCTTCAACAAATGCTATCTCAGTGGTACCGCCTTTCACTGGCCCCGGTTCGCGTGAGATATTTGCCCCTGCTGCCCTAATGGCATCACATGTCTTGTAAATATCCTCAACGCCAATTGCTATGTGACCAAAGGCATTGCCATGATCATAATCTGAGGTACCCCAGTTGTATGTTAGCTCAATGACTGCACCATGAGATTCATCTCCGTAACCAACAAATGCGAGTGTATATTCATATTGTTTGTTTTCGCTCTTGCGGAGCAGCTGCATTCCCATTACGTCTGTGTAGAAAGCGATTGATTTGTCTAAATCACCCACACGAATCATTGTATGAAGCACACGACCCATTGCCATTTCATTCTCCTTTCAATAGCGATTTTTTGCTGCAGTATATCAATATTTTAAACCTAAGAGACTTGAAAATACCTTTTCAAATAAATCAATTATGCGCTTAACACCATTACAGATTTTGTCGTGTAAGGCATTTTTATGGGAGTGATTAATATATCGTTCACCCTCCTTTTTCTGCGATTACTCAGGCGTCCCAATCCGTTTAAACCATTTCATTATTCGATTGGACGGATCCGTTGAACTGATTCTCTGGAAGAGTCAACTTAGGGTTATTGGTCTTCTGATCAGTTATCTGGCCTTTTAGCCAATCACTGAAAACTTGAATGCGTTGACGACGGGGTGAAACCTTTTGGTAAAGTAATGAGTATTGCACGCCGGGCAACAACTCAATATCAAAAGGTCTAACCAGCAGCCCTCTATTGATTAGCTCCCTGGATAGACTCTCTGTCGCCAGGCACATTCCGTGACCTGTTGTCACCGCATTTAATGCCATGTCAAAGGCGGGTACCTCAAGGAATTGAAGCTCTTTGTCTCTCCAGTTCACACCCGCTTTTTCAAACCATTGAGACCAAATAAAGGATCGAGAGTTAACCCCATGTACCAAAAGGCAATCGAGTACCTGTGCGGGGTCGGTAAACTTCATTGATGCTGCCAGTGATGGTGAACACAACGGAAATACTGCTTCACTGTAGAGCGGCTCGCAGGCAATCCCATCTTCAATGTCTCCTTTTTCAATCACACCCTGACGAATCGCCATGTCAGCTTCATCATGAAGAAGATCAATGTTCTTCCTGTCGGCGTGCACTCTGAGAGAGATGGATGGAAAGTAATGAGTGAACTGCCATAGGCGGGGCATCAACCATAAGGATGCAAACGCGGGTGGGGCATTAATTGTCAGCACACCTTCAAGCGGCTCACATTGCAGCATTGAAAATCCCGACAGAATTTCATTGAACCCTCTGGTTGTTGATTCAAATAATTTCTGTCCGGGAGATGTCAGGCGCATTTCTCGACCGTGACGAAAAAACAGCTTCACGTCGAGGTTTGCTTCCAGCGCCCTTATCTGCTGGCTGACCGCAGCTTGTGTAACATTAAGCTCAAGTGCTGCTGCACTATAACTTTTTTTTCTGCCTGCCGCTTCAAAGTATCTTAAGGCGGCTAGGTGCCGGAGGTTCTTATCCATAAGCCTCACTTATTTTCGATGTAAGAAACAATCATTGGTTGTGGAAGCAAGAGGAGTCCAAGATAGCAGTCAGAAACAAGAAAACACAGGTGAGGATCTGATGATAAATGTTAATTTAACCGCAATTCCACAGAAAAATAATTTACGCTGTCTGGTATTCACAATCAGTTTTAATTGGTCGAAGTGGCGACCAATTTTGCGTAGAGGAGAACCTAACTATCATCCCCTTGATCATAGTGAACACCTTGCCCGTGATATAAACATAGAAGGAAAAAGTGCTTATCGACGAACTGATTATTTGAGGTTTTTGTGAGGAGCTGGCGTTAAAAAATTCCTTAATTAAAATAACTTATCGTTTTTGATTACCAAGTCGTTTTGGACAGTAAGTGAGGTTAATTTTCTGCATTTGTAAGTCGAGTAATTCGGTTAACACTGAGTGGCCTTTGTCAGCTTTAACCGTCCAACCAAAAACCCAAGCTTATAATTCTATTGAATACTATGTGAGGTTTGAAAGCGCTTCGATTCAACGTAAAGGGCTACTCGGTCAAGCGCCCAGTATTGATGACATGAGGAAGTTCGCAAAGCGCTTGGTGCTCAGTGTTGCGTCATAAAACATCGATTGCGCATACACTGGCTCTTTTAATGACTCACTACATGATTTTTGTGTCTCTATATAATTGCGTTGTATAGTAAGCCATTAAACTACTTATTCTTTTTCGCCTTGGCCTTTAAAACTTCATTAATAAATGACTTACGTCCATACTGTCGCGTGATTATACATTTATCTAAATCAAAGCCTCTTGCTGGGCAATACTCTCGGCCGTAGTAGATTATTTGCAGATGGAGATCATTCCATTTTTCTCTCGGGAATAGTCTCTTTCCATCACGTTCTGTTTGCTCAACACTCTTACCGTTAGACAAGCCCCAGCGGTACATCAAACGATGAATGTGTGTATCGACTGGAAAAGCAGGTACGTTGAAGGCTTGCGCCATCACCACAGAGGCGGTTTTATGACCAACACCTGGCATCGCTTCAAGATCTTTAAAGTTCTGTGGTACTTCGCCGCCGTGTTGGTTAATGATCATCTCTGAAAGGTGCCATATACCTTTCGACTTCATCGGTGATAAGCCACATGGCTTGATGATCTCTTTAATTTCATCAATGGTCATTTTAACCATGTCATATGGATTGTCGGCTTTAGCAAATAGCTTAGGCGTAATTTGATTTACACGTTCATCGGTACATTGAGCAGATAATAATACAGCAACCAGTAAGGTATATGGATCTTGATGGTCGAGAGGAATAGGAACTTCTGGGTATAGCTCATCGAGTATATTGATAATTGCTTGAACTTTCTCTTTCTTGCTAATAGGGGAGCTCATGCCACCAACCTTAAAAGTAATCTGGTTTCGTTATCTGTGCGCCGATGAAGTTCAGTTTAATGGTGAGGCCTCTGGCCTCAACATCTTTACATCCGAACCCATTTGTCATTATTTATGATGCTTTTCGGCATTAATTCACTGAGGTTACACGCGCTCTCTCAATGGCGACTTTTTCTTTTGGTGCTTTGCTGGCCTGGCGTTGGTCAATAACATTTTTTATTGCTATCAGAAATCCAACAGCGAGAAAGGCCCCAGGAGGTAGCATTGCCAATAAGAATGCGCTGTCAAAATGGAAAACTTCAACGCGAAGCGATGCTGCCCATGGGCCAAGCAATCTATCCGCACCATCAAATAAGGTGCCGTTACCAATGACTTCACGAATTGCGCCGAGAACAACCAGAGCGCCAGTCATGCCCATACCCATCCAGAAACCATCCAATGTGGCGAGATAGGGGGTGTTTTTTGAGGCAAAAGCTTCAGCGCGGCCAATAATAATGCAGTTGGTGACGATAAGAGGAATAAAAATCCCTAGAGATTGATAAAGCCCATACGCGTAGGCATTCATCAATAACTGTACGCAAGTTACCAAAGACGCAATGATCAAGACGAATATCGGTATCCTGACTTCTTTCGGTACCCAGTTGCGACATATCGATACCGTCAAGTTTGAGCCGACGAGTACCAGCAGAGTAGCCAAACCAAGACCCAGAGCATTCACCACTGTGGCTGAAACGGCGAGTAATGGACACAAGCCGAGTAACTGGACCAGTGCGGGGTTGTTACTCCAGAGACCATTTTTTATCAATTCTTTGTGTTGGCTCATTCATTCTCTCCACAATTAAGTGGTTGTTTTACAATTTTATCTCTGTTGCTAATCATGAACCATGCTGCATTTCGGCTGGCTTTAACTACGGCTCTCGGTGTAATGGTTGCCCCAGTAAACTGGTCGAACTGCCCACCATCTTTTTTTACTCTCCAGCTTGGGTCTTCGCCATTCAGGACGCGTTTTCCAGTAAAGCGATAAATCCAGTCTGACACATTAGCTTCAATTTTGTCTCCCAGTCCCGGGGTCTCGTTGTGTTTAAGTACACGCACACCCGTGACGGTATCTTTATCGTCTACAGCAACCAGAATTTTAATCGCCCCGCTGTATCCATCAGGTGCAATCGCTTCTACTGCCATACCAGACACTTTATCACCCTTTCTGGCGATGTAGAGCGGCCGAGCTTCATTTCCACCAAGGAGCGGGTCAGTCACCATAGTGCAACTGTTTGCCAGCGAATTATCATGTGATGTTTCTGGCAACACCTGATTAAGTTGTTGCAACAAGTGCACTTGTTCCTGTTGAGCAATCTTTTCTGAGGTGAATGAGTCAGTGACTGCGACCAATGCTGTCGCGGCAAGACCCGCCAGAGCCAAAATAGCCCCATTTTTGCCCATCGCTTTAATCATGCCCGACCCCCTTGTCCGTAAACATCTGGTTTCGTGTAGTAGTCAATAAGAGGGACACACATATTGGCAAGTAGAACGGCAAAAGCGACACCGTCTGGAAAGCTGCCAAACGTACGAATGAGATAAATCAATAAACCAATTAGCGCACCAAATACTAACCGACCTTTGTCAGTAGTTGACGCTGAGACCGGATCCGTAGCGATGAAAAATGCACCCAGCATTGTCGCACCAGAGAAAAGGTGAATGATAGGTGATGCGACGCCGTCTGGACTGATGACAAAGCCTATCAGACTGCATAGGAAAAGACTTGCCAGCATAGCAATAGGGATGTGCCAGCGAATAATGTTCCTTTGGAGCATGAATAGACCACCTAGCAGAAACGCGAGGTTAACCCAGCTCCAGCCCAATCCTGCAAACATACCAAAGACAGGCTCGCTCAGCGCCTCAGAGACTGTTCTACCTGAATTAAGCGCAATTTTAACGGTATCCAGCGGCGTAGCCATGGTAGTACCATCGACGGTCTGGCGAAGTTGTTGGACACTAAAGCCATCAATGCTGAAGCCTGTAAATATGGAGTACGCTGTATCTAAAAAGCTGACATGTTCCGGAAGCAGAGAGGCTTCTGGCATCCAGCTTGTCATATGTGCAGGGAATGAAATAAGCAGTACGACGTACGCGACCATGGCGGGGTTGAAAAGATTTTGTCCAAGGCCTCCGTATAAGTGTTTCGCTACAACAATTGCAAACAGAGTGCCTATGACAGCCAACCACCATGGGGAAAGAGGAGGAATAGCGATCCCAACTAGCACACCTGTTAGCAACGCTGAATTATCACGTACTGTTCTGATAACTGGACGTTTACGAACCAACATTAGTGCCGCTTCGGCAACTACAGCAGTGAGAGCAGCGATAGCGGTTTGTATTAAGACCCCCCATCCAAAAAAGTAACAGAGTGCAGCAATACCGGGTATGGCGCTCATGACAACGGTCATCATGATATCACTGGTGCTTTTTCGACTGTGGCTGTGGGGACTACTGGCGATAAAAAATGCCACTATTACTCTTCCTCGTTTTTCGTTTTTGCCTGCGCAGCTTTGCGTGCTTTGGCTCTGGCAATGGCAGCAGCGACAGCCGCCTTTTTGGTGTCATCAGCGGTATCAGTACGAGCAGGTTCTGTAACTTGATCTACATCATTCTGTGCCTGTTGTGCGGCCTTGCGTGCTTTGGCTCTGGCAACGGCAGCAGCGACAGCAGCCTTCTTGGGATCTTCAACTGTTTCTGCTAACTCAGGCTCGTTGTTCTCAGCGTCAGCGTTTGCCTGCTGAGCGGCTTTGCGTGCTTTGGCTCTGGCAACGGCAGCAGCGACGGCAGCCTTCTTGGGATCTTCA
>NZ_LYBM01000014.1 GCF_001707825.1 Veronia pacifica | reverse complement strand
TTTTTTGTACAAATTAAATGTGCTCACCGGGCAAAGGCTACGCCCTATTTACGCTGCGTATTAACCTTACCGCCCGTTACCGGGTCAGCCTTACCCTCAAGCTTGGCTTTTTCCGCTCGTCGGCGTCGAATTTCTTTCGGGTCGGCCATAAGCGGGCGGTAAATCTCAATTCTGTCGCCATCGTGGACAGTGGCATCAAGTTTCACCGTGCGGCTGAATACGCCTACTTTGTTCTTTTTCAGATCAATCTCAGGGTAAGCCTCAAGAATGCCTGAATGGATAATAATATCTTCAACGTGCATGTCTGGCGTGACAGCAGATTTAAAAACGCGCTGCTCATCAGGCAGCGCATAAACAACTTCTATGTGAAGCAGTTTTTCATCATGGCTCATAAACATCTCTGGCGCGCTTCGTAAACGCCTTAACCATATTACCGGTCAATTCATTAAATACCGTGCCGAAAGCCATTTCTGCCAGCTTGTTAGTAAACTCAAAATCGAGGTTCAGCTCAATTTTACAAGCATCGACATCTAAAGAAGTAAAGTGCCAACCACCAACCAACTTTCTGAACGGTCCATCCACCAATTGCATGTCAATCCGTTGACCGTCTACCAGCGAGTTGCGAGTGGTAAAGGTCTTTCGAATGCCTGCTTTCGATACATCCACCGACGCCGTAATCGATGCGCCATCGGTCGCGAGCACACGCGAACCGGCACAACCGGGCAAAAACGACGGGTAGGCTTCAACATCATTTACAAGCTCAAACATTTGCTCTGCACTGAACGGTACCAAAGCGGAACGAGTGATTCTTGGCATAGTGTCTCCTTTAAAAGAATGACACGGATTATATCACCATACCCAGTTAACCTGAAAGATCAGGATTTCTGGACGACGTGCCGAAAACCAGACCAGTAAAGAATACGTGACACCTCAAAAACACAGAAAAAACGTGGTCTATCACTATATTTCTACTGTAGCAGTAGATAGAACCCGGCGCTAAACATGACGAATCACTTAGCTGTCCCCTGTTGATGAAAAAGGCATCAACATCAAAAGATGCCCCTTTGGTGGGCATCGACAAAATCAGAAATAAAACCGGGTGTTAGTTTGGGGATAATTAACAAAAAAGTGATAAAAGTATTTCACCGCCTTCCGCCAACTACGTATAATGCGGCCACTATGGCAAAGAAAAATTCAAAGAAAAAACCCGGCAGCAACACAATTGCGCAAAATAAGAAAGCTCGCCATGAATTCTTCGTCCAAGACGAAATAGAAGCAGGGCTTGAGCTTCAAGGCTGGGAAGTTAAAGCACTTCGTGCTGGCAAAGTCAGCATTGGCGATAGCTATGTCTCGTTTAACAACGGTGAAGCGTTTTTATACGGTGCTACTATCACTCCACTCAACGCAGCATCAACACATATTGTGGCAGACCCGACACGCAGCAGAAAGCTCCTGCTCAAACGTCGTGAGCTCGACAATATGATGGGTAAAGTTACCCGAGACGGATATACCGTGGTCGCCCTTTCTATGTACTGGAAACAGTCATGGGTTAAAATAAAAGTAGGTTTGGCTAAAGGTAAGAAAATGCACGACAAACGCGATTCAAATAAAGAACGCGATTGGCAGCGCGATAAGGCGCGCATTATGAAGCATAGTGCCAGATAAACATTGACGCAGCAGAGAGTTATGATAGTATCTGCCGTCTGATTCCGGGGCTGATTCAGGATTCGACAGGATCATGAAGGCTTGTGGAGCATGCCGAGGGGCGGTTGGCCTCGTTAAAAGCCGCAAAAAAATAGTCGCAAACGACGAAAACTTCGAATCGTACGCTCTAGCAGCGTAATAGTAGCTTAATACCCTACCGATTCTCTCTCGCCCTAGCCTCCGCCTGTAGGACTGGGAACAACGAGGGATCAAACCTAAACAGGATCGCGTGGAAGCTTTGACTCGAGAGCGGAAGCGTTAAACTCAATTCGGGTATGTCTTTGTGTGGCGTGTCTTTCCGCAGCCCACTGACGAGAATAAAGAAAGACTAAGCATGTAGCGCCATTAGTTAGACTGATTTTGGACGCGGGTTCAACTCCCGCCAGCTCCACCAAACGTTTGGAAAGCGCCAACTCGAAAGGGTTGGCGCTTTTTTTTGTTCGTGTGAACGAGAAGAAGCGGCACTGAGAGTGCCGCGATGTTTATCTACCAACGAAGCCTAAACCCACTCGTGACCGTGCCACACCCAACTTACCAAGCAAATTCAAAGCATATTCGTACCGCAGCTCCGCCACAACTCTAGCTGAGACCTGTTCGGGTTTTAATGCATTGTCCTTATCACAAGGCTTCACGTAGTGAAGATTGACCTCTAGTTTATCTACATCAAAGATACCCTGATTTTCAGCGTGATACTCTCTGCATTTAGGGTTGGCCTTCCCATCAAGGCCTACAGTGAAGCTCAAAATTTTAATATCATCAGAGCGGTCATTTGGCTGAATAAAAAGAAGGTTATTTTCAGTGGAGTATTCAATAATCTTTTCTAGTTGCTGAGACTCGTTTAGAACCTCAAGATCGGAGACTTTTAAACCCAAGCTTTTACACATACTTTCCCGAGTGCTATTCAATGCCTGTTTGGCATCATACATTTGCACAAGAGTCACTGGCATTAGACCATCACTTTGCTTCTTTTGACCAGGCACTAAATCGCAAGCTGGAGTTAAGCATAACCAGTAATTTGTGTTTATCTCTAGCACATGACCAGTCACCAAATGATGTGTAGCTACTTTGCGAGAACAGCTAAAGCAATTAGCATGCTTCACTTGTTCAATTTCATTTTCCCTCGTCGTTTTTTCTAAAAAATAATTCAACGGATCGGGGATAGCTTTTACTGCATTGACTAAATCAACAGTAAAACTGCCTAACTCTGGCTTAATTTCATATGCCAAGGACTCCCATAGCTTCGAAATTGTTGACCAAGCAGCCGTTTGCACAGCGTAACTATCGTGCTCCCTACCGAGTAGCTCCTTGAGCCATGATGCTTGTAAGAACTTTTTATGAAGTATGCTGCTCGAGGCTGAGATCCCTTTACTCTCCACTTCATTTCTCAGTTTACTCAAAATTAGTTTGTGTGGATGAGGTCGCCACATATCCATAGCAGCAACTATCTGAGAAGGTATCTCATTGACAGGAGTTTGCTTTTTACCGAGTACTGTAAGGAAAAGATCCTCTGTCTTAAGCCAATTCGCGCTTTGTCCCTCTCCCCAATCTAGGTAGCTGGCAGGAGAACTACTAAAAAATCCATCATACTTTTTAAGCTTTTGGTGACACAGCCATTTAACAAATAGTGCCTTATTTAATTTAATATCAGAAGGAAGCTCACCATATATGCTGTCGAGTTCGATAAAGAGCTCATGTTCAAATGTAGGCCTGGCTATATCATCGCCATAATCTTTAATTAGATGCAGTAAGTCCAATGTTGATATGGACTCAACGATCCTACTTCTTATGGAATCGTCTTCAAGCTCCCAGTCATCAATATGGTCATCAATTTTTTTCAATAATGGTTCATTAAGAATAGATACCTTGGGCCTTATCTGAAGTGATACGATTATATCGACAAGTACATCTTTTACAGACCCTTTGTCTCCCGAATAGCCCTTTGTATGTACGGCAACAATATTAAAATGCCTATTGGTGGACAGTCCTTTTATTATGTCAATTGACTTTTTACAATAACCATTATCTTCACCGTCAAGGTGATAATCGAGAATTAATAGATCACTATGGTGAAGTCTATTAGATACTATCTTCTCTTCAATTTTATCTTCTTGACCATTATAAACATCAAGAAGCCAATTAAACTCACTTGTTCTGCTAACCTTAACAATCTCTCGAAGTCTATCTATATCATCTGTTTTAAAGTCATCTTTAGTTTTAGTAATTAAATCATCTAAAGTTGGATATTCATCATCAATAACAGTTACTGTTCTAACCGGATCTATATATGCTTTTTTAAGGAAAGGCTTATAATCAAAATCAACCGACATTTTTTATCCCCTTAAAATTAATTACAAAGTTAGCCCCACTTAGAACTTTATTTTCTCTATTACACTCGTAATATATCTCATGACCGCCTACGGCTAGATTTTGGCGACAAAGATAGAGGCCAACACCACGACCTCCTCGTTGTTTCTTGGAAAAGAAATACTGAATAACTCGTCGACATCTTCAGGGTGAACACCTGGGCCATTATCGCTCACATAGACAAGGTTATCTTTAACATCAAGCGTTATTAACTTTTCACTCTCTTCTGTATCCTTTACCCAATATCTAGAGTTGTTAACCAGATTTATAAAAACAGGATAAATACGAGATGGCATTTCATATATTGATAAGTTTTTAAATGAGTCAGTCTGAGAGAACTTAATGTCAGCTTTCTCAAGGCGAGATTTGAAAAAACTATTTACATATGAATATATGTCGTCCCCTGTAAGCATAACTCTAACTTTCTCACCAGAGAGTTTAAGAGGGCTCAAAAATCGCCAAGAATCGCTTAAGGATTGGTGGGCCTGAACAACTTTTGAAAGGTCATTAGTTTGGTGATTATCTAGTGTTGATTCACCTAACGCTTTTAGACCCCTTTCCATCGTTAAATCAAAGCCTTCAATTTCATGGCCTATGATTTCTATTGAAATACCAAGTTGAGCTAGCGCATTAACCTGTTCAACTTGTTTCTTTAATTTTGTTGACTCATTAACGGTCTGAAGCGCTAAGCCCCCCAAATCGATTTGTTCATCCAACCCCTCCAATGCAGAGATATATGGTGACAATTGCTGATTTATCCTTAACTCATGCTCTTGATATTCTTCATCAATAATGACCAGAACTTTTTCTAATGTCGTTCTTTTAGCAGCCAAGTCATCTAGGTATACTGAAATTTTCTGATGGTACTCTTTATTAGCTAAATTTATTTTCTCTTCAAATTTCGCACTTTGTTTCTTAAGGAGATCCCTTCCTTCTGCTGATAATTTACGAATTTTCGCATGAAGAATACCCGCTTTACTCTGGAAGTCTTTTTCTGCTATATCGATATCTTCTTTAATTATAAGCTTGTCTAGTGCATTATTTATCGTTGCATTTATATCTTTAATTAATTCTATAGAGTCTGTTTCAACTTTTCTATAGTCCCGATAATCTTGCTCAACACTACCGAGCGTTCGAGGAACAGGCGATAGAGAATAACTTTTTACATTACCATCTATTTCATTGATCTTATGTTTTAAGCTTACCAACTCGTCTTGATTCAGGTTAACTTCACTATTCTTAAACTTATTGGTGATATCAATAAGTTCATTTTTTGATTCAAGCAATAATGGCATATCTTTAATTATTGATAACTTGACTCTTTTTAGCTCTTTTTTTAATAGCTTCTTCTTATCTGCTAACGCTTTTTCGGCTTCATGCCTCGCTTTATTTTCTGCTATTTTTTCAAATCTTATATCAGAACTACGACCAATGAACCTCTTTGCCACCTCGATAAGTATATTTTCAACAACCTCTCTAAATAATTTAGATGCTTTATTGTCAATAATACCTTCACGGCCCGCTTTATCTTTTAGATTTTGATTATTTTTCTTTGAAATATATACGCCACCAAAGCAAGCTCGGTTAGTAAAAACATACATACCAGCATTTTTTGACCTACGTTTCTCAATTTCAAAAAAATCGTTATCTTCACGTCCATATGGCATAACACGTAAGTGATCACGGTAAACCATACAGCCACCAAACACACTCTTGTTATCTTCAAACATCGCATGCTGGCTTTCTGATAATGAACTGCTTTTAAGAATAACCTCGTAAGTACCAAGGCGTATTTGGAAAGCGCCAAAATGGGTATCTTTACGAAATTTATATCTAGATTTTGGGGAAATAGTTATATTTTCATGCCAATCGCCAAATGCTTTCACTCTACCTCTAAACTGCCCCATCTCATCAATGTCACCTTCAATGATATGTTCAAGCTGATCAAATTTGTCGATATTGAAGTCATGAAGGCTATCTATGATAATTCGCTGCAGAGAACCATTCCATGCAACAACACTCGTTTTAAAGTCAGTAACAGAAGGCTCATCTTCTCTAAGAAAAGGATTCACAAAGCTTGCCAGCGTTTGGTTAAATCTCTCTTTCGCCCTTATGTCTGCTCCTTCAGCGTCTGAGCTTGAGTCTATAGATATATGTGACTTAAGGTCATCATGAATATCCGCGATAAACATAGCGGTCCCTTGGCTTGAATGGCCATTCCAAACACCCCATGTATCAAAGTGACGCTCAGTAAAACAAGCATTAATGACAGTATTTTCTATTGCCTGCTTAGTGGAATCTTTCTCTTCCGATAGCTCTTGTTCATGAAATAGCTGCCATGCAGATTCAATTCGCTGATCTCTCCCTTCATCTTCGCCGTCTCCCCAAATATTGCCCATAAGAGCATCGAACATATCCGGTAGCTGTGAAATGAGTTCATTACGAGTTTGAAATTCCACAAGAGGTAGTTTTATGTCTTGCAACATAACGAATGGGTTTTCAAATAAACGCCAATCTAGTAAGCAGGCAGAGAACTCACTATTTGTTTTTTTAGATACCAAGAGCATCAGCTTACCGAGTGCTGCACATGAAAGTCGACCAATCCCCTTTTGGCCTTGTTTCACTCTCTCTTGCTGGATGCCCCCCCTATCTTCAATAGGAGTTTCACTTATTGTTGCTTTCGACTCAGTGCCGACAGTTAACCACTTTTGGCGAATATCTTGCAGTGACATACCATGCCCATCATCTACAAGAGTCGCAACTGGTATTTCACCATCGAAAATATGCAGTGATACATTTCGGGCGTACGCATCAAAGGCATTTTTCCATAATTCAGAAATTGCAGTAGGACAGTCTGCGATTTGCTCACGACCTAGGTGGTCAATTGTGCGCGCTCTGGTTTGAAAAACAGCTGAGGAGACCATTTTTGATTGCTCTTTTTTTATATTGACTGGAGATGATAGTAAGTTTACTTGTCTAGATAAACTTACTATTGCGGATATTTATACCAAATTGCGAGACGCACCTTGGGGGATAGAGTATAAGCTCTCTAATTTAGCAGGAATTTCTTGATAGAAACCAACAGGCTTTTACCTAAGTGGGGAGGGACAGCATTACCAATTTGTCTTGCTTGTTCGGTAGAACTTCCATTGAAAGAATACCAGTCCGGAAATGTTTGCAGCCTTGCTGCATGGCGAAGTGTAATACCGTGGTTTTCCCATGGGTGAACGAAGCGCCCCTTTGACGGGTTATTGCAGCCTGTTGTTATCGTATTACTTGGGAGGTGAATCATTATTCGGCCGTACACATCTTTATGACCCTTGTAGCCATTTGAGTGACAAGCTAGACGGTGTTTTTCACCTGCATCCTCTCTGCTTCCGTTTAGAGGCGTATCTTCAAAGCGCTCTGCCATTTCCTTGCTTGGTGTCATATGGAAATTACAGCTATCGTTTTTCCTGACTTTCCTGCCCTTCTCAAGATTTTTGAGCAATTTGAATGCCTCTTCTTTTGAGAGCTTTGTTTTTCGAGAAAAGTACTCGTCCCAATACGTTTGATAATGGTAGGCAGGTACAGGTTCAAAAACGCATGAAGCAGTTCGCCAGAATGGAAGCTTGCCCGAATTGGGCGAAAAATGTGTTGGCTTAGGTGGAAAAGTTAAGTCTTCGCGATCTAGTTCCTTTCTTACACCTAAGATAAATACACGCTTTCGGTTTTGAGGTACGCCATAATCTTTTGCATTTAGTACATTGCAAAATTTGATGGAATACCCCGCCTCATCGGCATGGTCAAGAAACTTCTCTAGGTATTCTTCGTGCCTTTTCCACATTAAGCCAGCGACATTCTCAACCAAAAATGCTTTTGGTTTAAACTCTTCCACAAATTTGAAGTAACGAAGAAGTAGCTGGTTTCTAGGGTCGTCCACCCCTGCGTTGTTGATCCGGTGAGTGGAAAAACCTTGGCATGGTGGACCGCCAAGAATAAGGTCTAAATCGCCTTCATTCAAAGAGAGGCTATCACGCAGTTCACCTGGATCAACTTCGTTGATGTCTCCGTTAACAGGCCCACCGCGCAGATCAATATTGAGTTTATGTCGTCTGCCGCGAATAAAGTTCTTCTCGTATGTGCGAGCTGCAGCCGAATCAAACTCGATAGCTGCGAGTACATCAACACCTGCATCTAAAGCAGATAGTGTAAAACCACCAGCACCCGCGAAAAGATCTATTGCCTTGAACGTCATACTTCCTACTCAAAAAAACAAAAGCCGGCTAATTCTACAGAGCCGCTAACAAAAATCCATGATCATTACTTATTTGGACGTATTTTCGGGCCTTTACTGATAAAACACACTCTCTGACCAATAAAGCAAACTGTAATGCTTAAAAAACTTGGAAGATAAAGCTACTATGCGCAAGTCTTAATGTCTGAAAATGTAGTAATGGCTGTATATAACACTTCTTCTGATTCTGCGAACACTGCTGTTCGTGCTCTCCTCACCAAAGTAGGTGAGTTTTACCTCGGTTCATCCTTTAACACTGCTAGCGGTAACGGAAAAAAACTTTGGCTTAAAATCAAAGAACAGGATTTTGCCTCGCGATGCGCATACTGCGAAGAGGCTTCGCAAACCCTACAAATCGAGCATTTATTCATGTTCAATCGCACTGAGTTTGGTTTGCATCATCCCGGTAACGTTGTGCCGTGTTGCAAAAGCTGTAATAAGCGGGCAAGGAACCTTGATAAAACCTTTTGTAACTGGGAACAGCACCTTAAAGAGGTTTGTGACAAACACGGACAAAAAGACCAGTATGAAGACCGTCGCCAGCGTATTTTGAACCATATTGAGCAGTATAAGTACCCGAAACTCAACGAGTCTGAGAAGCACGCCATACGAGTGATTGCAAATAGCCTTTATGAAAATATAAAGATTGAGTCAGAAAAGTCGCTTGAACTCTATAAAGAACTTGATCAGGCCTTCATTAAAAAACCGATGTGACTCATAGTCTGTAGACCCTCCTCCTAATGCATACGATATTAATCACGTTCTTGTTAGTTAAGAGGCAAGTATGTTCGTAGATTATATCGAGCACTCTGAGTTGGAATTCACTTACAGAGGCCGAAGCATAGTTATCGAGGATAACCCTGATCAACAAACGGGTGGCTATGAGGTCTCGATTTCTATTGGCGATAGCATTCTTCAAACCCTTCTCTGCTTTGATGTGCCATCAGCTCACGCGGAAGCTAAAGAATGGATTGACCGACTAATTGCTGGCTAACTTAGCCTATCCACATGCTACTCGCACCGTTTAGACAATTCAGCCCTGACAAAAGGCGCAAAATATAGAATTGTTTTTGGGAGGGTTACTGTTGGCGGATGTTGAAGCTATCCCTGCGTCTCGCAGTAAAAACATGCGTGCAATAAAGCCACGCGATACCAAACCGGAATTGATCGTGCGGCAGACCCTTCATGCCAGGGGCTTTCGTTTTCGACTCTGTCCGCCTAACCTTCCGGGTAAACCGGATATCTGGCTCCCCAAATACAACGCTGTCATTTTTGTTAATGGCTGCTTTTGGCATCTGCACCAATGCCACCTGTCTCACATACCCAAAACCCGGTGTGAGTTCTGGTTCAACAAGCTGACAAGCAACGCTGATAGGGATAAACGAAATATTCGAAAGCTGCTCGCCAGCCATATCCGGGTTCTGGTTATCTGGGAGTACGCGCTAAAAGGTAAGCACAGCTTGGCGGACACGAGCCTTATGGTGTTGATATGTACTTGGCTAAATACAGCGGCAAGCTTTGCCGCTATCGACAGTGACGGGCTCACCATCAAAGATACAATAGTATAAACGCACATTCGCCTTACGAAATCGCCCACTCCAACCATCTGTGCAGTGGGGTTTGCAGTGCGCTGACGTTGTCGGCGTGCTGGGCGCGCTGCGCCTCATCAACCACGGCGATCAGTCTGTCAAACTGGGGTTTTGCGTTGCGTATCTTTTCCAGTAGCTTTTCTTCGTCGTCGTTCAGGGTATGAGGTTGGTCAGAGAGCATGGCAGCGACGGATGACTCTTTAATTTTCAGTCGCGCCAAGCCGCGTTTGATGTATGAGCGCCACTCATCGGGGTAGCTTTCAGCCAGCCTTTCGGGAAACAGGTACAGGTCCATGATGTCCTGTTCTATATCACAGCCATACTCGTTTGCGTCGAGTGCCAAGCGAAGCAATAGCAGGCTTCGAAACGATAAAGACGATAATACCGCCATAGTCATCCTTGAATAAATAATGTCCAGAGCTGTTCATTATGCTTGTGTGGCAGAACGCGATCACTGCATATCATCACTCATGCACCCAACCGACACGTGTCTTAAGTTTGTCGTGCCCATTTTCTTCACACCAGCATTAATAAGATAGCGAATTCACTGCTTAGTTTTCAGAATAAATTGAGACGGGTTAACCCTGTGTAGATTAAGTTGATGGCTTTCAACGTCGCGTATTTTCAGGCCGGATGCGTATAATATTGACGTTGTTATTCTTATGTGTGCTCACATCTATGGCTCAGCCTAATAAAAAAGGCCCGACGAAGACGGTCGATATCTTCTGTAAAAAGTGTAATCAGCAACTCTATAAGTATCGCAAAGGCGGAAAAGGTGCCTTGGTGAAGTGTTTTAAGGAGCGGATTAGCGAAGATTTTACCCGTACTCCCTGCACCTGTCCGAACTGCGAGGCGGTTTTTGCCAGAGATACGCTGATAAGGGGTGCGCCAGCCTTCAAAATGATTGGTGGCAAGGTGTGGTTTAAATAGGCCAATTGAGATTGCTGGGGCTTCGTCACTCTTTATCAACCGCTCAACGCGTTTCTTCTCTACCCCAATGTCTCGCGCAAGATCTGTTATCGAGTGATAGCGTTAATTGCGTGTCAGCAACATTGAGGTGGACTAAAAACGAGTCTTTTTACTTTGATATACCAAAGTGACGCACGATGCGTTGGGCTGTTTGCTGAGGTGAGAGATTAGTATTATCAATTTTTAAATGATTGGAAAAGATGAAGTCATTTTCTGTATTCATTTGATGCTTTTGGTCAAAATCCAGTAAATTCGCTTCAGATTTCTCAAGATCATTTTTTGACTTTTTCTCGGCTAAACGAAGTTCAGTTTTGTTTCGAAGCAGTCTCGTGTCTTGATCAGCGGTTAGCTCAACGAACTTAACATCGTTAATACTGACGCCGATGGCAGAGCAGTAATTTTCTATCGACTCTCGGTCCCTATCCCGATCCAATGCCCAGACAAACGTATATATGAGACCTGGTAAATTACTGTCCTTAATCGCCGAAAATAGTTTCTCTCTGATTTCGCGCACCAAAGGCCAGAACTCGGGATCGTCAAACTCAAAAAAGTTGTGTACCAGCTCAAGCGTCATATGGTTGTGCATGAGTCGGTAACCTGTTGATTCGGCAAGTGCCATGCCTACTGTCATTTTGCCCACTGCCGGAGGACCAAAAATTACAACGACGTCCATCAAGGTTCCTTTAACTGCGCTAAAAAAAGAGGTTCAGTAAAGCGTGAATTTGAAATTGACTCAAAACTTGTAACCAGAAAGTGCGACCAGAGGCGGATAAGCACGCTTTCTATTTTCGAACACACTCGGCGAATAGGTTTACAAACTGACCCGTCACAGCCTGAATAAGTAGTATGTGATAAGAGGAAGTAGACTGGCGCTTTTCAGCGCCAATCATCAGTAATTAAAGGTATTCGCAAAGGTAAACAACAGGCTCGGTGGCTTCGATATCAGAAATACATAAACGCGGTGAGTTTAGTATTCAGCTCTTCTTGATACCAATGCTGATAGGTCAGCTTGGTTCTTAATGCCCATTGGCGGTTTAGCGACCAGTTCCAGCTTGCTGATACATCGGCATGCTGCTCGGCGTCACTGTTGAACAGTTTGAGATACTGTCCTTGAATACCCACCCTGTGATTGTCGCTGGCCTGATAAATCAAGCCTGCCTCGACACCCGCACCGGATGTGAACTCCTGCCCTGTTAACTCGCCACCGTTGACCTCTGCACTGATCAGTGAGTAAAGATGGAAGGTGTCTGGTGTTCCCCACGATCTACCCATGCCACCCTGTGCAAACCAGCGGCCAGCCATCTTGTCTTTGCCGGGCTGTCTGTCAAAGCCTGAACGGATATTCCAGCTCAGGCTGTCCAGCGTTCGGGTACTTGGCGCAAGTGCCATAACATCCAACAGGTACAGTCTGTCGAGTCGGGTAGTATTCTGATCGTCAATGCTGATTTGAGTATCGAAAAAGCTGATCTGTGCGCCGGGTACAAACCCTTTCTGCGAGTCCAGCAAATCATGATACGAGTCACGCCATTCCATTGAGCCGCGGGGGCCAAATTTATCGCCAACGTTCATTGCCAACCCTATTCGATTGGCAGGATGCCCCTGTTCTGGAGATGCAGCCGGGCGTGGTGGCTCGGTAAATGGGGAGTCCATTTTTAGCCGACTTCTTTCATACAATAATGTTGTCAGAATGGCGGCAGTACCGTCGCGCTCAAGCGCATCATCATATAACTCAAAATTCAGCCACTCGTAAGCAAATTCCAAAATCTTTATCCGTTGCTCAACGCTGTATTTCTCTGGCTGTGGCATGTTGCCTTTTTTTGCCTGAACAGCGGCAGCAAATAAGTGGTCATCCATCTGTTCTGATAGGTGGAGTAGACGAGTTCCGAACGAGTCGCGGTAGCGAGTCTCCTTCAGCAGGCCTTGTTGAGCCAATTTGGCAACCGTATCAGACGGAATCGCCTTAAGGTGAAAACCATCGGTCAGGTGTAGGTCTTCACGAGCGAGCTCCAGCAGGGCCAGTAACTGATACGAGCAGTTTTCATCCCGGAAGAAGTAGTCAAAGTCGGCCCTTTGCATTTCCCAGAGGTGTAGCAGGATCCGATTTACCTCTTCTTCTGTCAGACTGAGTTTGTACTCCCAGATATCCCTTGATTCTATATCGTTGTATTCGCGTACTTTTCGATAATACGGCATGACGGTGAATCGGCCGGGATATTGTCCAAACAGCCCTTTTATGGCAAACAGTGCCGGGTTGTCTTGGCTGTCTGGCTCAGCAGCAAAATTAATGGCAAAGGCCATCAGTTCTTTATTTCTGTTCTGGTTTTTGGTGTCTACTCGTAACAGGGTATGCCCGAACATGGATGAGGGGTTGTTCATAAAGGCGGTCGGGAAAACCAGCGTCATGCCCTCTGGATTCAATACACTGTGCCAGTTTTCCATCTCTGGACAATTAAGCTCGGCTTGGCGGCCAAATTGCTGCTCTAGCCATGTATAACGTGCGGGATACGCACAGCGGGCTGCGTTTGCCTTTTCAGGATCATCACTGTAAAAGGCGTCATAAGTCGCAACCAACTCGGAATAAGGGTCGACTTTACCGTCTTTAGAATAAAAAAACGTCGGTTTATCTACTGTGCTTTCGATACGGCCGAGTGGCTTGGGTAAATAATGCCCTAACTTATACCAGTATGCGTGTGTTGAGAGCTCGGCAAGTTTCTCTTTCTCTGAGGCAAAAGACAGGGTGGGAAATAAAAATAGGCATCCCAGTAATAGAGCCGTTATTTCAAGTCGTAATTTCATTATATACCGCATAAAAAAGTGCCCACAATTGGGCACTTAATTTATATAAGATTGGCGCTTATTAGATGGTGTATACAGACAGAGCTTCGTCTGCAGATACCAGTGTATTCAGGTTAGCGAAAACGTCTTGTGAATTAACGTTTTCAGAGCTGAAAATGGTTTTGAAGTTTGCTTGCGCCAGCTCATTAAATGCCGCTTTGTCCTGATCTTCAATACCCCATACTTCAGACAGGTTTGCCAGAGTTTCGCCTTCGCCACGAGACATGTCGCGAGCAAGGTTGTCCATGTTACCGTCGATGAACAGAGACAGTTTTTCAGCAGAAGTGATCGTTGAAGTACCGTCACAGCCCAGAGTGCCAAAAGTGATACCAAAAGTCTGGTTACCGGAAGTGCCGTTAGTGGTCGCACCCAAGATCTTGAATGCTTTGCCTGATTTACCGTCAAAGATCATGGTACCCAGACCACAACCGATATCAGAATCAGCCATTGCAACGTGAGAAAGAGGAAGAGTTGCTGCCATTACAGCTGCTGCCAGAATTTTTTTCATTTTATATTCCTTGTGTTTATTCCATCTATTGAATAAACAAATATTTTTAGTAAAACCCAACTAAAACAAGTTTTCACTTGCTGTTATTGAGTATTTTTTATTCAGGGGACAGTGCTGATAAATAATCATTATTAGCCACTGCTGCCAACTGAGCGGCCCCGAATTTTTAGACACTGCGAGTATAGAAACAGAATCAGGCGGCATTATTACCAAAAATATTGCCAACAGCAAACCAACGATAAACCACCCATTAAAAGCTGGCTGTTTTTTCGACAGAATAAAAATAAATGATAGGTGTTTATTACTATTTATTAACGTAAAAACAAATTAAAAATACTAAAGCTGAGTAAAAATAACTCATTTTTTCAAGAAAAATATAAAATAATCGGTTGGAAATTAATTAATCTACTTACTTTTTGTGCAAGCCTATTTTTTTGCGAGGAATATCGATATTTAAATAGTAATAAATTTAAGAAATCAAAATCGAGGATAATTTCGCTGTATGGGGAATAAAAAACCCCGCAGTAGCGGGGCTGATTATTTATTTGAAAGCCGTGTTTATTCAAACGCCATCGCCATACCTTCACCCGGCAGGTGGTAGAGGCCTTTACGGTAGGCAAGATTCGCCCACAGTGAGTGTGCTCTCGCGGTTTCAGCTTCTTCTTTGCTCAACGCTCTTGGGGTTAACTTGCCAGTGACACGGTTAAAGAGGTACCCCTGTGGCGGCCTTTCTGGCTGCATCACCACCACACCATCTTTGGTCATATAACCGAAGTTTTTATCAAACTGCATCAGCGCACGTTGTCGCTCTGGCGGTACCTCACCGCTAAGGTCGTTGCCCACTGTCGGGATATCAGCACTGATCCCGGCAAGGGAGAGCATAGTCGGTACCACGTCCATGCTACTGGCGAGACGGTCATCCTGTCTTGGCTGTATACCGCCACCCAAAACCAGTGATGGGATGTGGAAGCTTTTCACCGGCAGCATTTCTGGCTCATAAACACGTGCGTCATGGTCGGCGATCACCCAGAAAATCGTGTCTTTCCAGTATTCAGACTTTCGGGCTTTTTTGAAAAACTCTCCCATCGTCCAATCTGTGTAGCGTACTGCGTTATCTCGGGTTGGCGCGGTTTCTTTTATACGCCCTTCAGGGTACTCAAACGGCGAGTGGTTTGAGGTCGTAAACACCAGCGAGAAGAACGGCTGTCCTTGCTTGTGTAGCTTGGTGAACTGTTTGTCAGCTTCGTTATATAGGTCTTCATCAGATGCACCCCACGAACCAACAAATTTCGGGTCGGTGAAGGTCGGCAGATCAACAATCTCTTGGAAACCATTGCCAAGGAAGAAGCTGCGCATATTGTCAAAGTGTGCTTCACCACCGTAGATGAACTGGGTGTGGTAGTTATGTTTAGCAAGCAGTTCAGCGATAGAGAAGAAACCGGTCTGGCTATTGCTCAGTTTTACCACTGCGCGTGACGGTGACGGTGAAAACCCGGTGGTGACCGCTTCAATACCGCGCACAGAGCGGGTTCCAGTCGCGTAAAAGTTGGTCATGTTCCAACCTTCGGTCATCAGTTTATCCAGATTCGGCGTCAGATCTTTACCGCCCAGCGTTTTAACAAAACGGGCACCGAGACTTTCCTGAAGCAAAATTACGACGTTGCGCGGCTTCCCCTGATAACGTGCTGTATGCGCTGACAGCGTAGGGACAGACGCATTGAGCATCTCCCCTTTCATGCCCGAGCTTTCTCGGACACGACGAATAATTTCTTCCTCTGACATTTTGCCGTAGTACTTACTGGCATCAATTTCAGATGACATGTTTTTAGCCGCAAACAGCATGGAATAAGGCGAGTTCAGCACCAGGTCGTTTACCAACGGGTCAGGGGCAAACGCTACCATCGCCGGGTTAATCGCACGGTGACCCAGTGTTGAGCGAGCGGCCATAAACATGATCAACAGAACGGCAAAACCCGCCACAGGCTTAAAGTACCAGCGAGGATAAGTGAGGTCTTCGGTGACTCTCCGGCTAAGCTTCCACCCACCGACAATTGAAATAATGCTGCCGACAAAGCCGATGAATAGCTCAAGCTTGTAGCCAGTCCACAGCATGCTGAAGACTTCTTTCGGGTAGATGAGATATTCGATAAACAGGCGATTAGGACGCAGGTTGTATTCAGCAATGAAAGATGGCGTTGCCAGCTCCATATACACCACAAACCATAGACCGAGTGTCATCCACACTCTTGCAATCAGCCACCAGCCTTTGTTAATCACACCTTTTGAAGGAACAAAACAGGAGATAAAGGCAGGCAGAATAAACAACCAGCTGAGAGACGTAAGGTCAATGCGAAGGCCGCTAAGTAGGATAGGTAACCAACCATGGTGTTCGCTGACACGATCAGCCTGCCAGATGGAAAGCCCAAGGCGAGAGATGGTAAACACTGCCAAACACAGGCCAATAAACACAGCAAACGGATAGACAGGCCCTAGGTACTTTTTAAATGTACGGGTTTTGCTTTCTCGCATTGAAGCTACCTTTTCTTAGCTTAAAAAACTCAAACAGCGCCGCAAAATACCATCAAGAAAAGATAATCTCATCACAAAAATTACACAATAAACACACAGAAAGCCTAATTTGTGAACGGATTTACTCTGACTGCTTAGGTAAAAAACAGATAAAACAGTAGTTTAAGAATGGCTGTTTTTCCAACGGCTCTGCAGCGATCTTTGAAAGAACAAATAGCAGTGTCATACTGGCTGGATAGCCGACTTATCAGAAATGGAGGCATTTTGGCAAAAAAATATTACGTGGTTTGGCGAGGACATTCACCGGGAGTTTATGACAACTGGCCAGATTGCCAGAAACAGGTGCATGGCTTTCAAGGAGCAAAATATAAGTCTTTCCCGACGATTGAAGAAGCTCAACAGGCTTACAAGGGGTCGCGACAGTCGCCACATCCACGGACAAAAAAGGAGCGGTGAAAAAGACGACGACAAAAAAAGCGGGCTCTCTGACGCAGTCGCAGGTACTGGCACTGGATGCCAATATCAAAATTTTCACCGATGGAGCTTGTGACCCTAACCCCGGTGAAGCAGGTTCGGGACTGGCGCTTTATCAGGACAATGAGCTGACAGAGCTTTGGTATGGCCTCTACGCTTCCGAAGGCACAAATAATCTTGCTGAACTGAATGCGCTTCACCAAGCCTTGTTGATGGCTGAAACCTATCTGAATAATGATCTTAAGGTCACTATTCTGTGTGATTCTGTCTATGCCATTAACTGTATTACTCAGTGGGCACAGGGCTGGGAGAAGAAAGGCTGGAAAAAGTCTGGCGGTGAAATTAAAAACCTGTCCCTGATTCAAACCATGTACCGTCAATATCTGTTGCTCAAAGACCGCCTGACCATCTCACATGTTAACGGGCATGTTGGCATTGAAGGCAATGAAATGGCGGACCGGATGTCGATACTGGCGATAGATGAAAGAGAGCCTGACTTTTGTCGTTATACCGGGGCACTCGATGTTCCGGGCATACTGGCAATGCGGGCGGGCTGATATCCCCGCCCAATCAGTGTTTTCAACCTCGAACTCTGGCCTTTTATCTTCGCCTTCAAACCCGCTTTGAGACCACAACATAACGTTGTGGTCCATTCACTGTGGCACTGTTAAACGGATAACAGGTAACCAGTGTCAGAATATCCTCATTGTTATCAGTCACCCATTCGGTATCCATCTCATTGACCACTTCAGTTAACGACACCCGATAAAATATCCGTTCCCCAATGGTATTCTCTAAGGCGATTAATTGCCCCGGTTTCAGAGATTCTAGGCCTTTAAAGTGCGTATCGTTGTGACCATACACAACGACATTGCCGTGTTCTCCGGGCTGGGCAGTATATTGTTGTAAGGTCGGGCCAAACGCCAGGTTCCGGCCACTCACGCCGGCCAGCACATAGAGAGGAGATTGGTCAGGCAAGGTCAGGGTTGCTGTCGGGTATGTGTCCGCCCAAGGCCAAGGTGGGATCTTGTCTCCTGTCTGTTTTTGCAGTAACCACACATCCTCAATCAGGTACTGCGCCAGTGTAGCCTTGGCCTTGATCCAGACGGCCTGACTACCGATAAGTAATGATGCCAGTATCAATCCAGCGGCAAGGCTGGTTCGGGTGCATTGCCACCAGCGTTTGTCATCGTAATAGTTAAGGTAACAAAATAGATTCGGGCTCATATTGCTCTCCCCTCTATTGCTGCCGACAGGCCGTTTCCCATTACGGGAACTTGGTCAACAAAGTCTGTGGTTCCTCCAACATCGTCGGTGTTTCCCTGTATGACCTTACATTCACCAAACGCTCTTACCCGCAGGCGGAGCAGGATCAAACCCGCCATCATTAACAAGCCTGATAAAACAATGAGCATGTCACTACCCTTGCCAGTACCCGCCATTCTTGGACCGGTTGGTAACGCCATGGTCATCCCCGCAGGACGGTGAATTGCGATACCCTTTTCTACTGCCGATGCGTCAACAGGCCTGACAGGCGTTTTGTCGACCGCGACCAGACTGGTGTGGGCAGTCACGATGTGATGGGTCAAACCTAATTGAGTGATCATCGTTTTTTTATCTTCTGCGCTGATCTCAGGGTTCAAATTGATACTTTTAATTTGGTTTCTTGCCCACAACACGTCGATACCTGTTGCCTGTGCCTGTTGCGCTATATCACCGAGCGGCACACTGTGATGCCAAGGTGTGTCGGCAAGCTTTCCGTTGACCAGCACTTCGTTAGCTCCTTTGGGGATCCTGAAAGCCACCAGCAGAGGCTCCTGCAAGTAAAGATCAGGTATAGGTTTAGGCCAGAAATCCAGTTTTCCCTTGTCTGTCGCCAGTGAAATATCACGCATGGATGGCGTTGAGAGGCGATCAAACAGTATGCGCATCTTTTTATCGACCTTGTCGGTGTTACCGATATAGCTGTAGGTCCCCTTCCCTGCCACAGCAGCCCGCTCCATAAAATAGCGGTTGGGGGACGCGCCGATACCAACGGTAAAGAGTCGCCAGTCACCCAACATTTGCTGAATTTCCTGAAACAACTCACTTTCATTCCCCACGCTGCCGTCGGTGATAAAGACAACCTGACCCAGTTGTCCTTCACCCGGAGGCTGATCTAATGCCCGGTGCAGGGCGGGTAACATGTCTGTCCCGCCGTTGGCCTCAAGGCCTGCGATAAAGGTTGAAACATCACGTAGATTTTTTTCAGTGGCGAGCAGGGGGCTGTCGGAATAACGAGAGGTTTTATCGTTGAAAATGATCAGATTGAAGGTGTCATCGGCGGATAGCTTTCTTAATCCGTACCACAGTGCCGCTTTGGCCTGCCGGATTGACTCACCTTCCATCGAACCGGACACATCGAGCACAAACATGACGTCTTTTCTCATCGACGACGTCACGATACTCCCCGCCTTATTAATGGCCTGCGGTGGCATAGTCATCAACAACCCATAGCTGTTCCCATCCTGCGCATCGGGTTGGACAAAAAGGGCTGCCTGTGGCGCAGCAGACGCTCTGGGTCGCCAGTTGAGAATAAAATCCCGATCTGAGATATCAGGATGACCGAGCGTGATGGCGTAGCGCCCTTCACCCTGTTTGTCGGTTTTGATCGTAAAGGTTGGGCTTAAGATCGATGACAGCGGAAGCCCCGCATCCAGTTCAACGGTGATCTCAAAAGGGAGTTCGGAATCTGTCGGATTGCGGTAATAGGGGGTGATCTCTTTGGCATCAGGCACCCGGGTGTTATTTTTCGCCCAGCCACGATTCAGCTCAGGCATCTGGGTTACCAGCCCGGACAACGCACTGCGTTCAGCAGGAAAACTCACCGCAGGGGAAGACTGTTCGTTATTCTGCACATCCGAGGTAAGCGAATCATCAATTGCCGGTTCAGGTTCGCGGTTACCAAGACCGGGTATATAGCGGGGAGCAACAACAGTAGGAAACATCAATGAAAATTCACCGTCGCGGTAACTGACCGTTTCCTGATATTCAATCTCGATCTTGACAGTTTCTCCGGGGCCAATATTCGCCACTTCTGTCGAAAAGATATTCGGCCTGTGCTGTTCGATCAGGCTGGCTTTCTTTCCCTCAGTTTTGGCTTTTTCATATTGCTTGCGAGCGGCTACTTTAGGACTGATCTCACCCTCTACGATCCGATCGCCAATGATCATTTTCAGTCGATCAACGGCCGCAGTGTCTGGCAAAGGGAAAACATATCGGCCATGGATCCACGTATTACTCGGATTAGTAAAGGTCTGCACCACACTGGCCCGGTTGATAAGTCCTGACGTTTTCATTGTGACTTTGGTGGACAGCAAAGGTACGGCGTGACGTGTGCCATTGAGCTGATAGTGAAGGCCAACGTCGTCACTGTCAGGCGCGGCACTGACCGATGCAGTCAGTATTGTACTCGCGACTATGAGTAAGCCACATCGCCAGTACTGGTTAAAACGCCGGATAATTTGTCGACGCTGGGTGAAAGATGGATGAAAAAAGCCGTTCATATGCAGTGTCCCCGGTTATTGAATTGCCATAACGGCATTACAACAAGCAACCTAGGCGTTAGAAGGGCCAGATAATGGTTAATTAAGGCCAAATATGGCCGAAATATGGCAACTGAAAACCATCAATAGTGCTGTCGCTAAAGAAGGTGATATTCTTGAAAGCAGCATCAGTGAAATACCGCCATTTTGTTACTCAGGCGGATTAAAAGGGAGATCAGCATGTTGGAGTCTTATGAGGTTGTGTTCCGCCTCTCGGCCTTTATCGGTATCTTCGTGATCATGGCCATTGCTGAACGACTGGCACCCAAACGTGCACTCAGAGTCTCATGGGTCAAACGCTGGCTTAATAATCTTGGTCTTTTGGTCGTGGATACCATCACGGTTCGTTTGCTGTTTCCGGTCGCTGCAGCCGGTTTTGCCGTTTACTGTCAGCAACAGGGCTGGGGACTGTTGAACATCTTTGCTGTGCCTTACTGGCTGGCTGTCCTGATCAGTGTGATTGTGATGGATTTCATTATCTGGGGTCAGCACTTAATGTTTCATCGTATCCCCGTGCTGTGGCGACTGCATGCAGTTCACCATGCTGACCGGGACCTGGATGTGTCATCAGGCGGTCGGTTCCACCCCATTGAGATTATCCTGTCAATGCTGATTAAGTTTGTGGCAATTGCCTGTCTGGGCGCTCCCGCAGCAGCAGTGATTTTGTTTGAAATCATCCTCAACGGCACATCTATGTTTAATCACAGCAATGTTGCCCTGCCCAACTGGCTTGATCGCATCGTACGGAGGCTAATCGTCACGCCGGACATGCATCGCATTCACCACTCGGTACGCCCAGAGGAAACCAACAGCAATTACGGCTTTAACTTTTCTTTCTGGGATAAGCTGTTTGGCACGTATAATTCCGAGCCAAAGGACGGCCATGACAAGATGGATATTGGCCTGAGTCAGTTTCAGACCGAAAACCAGACGGTATGGATCACAGGCCTGCTGGCATTGCCTTTCAGAAATCAGAAACCTTCTGACCAACAAGAAAAAACAACAACAAACGACAAGTAATAACAGGACGTACCATGACAACCCGAGTGATAGTAGCCTCTCTCAACCCGGCAAAAATTTCTGCCGTTGAAACCGCATTCAAAGAAGTCTTTCCCGACAAAGAAATGATGTTTGAAGGTATATCAGTGCCGAGCGAAGTTGCTGACCAACCTATGACTAACGAAGAAACCAAACTGGGTGCGGAAAACCGGGTGAAAAACGCTCGTAGTCAATGTGAAGGCGATTATTTTGTTGGCCTTGAGGCTGGCATTGATGGTCACTTTACATTTGCATGGATGGTCATTGAGTCTGGCAGCCAGCGGGGAGAGTCCCGCTCCGCAAGTCTTCCTCTGCCAGAACAGGCAATGACTGGTATACATCAGGGCAAGGAGCTGGGCGATGTGATGGATGAAATGTTCAGCCAGACCAATGTGAAGCAAAAAGGCGGAGCGATTGCCATGTTGACTGACGGTAAGCTAACCCGCAGTTCTGTTTACCACCAGGCACTGATTCTGGCACTGATACCTTTTATCAATCCTTCCTTATTTGCTTCTGAACTGGCCAACTGATTCAACCGCTGAACAGTGGGCGTTTCATTATTTTCAGCTAAAAGCATAAAAAAAGGGCCATCAGGCCCTTTTTAACATCGTCTAATCCACTACTTTTTCAGTAGGTCAACCAACCAGGCTTTGGTTTCGTCATCTACCCGCTTGAGCTCATTCGAGCCCCGGGTAATGGTTGCAATGCCCACCCCCAGCATTTGACTGACCTGACGCTGACTCATTTCTCCCCGCAGTAACTCGTGGAAAATATTTACCCGGGCCACCAGCGTGTCCCTCTCGTCTTGCGTAAGCAGCATATTCAGCAGCTCCGATTCTTTGTCCTGTTCGGCAGCTCGCTGAATTAATGCCACGACTTCTGGCCAGTTTGTATATTTCGGGGTATTGGACATGGCAACCTCATGTTCTTACTTCTATTACTCGCCAGTATATACACAAATTAGCTGTGCAAAAAAATTAGTAACGCATGTTGCGCTCGTGTGGCTGAAGAAAAAGCTGTGGTTTACCAAGCAGCTCACGATAATACATCTCAAATACCAGCACATTTTGCACGTAACCACGCGTTTCTTTGAAAGGTATGGTTTCTATAAACGCGACAGCATCCAAATTGCCGTTAGAGTCATTCAGCCAGCGTTTTACCCGTGACGGCCCAGCATTATAAGCTGCCAGCGCCAGTACCCGATTATCGTCGTATTTATCCAGTAACTCGCGCAGGTAACCACTGCCTATGCGAATGTTGGTCACGGGATCTGTCAAACTGCTTTTACCCCGATAGCGGATACCCAGCTTTTTCGAGGTCGCCCTTGCCGTTGCGGGCATCAATTGCATCAGCCCACGTGCGCCGACAGGGGACACAGCCTGACTGTAAAAAGCACTTTCCTGTCGGCACAATGCCAGCAAAGTAGTAAGGGGGAGCTGGCGCTTTTTGCTGAACATATCAAACCAGCCACGATGGGCGATGGGAAAGCGGTGCTGAATCAGGTTCCACAGTTTTCCTCGTATCGTCGCCTGTACCGCCAAATGATGCCACTTTTTATCCGAGGCATAGACGGCGAGTTGTTCTATTTGCTCGCGGCTGGAGCGGCGGAGCAAAAATTCCCACTCCCGCTTGGCGGCAACCACTTTATCAAGGGCCAAGAGTTCACGAACCCGTTCAAGCGGTTTTTTGAAAACCTCCAGACTCTGAGGTTCTGCAATTGGATTGGCGAACGGCAGATAAGGAGATTGTCCCAGTTGAACGGCTGCGGCAATGCTGTAAAAATTGCGCTCTCCCGTCATATCTTCAAAACGCTGGTTAGCAGAAAAGTGATGCCCTCGATCACGCGCCACTCTTGCCTGCCAATATCGCCATTTCAGTTTGTTTGCCTCTTCCTCTGGTAACTGATCAATCCAGCGACCGGCAGCATTCATACTGCTTCTGGTTAAGGCGAGTCGAAAGCGGCGATCGATCAAGGCGACGTTAGATGAGTTTTGGATGATGTTATCACGCCACACCATCAAGGCCGCGTCTGTGGTAGACATTAAACGTCCGGCAATGAATTCGGCCGTTTCCTGACGTTTGTCGTCAGCAATTTTTTGCCCTTTCATCGCACCATTGAACTGTCTTACCGCCTCTTTGACATTGGCGCGGGCAAGCTTTTTCACTGCAGACATCACAAGCTCACCATTAAAAGCAGTAACTTTGCTCGCTCTAGAAAAATGTTCAACGTTATCCGGACGACCATATAACCTGATCGCAGCGGCAGCACTGGCTTTACCAGACTGAGAGGGCTGCTTTGCCAGATACTTCATCAGACGCAGATTGCGACTATCGAAGGCCAACAGCAGGCGCTCAAGGATCAAAGCGTCTGTCATTTCACCGCTTCGTTTTAGATACAAAAACAAGGGGTCGCAAGCCTTTTTCACTGATTTTCCTTTCAAGAACAGCGATTTTGCACCTTCAATGGCTTCATCTCTTGCGCCCCGCTGCGCTTTGGCCCGGTAGTAATAGCATTGTAATTGTTCGGAATTTGGTGGTTCAGGCTGGTAAGCGAGGAAGGTCGACCAATCTTTGCGAATGCCGAGCAGACCGAGATAACGCGACCTTAACGTAGTTGTGAATGGCATGTCCGCATATCGTTCTTCAAAACGCTTTACCCGGGTCAATGTGGCTGACGGCAGCTCACGCATAAATTCCCGGTAGGCCAGATAAGGATAAAGCGGATAATCTTTCAATCCATATTTAAGTCTCTTGAAGTCTCGATACCTTTTTTTGTCGTCAGCTGTTATGGCTGCACGATAGTCCGAACGCTGTTCCAGGAGTGAGGCGGCTGACAGATTTGTCGACATTACCAGACACAAGACGAGGGTAAAAAAAACCGATACGATTAGCTGAGAAAATGCATTTTTATCCATTAAAAACCGCAATTTATATACATCCTTTATCATCATTTTGGTTACCCCTACTCAGCTAACACTTAATAGCTTAATCACCATCTGAGAGATTTGCTGTTAAATTTATTTTTTTAATGGGTAGAATAATCACTTTGTCTTACAAGAGAACGAAGCAGTTATGGCTGAGTACGTCTATACCATGTCGCGCGTTGGCAAAGTTGTGCCACCTAAGCGACAGATCCTAAAAGATATCTCACTGAGTTTTTTCCCTGGCGCCAAAATTGGTGTTTTGGGTCTGAACGGTGCAGGTAAGTCTACCCTTCTACGCATTATGGCTGGTATTGATACCGATATCGAAGGTGAAGCCCGGCCACAACCCGGTTTGAAAGTTGGCTACCTGCCTCAGGAGCCCAAACTGGATGAAGAGAAAACCGTTCGCGAAACTGTTGAAGAAGCTGTATCCGATGTGAAGGATGCGCTGACCCGTCTTGATGCGGTTTATGCAGCGTATGCAGAACCCGATGCTGATTTTGATGCACTCGCGAAAGAGCAGGGTGAATTGGAAGGACTGATTCAGGCGAAAGACGGACATAATCTGGATAACGCACTTGAGCGTGCTGCAGATGCCCTCCGCCTGCCTGAGTGGGACGCCAAAATCAAACACCTGTCAGGTGGTGAGCGTCGCCGTGTGGCTATCTGCCGTCTGCTACTTGAAAAACCGGATATGCTACTGCTTGATGAGCCTACCAACCACTTGGATGCAGAATCTGTGGGCTGGCTGGAGCGCTTCCTTGTTGACTATAACGGTACCGTGGTGGCTATCACTCACGACCGTTATTTCCTTGATAACGCTGCGGGTTGGATTCTGGAGCTTGACCGTGGTGAAGGTATTCCATGGGAAGGTAACTATACCTCATGGCTTGAGCAAAAAGATGCCCGTCTGAAGCAGGAAGCCTCGCAAGAGAAAGCACGCCAGAAAACCATCGAGAAAGAGCTGGAATGGGTTCGCCAGAATCCAAAAGGCAGACAAGCAAAGTCAAAAGCCCGTATGGCACGCTTTGAAGAGCTGAACACGTCAGACTACCAGCGCCGTAATGAGACTAACGAGCTGTTCATTCCACCGGGTCAACGTCTTGGTGATAAGGTACTGGAAGTCAACAACCTGACCAAGTCTTTCGGTGATCGCGTGCTGATTGATGATCTTTCTTTCAGTATTCCAAAGGGTGCGATCGTCGGTATCGTCGGTGCCAACGGTGCGGGTAAATCAACCCTGTTTAAGATGCTGAGTGGCGCAGAGCAGCCAGATTCAGGCACCATTGATCTCGGCGACACTGTGCAATTGGCGTCAGTAGAACAGTTCCGCGACAGCATGGATGACAGCAAAACTGTGTATCAGGAGATCTCTGAAGATGCAGATATCATCCGTATCCACAACTTTGAGATCCCGGCACGTGCTTATTGCTCGCGTTTCAACTTCAAAGGCAGCGATCAACAGAAACGTATCGGTGACCTGTCTGGTGGTGAACGAAACCGTGTCCACCTGGCTAAACTTCTGAAAGCTGGCGGCAACATGCTGCTGCTCGATGAGCCAACCAATGACCTCGACGTTGAAACCCTACGTGCACTGGAAGAAGCCCTGCTTGAGTTCCCTGGCTGCGCCATGGTGATTTCGCACGACCGTTGGTTCCTCGACCGCATCGCAACCCACATTCTCGATTATCGCGATGAAGGTCAGGTCAACTTCTACGAAGGTAACTACACCGAGTACAGCGAGTGGCTGAAACAAACTCTTGGTGCTCAGGCAGCCCAGCCTCACCGTATGAAATACAAGCGTGTAACCAAGTAAATTCTTCATACTAAGGGTAAGTATTTACTTTCGTACACAGGCTTAAAAAACAGAGAAGGTGGCCTTTTGCCACCTTCTCGTTTATCAGACAGATCACCGTTTTTTCTCCCTCTATTCCTTGCTGAATTTTCCTTCCAAGCTAGTTTTTTAGCTAGGGTCTGTGTTTTTTTCGATGCATGAGCCCTGTCAACATTCAAAATAAATCTGATAGTGAATCTAGGATTGTCTCATGCGCGAACGCCGAAAGTTCTCCAGAGTGGTTTATCATGCAAAAGCAGTCGTATGTCAGGATGAGAATACATGGCCATCAAGTATTCTTGATCTTTCGTTGAAAGGAGCCTTGCTTGAAAAGCCTGAAAACTGGGAACAGACTGACACAGCCTCTTTTGAGCTTTGCTTCTGTTTGCACGATTCAGACATTGAGCTTTTTATGGACGTCACTTTGGTCGACGAAGATGAACACCACCTGAGGTTTAAGATCACGCATGTTGATATTGACAGTGCCAGCCACCTCAAACGTTTAATTGAACTGAATGTTGGAGACCATAATCTTTTGCGCCGGGAATTGGCGCAGCTGGCAGATTTGAAGGAACAGGTCTGATGAATAGCTGCTGAGTACGCTATTTAGTCAGGGATTGACAACCAAGAAGCAGAGCATTGTTTTTATGGCGGATAATATTCGAATCACCGTCTCGCACCCCTATGGGTCGAAGTTTTTTGTCCTATCTCCGTCGAAAAGAAAAGTACTGGGATTCGCTGTACTGTTTTCTTTTCTGTCTATCGCGCTCGGTATATCGGCTATTTACTATCTTACTCACCGTTCAAGTACAGCCGAAATGACGGTGAAGAGCCTTGCGGAGAAAAAAACAGAGTTAACCAATCAGTTGGAAGAGCTGGCACTTCAGCGGCAGTCTTTGATTGAACAGCGTCAGCAACTTATTGAGGACATCGACGATATTCAGCTGGATCATGCTGAGATCATCGCAGCCAAGCAGGATGAGTATGAACAAATCATTGAAGCCAAGGAAAGTGCTCATGCTCAGGTTATTGAGGAAAAAGATACCGAGCTGACTTACCTCTCTCAGCGTGTTTCAAGCGTGGAGGTAGTGTTGGGGTTGGACAAAGAGCTGTCTGACATTGAGGAGCTCAGTAGCAGAATCGAAGCCGCAGCCATGAACTCTGCGGTACGTGCGACCATGCTCAAGCTGATCCCCAGCGGTAAACCCATCAAAAAATTCCGTTATTCGTCTGGATTCGGTTCGAGAAAACATCCAGTGACCGGCAAAAAAAAATTTCATCTCGGCTTGGATTTGACCGCCAATATTGGTACGCCAATATACGCTCCGGCAGACGGTGTGGTGGAGTACAAACGTAACAACAGAAAAACCGGTTACGGTAATGTACTCAAAGTAGGGCATGCCTTTGGTTTTATGACGCTATATGCGCACCTTGAGAAGTTTAACGTCAAGCTCGGGCAGTTTGTCCGCAAGGGAGATCTGATTGCATGGACGGGTAACACAGGCCTCTCTACAGGACCACACCTTCACTACGAAGTGCGATTTGTTGGCAGGGCATTGAACCCCTCATTTTTCATGTCATGGACACCGGAAAGTTTTGAGTCACTGCTTCACAAAGAAAAGCGGGTTGATTGGGCAAATCTTATCAGCATCATTGAAGGAATGGTGGCAACCAATATTCAGGTGGCCTCATCAACACCGCCAGAGCAATCGCCGATGCTGGCGAACCGCAAGCCCGCTCGACAGGAAGAAAAAGAATAGCTTCGATAGGAGAAGTTCGAATAGCTCTAGTGGCGTCGTGCATGTGTCAACGCTATATCCGTTTGGACATTAAACACTTACGTCGGAAAAAAAGAGCGCCTCGGCGCTCTTTTCGCTTTTGCGTATAGCATCAATCAAACTCATCTAAAACCTGCAGAGCTTCAGATAGCTTGTTAACGCCATAAACCTTCATCCCTTTCATTTCTGCCTTAGGTACATTGGCAGAGGGCACAACAGCGCGGGTAAAACCGTGTTTAGCCGCTTCCATCAGACGTTCCTGACCGCTAGGGACAGGGCGGATTTCCCCTGCCAGCCCTACTTCCCCGAACACCACAAGATCTCTGGGCAGAGGACGATCGCGGAAACTGGAGATCAGTGCCAGCAGTAAAGCGAGATCCGCACTGGTTTCACCCACCTTAACGCCACCGACAACGTTCACAAATACGTCCTGATCCGACATCTGCAGGCCACCATGTTTGTGTAACACTGCCAGCAGGATCGCCAGTCGGTTATGATCAAGGCCCACTGTCACCCGTCTTGGGTTAGCCAGCTGTGAGTAATCTACCAATGCCTGTAACTCAACCAGCAAAGGCCGGGTGCCTTCCCAGATCACCATGACAGAACTGCCCGAGGTAACTTCCTCACCCCGGCTGAGAAAAATAGCGGAGGGATTATTGACTTCACGAAGCCCCTGCCCGGTCATCGCAAATACACCAAGCTCATTCACGGCACCAAAGCGGTTTTTGTGGCTGCGCAGCGTGCGGAAACGACTGTCACTGGAGCCATCTAATAGCACAGAGCAGTCTATACAGTGCTCCAACACTTTAGGGCCAGCGAGACTGCCATCTTTGGTTACGTGGCCGACCATAAAAATAGCCACGTTATGCTGTTTAGCATAACGGGTCAGCGCCGCAGCAGACTCTCTTACCTGAGCGACGCTGCCCGGTGCCGACTGCACGTCAGAAACATGCATCACCTGAATCGAGTCAATCACCATGATCCTCGGATTTTCCTGCCGGGCGATCTGGCAGATAGCCTCAACATTGGTTTCCGACAGCATTTTCAGCTTATCTTTCGGTAACCCAAGACGATCAGCACGCATTGCCACCTGCTGAAGTGACTCTTCTCCTGTCACATAAAGGGTTGGCATCTGGCTGGCTAGCCAGCACATGGTTTGCAGTAACAAAGTACTTTTACCCGCCCCCGGGTTGCCGCCAATCAGGATCGCCGCTCCCGGTACAATACCGCCACCGAGCACACGGTCCAACTCTTTAAAACCACTGGTAAAGCGCGGAACTTCCTGTAGGTCGATACTTTCCAGCGTTTGTACCTTGGCTTCTGTGGTTCCCGCATAGCCTGCGTATTTTTCGTTACGGGCAACCTGAGGTGACGCGGCAAGCCTAACTTCGGTAATTGTGTTCCATGCGGCACACGCCGAACACTGTCCCTGCCAGCGCGGATAATCAGCGCCGCAGTCGTTGCAAACGTAGGCGCGTTTTGCTTTTGCCATTCGCTCTCCGAAATGATCTGAGGAAAAAAAGTGTAATACCCTGTTATCTATGAGGAACAAACTACAATTACATGAAACGATTGATCATAGAATGGCATTTCAGTTTATCAGACATGACTATTAGCGCGCAGAAATTTGAGCATGTTGTCATTGAGTTGCTCCCACATTTTCTTAAACCTAACTTTGAAGCAAGATTAGACGCATTATCCAGTAAATACACCTCTACCGAGGTCTTCATGATTAAAATGGAGATTAACCGCAGGATGACGCCATGCTCCAAACGCTTGGATTTGCGTGGCCGGGTACCGGGTGAAGTGAGGGAGTACGAACTGGAGAATGAGCGCTGCTGGCTTGATGATATTGCACTCAATCATTACCGCAAACGCATAGAGTTTTATGGTGGTTCATTAACCCATGGTCTGTGGGAGGAGCTGCAGCCGAAGCAGGAAAAACGAAATGTGTTACTCAAACCCACCCAACACAAAGCAGAACCGACCGCTAACTTCTCGGCTGAATACTTCAAATCAGGTGCAGGGATACTGCGAAAAGAGAGTCGATATAAATTCTTCGCCACCATAGAACTGGTGCTGCCTGACGGGTGCTTGGTGCATGGTAACACGCTGGATATTTCCTCATCAGGTCTAAAAATCAAAGCAACGGCCGCATTCGATTATCATGTCGACGATGAAGTCACGATTCGATTTCCCAAACTCGACGAAGCAGAAGAGATGCCGGAGCTTATTGAGGGAATTACCTACACTATCACCCAAATTCGTGACTATTCCTACAGTAGCCACTTTATGACCTTGGGGCTGAAAATCGTGTCGCCGTCAAAGGCGATAGGAGCAGTTATTGATAATCGGCACCGCAACAAGAAGTCTCAAAAACCAACAGAAGATAGCAATCACCAGATAGATAACATCAGGCATAGAGCACTTGAAAAAGTGGTGGTCAATCATACCACCACACTGGCGCTTTTTCTGGAGTTTGGTGCCATTCGCTTTGCACTCATGACATTGATGAATCGGGGCATCTGGGATTACTGGCACAACGAAAAAGGCGAGCAGTTCTTCTCACAACTGCTCAGTGAGGGGCGTTTACAGAGTCTCCAAAAAGAACGTGAGCTCATTTTTTACTGTTTTTGTCGCTACAAAAAAGACCAGAAATATTATGTCTGCGCATCGGATACAGAACTTTCCGAGCAGGAAAGAAAACACTTTTGGTCGATCGGTATTAATGAACCTTCATGGCGGATACTGCGCCTCAGACTCAGTGCTATAGAAAAAGATGAGCTGAAAGATTCTCCTACCGATATGGCAGCGTTGAGTCACATTGTATTGATTCAGGATCTGACCGACCATGACCAGCGGGACGACTACCAGATTGAGTCACCTGAACCAGAGGTGAAGACGGAGCTGCTGAACCGCTTTAGTCGCAGTTTATATAACAGCTCACGTATCAGCCCAATCAATCCAGACATCCAGTCTCAATTTGCTGATTTATTGCGTAAAATTTCTGTCGACCATTTTGACAGCACCAGCTATTTTCTGGGCAAAAAAGACATGATTTATTCTGCCCATGCCTTTGTGATTAATACCCATAACAACTTTCTTAACCAGATTCTGCTGGAGAAGAAAAAAACCAGCAATATGTCACTTCAGCCTCTTTATCACGACGAGCTAATGAGGTTGATAAAAAAAGCGGCCAAGAAAAACTCACCTCCCCCCATCAGCCACATCGACTTTTATATTGCGATATTTCCTGCCGGGAAAAACAAGGTCAGGTCAGCCGTGCGAACCTTCAGTGAATTTTCATCACCCATAGACAGAGTAAACTTCATCATTAATGCCCGTAAGATGGGAAGTTTTGTCGCAGTAAGAAACACGTTGCAGCCCATTCGGCGCGTTTATGATTATGCCGACAACAGAGCACTCAGTCCCCTGCTCACAAATTCAAGAAATCAAATCACCCTTTTACAACATGAAATGAATTCAATATGTGTTTTCGGTGAGCTGACCAATATTACTCAGGAAGTATTGAAGCGGTATTTGTTAGGCAACCAGTAATTTGACCAGAAAAAAAGGCAATTTAGGCTCTGCAAAATGGTTGCACAGGCTAAATAGTCTTAACATAACAGTGCGCGTGAATATAATATTGCCTATCTTTTCCAACTCAAATTCTTTTGCATTTTTTACACACATTACAGCAAAAACGCCACAAATAACGACTTTTAGCCACCAGAATACGCACTTTTATCACATCATATTATTTTTGAGTTGACTCAATATACGTCCCATTGCCTAATAAAATTCCAATAACGGATAAACCAAAGAATACTGAATTTTTGGAGTGATTTGAGTCGGATAACAATATTACGTTTTCACTTAGTTGTACAAAAATTGCCGTATAAGCTTAATTTCTCATTCACATTTTGCCTATTTTTGTATACCCATAAGTTCGACTGATATCGTTATGTTTAGATAAATCCTCCACTGGTGTTCGTCCAGAATACACTCAAAAAAATAAAACCATGACGATAAAAATGCATGAGTACCATAAAGAGGTTCAGGCACTGTTACCTCTTTATTTTTTGTCTGAATTTGAAGACAAGCTGAACAAGCTTTCTCAAAGTCTGCCAAGTGCAGCAAAAGTACTTATAAAGATTGAACTTAAACGCCTTATGGCACCCTGCAATAAGCATTTAGACCTGCGCGGTAAAGTACAGGGAGATTGCCGACTGTACCTACTGCATAATACGCGATCCTGGGTTGATGACGTGGCACTCAACCATTATCTGAAACGCCTTCCCGATTTTGGAGGAGTATTTACCCAAGGACTCTACGAAGAGCTGCAGCGTATGCCGAATAGTAACCGTCTGCTGCAAACCAGCGAGGATAACGAGCAAGGCAAACTGACCTCACCTTGGCTGAGCGCACGCTACGTTGAGTTCGGTAAAAACATTTTGCGCAAGGAGAGTCGGTTTAATCTGTCGATCCCTATCACGGCAATGCTGGAAGACAACACGATTGTTCATGGCTCTACCCAAAATATCTCTCGATCTGGCATCAAACTCAGGCTGACATCGGCATTTGATTATCGAGAGGGCGATACGCTGACTGTCCAGCTTAAAAACCCTTACAAAGATGCCAGACCACCCGGTAATATCATGGGCTTTCGCTATCGAATTACTCGGATAAAAGAGTACAGCCACAGTTCTCAGTGGGTGTCGTTGGGACTGGCGCTGGTTTCTCAGTTTGAGTCAGAATCTGTTACTGGGATCATCCAACCTTTAATTGCAGGAAAAGAACCGAAAAGGCGCTTTGAGAATCAGGATAAAATAGAAAACCTGAGAAACCGGGCACTTGAGGGTGTTATTGCTGAGCGGACGAAGAGCTTGCCGATTTATTTTGAAGGTGAGACTCCACGTTTTGTGTTACTGAACGCCAATAATCAAGCCGAATGGACATATTGGCACGATGAAAACAACCAACACTTCTTCGACCAGCTGTTTTCTGCGGAGCGTATTAAGCAACTGGAACGCCTGCAGGAAGTCTTCTTCTATTGTTTCCATCAACATCACAATGGGAAAAAGTATTACCTTTGCGCGGGCTCTCATGAGCTTTCGATTAAGAAAAGACACCTCCTTTGTCAGATTGGCTCTCAGAAAAGCTCATGGCGGGTACTCAGGGTAACCTTCAGCGAAGTGAACCGGAAAGAGCTAAAGGGTTACCCTGATTTAACCCGGCTGTCACACATCGCTTTCGTTCAGGATATTACCAGAGAGCACACGGAAGATTATATGCCTGCCGATGTGGCTTCTGCCAAGGTAGATAGCCTGACTCCGTTTACCCGTCATAAACGATCGCGTTCGGAGGTCCGTGAGGTGTTCGCCGCTGATCGCTCGCACCTTAGCGAAGGACTCAAGAAAGTAGCGATTGGACATCTGTCATCCACACGCTATTTTATTGCCCGTGACGGTGATGCGTTATCTGTCAGGGCATTTGGTATCAGCTCCATGGACAATTTCCTGAATCAGGTACTGGCGACTTACAATGAGAAGGGTAAGCTCAGTCTGGAGCCTATTTTTCATGCAATCTTTTATCAGGCCGTCAGGCAGGTCTTTCAAAACGGCGGCACCATTTATCAGGAGTTTTATGTGGTGCTGTACAACTTTGGCCATGACGACAAAATCGTCGTGAAGGCTGCCTCTGATTTCGCCACGTATGAGCAAAGAGTTGCTTTTATTGTTGAAAGTAGAAAACGCGGTCAGTTCATTGCAGTCAGAAATACCATGCAGGCACTGTCAGGTATATTGAATCATGTAAAACGCAATGAACTTGAAGCCCTCTATTTTACGGCAAGCAACAAAGTGAGAGCGCTGGAAAGTGAAATGGACCAGATGTGTATTTATGGAGAGCTCACAGATATCACCGATGAGGTGCTACTGCGAGCTACCCTGAAGATCCGTCAGCCCTTGAGGGAAAGCTGACCTGTCTTGATTAATGAGGCAGAGAGAATGCAGGCAACACCGACAAGGTCGCTGAATCGCACAGCGGCCTGAGCCTGTGCCTCAACTTTAGGCTTCGCATGAAATGCTATCCCCAGCCCTGCCGAGGCCATCATTACCAGATCATTCGCGCCATCGCCAACCGCAATCGTGTTGGTGGCCGGTATATCAAACTTATCGGCCAGTTCACGTAATATGTCTGCTTTTCTTTGTGCATCGACAATGTTGCCTGTCAGTTCTCCACTCAGAACATTGCCATCAATAACAAGCTGGTTGGATTCAGCATGATCAAGCTGTAGATCCTGTTTCAACTTGTCTGAAAACCACGTAAAACCGCCGGAGGCAATCGCCACTTTCCAGCCAAAATGTTTCAGCGTCGCCACCAGTTGTCCCATTCCCGGCATCAACGGCAAGCTGTCACGAACTTGTGTGAGTATCGCCATATCAGCTCCTTTCAGGGCAGCAACCCGCTCACGCAAACTCTGCTCGAAATCCAGCTCACCTTGCATTGCGCGCTCAGTGACTTCCGAGACTTGCTCGCCAACGCCGGCAAGTGCAGCTATTTCATCGATACATTCAATCTGTATCGCGGTGGAGTCCATGTCAAAGACTGCAAGACCCGGTTGGTCCAATTCAGGCAGACAGTCGACTGACGCATAGTCCAGCTCTATTGCCTGACATATCTCTTCAATATCGGGATTGAGCGTCCCAGGCATAAGCAGCACGGTATGGTCGGCGACTGTCCACCCCGCCACTGGCTCCACGTCTTCCCCCAGATAGAAGCTAATATGTTCGAGATGGGACGGTAAAATCGACGGGCCAAATAGTATCCAACCAGCTTGCTTCACTGAGAACGGGTTATAACGTCTTAAAGAGGGAAACTGGCGGTACAGGCGGGACTGTTTTTTGAGCGGATAGGGTTTAAACGCATCCATGTTTTATCATTTCCTTATTCAATCTCCTTTCACTATATCAAATTGCCACAAGTATCACAGTCTGAAGGTAAAATCCGCTGATAGGTTGTTGGTTTGACACAGGCAGTCAGTTTGTGGAGACAGTGAAGTTGAAATTATCGCGTTATATCAGCAAACTGACAGTTTGGTATCCATGACCATCGGGGGACATGGATCACTGCGGCCGGAAGAGGTATATGCTGCAAATTAACAAAAAGCGCCTGAGAAGGCTCTGGCAATTATTGGTTATTTCTATCTGTTTGGTCACTGTGGTCATGCTGTTCGTTTACAGTAATAACCTTAATAACCGAAACTACAAGATGCTGTTTGATCAGACAGAAGATATGGCGAGGCTATTTCTGCGTCAAATGGCTGTTAGCGCAGTGCCTGCTATTTCTGACGACAACACCGGACGTCTGGAAAAGCTGGTCAATAACCTTCAGAAAGAGCCTCTTGTCCTTGATGCAACGATATACAACGCAGAGGGACTGGTGATCGCTAATTCAGACAATGCCATGCCACTTTCTCAACTGACCGGGTTGAATACGCCATTGTCCGTTGCCAGTATTGGACGCCAACAGTTAGTTGAACCCATTATAAAAGGCGATCGCATTGTGGGTTTCCTGCGAGTTACCCTCGAGCATGGCAGTGTGATAAAGGCTGCGGCGAATCGGCTTGATAAGAGCATTAATTTGGTCAGGGCAATGATACTGCTGGCTCTGGCGACGGGAGCTTGGCTGGCGTTTACGCTCTTCCACCGAAAAACAGGACACAGCAGACTCAGCCTCCCCATCAATGATTGAGAGATATCAAACGTCAATCATGGTGGGCCGCCGCAATCAAAAAAGGACAGCTATGCTGTCCTTTTCAATTATGGTAAGTGTTCACATGCTGAATCAGGCAGTAGTTTCCAGTTTGTCACCCAGCAGCACCGACTCCAATGCGATTTCAATCATCTCATTAAATGTCGATTGACGCTCTTCTGAAGTCGTCTGCTCACCTTTGATGATGTGGTCTGATACTGTGCAGATAGTCAGAGCACGGACACCATATTCTGCAGCGACGCCATAAAGGCCAGCCGCTTCCATTTCTACACCCAGAATGCCATATTTCGCCATGACGTCGAAAAATTCTGGATTAGGCGTGTAAAACAGGTCTGCCGAAAACAGGTTACCGACTTTAACGTCTATGCCCTTGGCTTTGGCTGCATCCACAGCACAACGCGTCATGTCAAAATCTGCGATAGCTGCCAAATCATAACCACCAAATCGGATGCGATTTACGCTGGCGTCAGTTGAGGCACCGACACCAATCACCACGTCACGAAGATTTACATCGTCACGGACAGCGCCACAACTTCCGACACGGATAATTTTCTTCACACCGTAATCTTTGACCAGCTCAGTCATATAAATTGAGCATGAGGGAATACCCATGCCGTGGCCCATTACGGATATTTTACGCCCTTGGTAATAGCCGGTATAACCCAGCATATTACGTACATTTGTCACCTCTTTTGCATCAGTCAGAAAAGTCTCCGCAATATATTTCGCACGGAGTGGATCACCCGGCATAAGAACAACGTCTGCGAACGCGCCGGTTTCTGCATTGATATGTGGAGTTGCCATCAATCTATCCTTGTTTCTATTCCCTCTGAATATTTTGTCAGAGGAAAGATTTACCGTATTCCATGTCAGAGACATCAAAGTACTCTGCCAGTGTCTGCCCAATGTCTGCGAACGTATCGCGACGGCCTAACGAACCTGCTTTAACGCCGTTACCGAAAGCAAGAACGGGAATGTGCTCACGGGTGTGATCATTACCCGGCCAGGTTGGGTCACAGCCATGGTCTGCCGTCAGCAGCAGGAGATCCCCTTCTTTGAGCATTTCCATGATCTCAGGCAATCTGCCGTCAAAATACTCAAGCGCAGCGGCGTAGCCAGCCACATTACGGCGGTGACCATAAGATGAGTCGAAGTCGACAAAGTTCGTGAAGACAATGCTCTTATCGCCTGCGTCTTGCATGGCGTCTTTGGTCGCGTCAAACAGGGCATCAAGACCTGTCGCTTTTACCTTCTTGGTGATCCCGCAGTGGGCGTAAATATCTGCAATCTTACCAATAGAGATCACATCTCCACCCTTCTCATCAACCAGCTTTGACAACACGGTTGGCGATGGCGGTTCAACAGACAGATCGCGGCGGTTACCAGTACGCTCGAACTGACCTTTACCCGCTCCGACAAATGGACGGGCGATCACTCGGCCAATGTTGTAGTCTTCCAGCTCTTCACGCACGATTTGGCAAAGCTCAAGAAGGTTGTCGAGACCATAAGTTTCTTCATGGCAGGCGATCTGGAATACAGAATCCGCAGAGGTATAGAAAATCGGCTTGCCCGTTTTCATGTGCTCTTCGCCAAGATCGTCAAGTACCTGAGTCCCTGATGCGTGGCAGTTACCTAGATACCCGGGAATACCGGAGCGAGCAACAATACGATCCAGCAATTCCTGCGGGAAACTGTTGGTTTTATCAGTGAAATATCCCCAGTCAAATAACACAGGTACACCAGCAATTTCCCAGTGTCCGGAGGGAGTATCTTTACCGGAAGAGAGTTCTTTTGCGTGACCGAATGCACCAATAATGTCCGCATCGGCATCCAGTCCAGCAGGAAAATAGCCGGACGACTCTTCGCAGGCTTTTCCTAATCCAAGACGGTTCAGGTTAGGCAAACGCAAAGGACCGGAACGATCGTCGTTGTTGGCATCACCTTTTTCACAAGCCTGTGCAATATGGCCAAGGGTGTTTGAACCAACATCGCCAAATTTAACTGCGTCTTCTGTGGCACCAATGCCAAATGAATCCAAGACAAGAATAATTGCACGTTTCATGATCGCCTCCATCAGACGTCTTCTTGGCCAATACGTCGGTAAATGTCCGGAGTCGCTGTTCCTGCTTGTCCGGTGATATTCACCGCGGCCTGAATTTGATTTGCTGCCCGCTGCCATTGCTGTTCGTCCTGAGCATGGATCACGGCCAGTGGCGTCGTACTGTCAGTTTCCTGTCCTAAGCGGATCATCTCACTGACTCCAACTGAGTAATCTATTTTATCGCTGGCAACGCGTCGACCGCCACCTAAACCGACAATTGCCATGCCTATTTCTCGGGTATCCATCCCTGTTACTACACCAACATGCGGTGCCATAACAGGACGAACAATACCAGCCGTTGGCAAATAGTCATGATACTTTTCAACAAAGTCAGCTGGGCCACCAAGGCCTGATACCATCTTGCCAAAACGTTCTGCGGCCTGACCGGAATTGAGCACTGACATCAATTTATTGCGTGCCTCGCTCTCATCACGACAGATACCTGATAGCATGAGCATTTCAGCGCCGAGTGCAACGGTCACCTCAAGCAGCCTTTCGTTGCGGTACTCACCAGTCAGAAACTGCACGGCTTCCCGCACTTCGAGTGCGTTACCAATATTTGAGGCCAACACTTGGTTCATGTCAGTCAGCAGCGCGCTGGTTGGAGTCCCCGCGCCGTTAGCCACAGCCACGATGGATTGCGCCAGATTCTCTGAGGCCTCATACGTTGGCATAAAAGCGCCGGTGCCAACTTTGACATCCATAACCAGTGCATCCAGTCCTGCTGCCAGTTTTTTCGACAGTATAGAGGCTGTGATCATTGCAATACTGTCTACGGTGGCGGTGATATCCCGCACCGCGTATACCCGTTTGTCAGCGGGAGCCAAATCGCCAGTTTGACCAATAATAGCCACGCCCGCCTCTTTGGTCACCTGACCAAACACCTTATTACTTGGCGTGATATTGTAGCCGGGAATCGATTCCAGCTTATCGAGAGTGCCACCAGTGTGGCCAAGGCCAGACCTGAGATCATTGGCACGTAACCCCCGCATGCTGCAACCATAGGCCCCAACATTAATGACGTCACGTCACCCACGCCGCCAGTGCTGTGTTTGTCAACAACAGGACCGTCAAAAGCCATATGATCCCAGTTAAGCACCATGCCAGAATCGCGCATTGCACAGGTCAGTGCCACGCGCTCATCCATCGACATATCATTGAAATAAACTGCCATGGCAAACGCGGAAATCTGTCCTTCCGAGACAGTATCATTACTGATCCCTTGAACAAAATCCGCGATTTCTTGGTGAGTCAACGCGATGTTTTCGCGTTTTTCCTGATAATTTCCTGAGGTAAAAACATCCTGTTCTCCGATTAGACAACGACGGTTCTATGCCAGCAGATAGTTGCTGGCAAGCCACTGTCAGTAGCCGCCTTCCGCGGCCTGCTCTCCCTCTCCCAAAGTATGGAGAAGGTTTGCAAGGAGACTGGAAGCACCGAATCGATAGTGGCTGCTATCGGCCCAGTTCTCACCCAAAATATTCTTAGCCATGGCAAGATAGGCTTTTGCGTCTTCGGCGGTACGCACACCACCTGCAGGCTTAAATCCAACGCGTTCTGCGACCTTCATATCTTTGATGACAGTCAGCATAATCTCTGCTGCCTCCGGTGTTGCGTTGACTGCAACTTTTCCGGTCGAGGTTTTAATGAAATCTGCACCCGCCTCAATCGATAGCTCAGAGGCGCGTTTGATCAATGCTGGCGTTTTAAGCTCACCCGTTTCAATGATGACCTTGAGAAGTTTGTCACCGCATGCAGCCTTACACTGTTTCACCAGCTCTACACCGGCTTTTTCGTCACCACTAATCAAGGTGCGATAAGGGAAGACAACATCGACTTCATCCGCGCCATACGCGATGGCAGCCCGAGTTTCTGCAACGGCAATATCAATATCATCGTTACCGTGAGGAAAATTAGTGACGGTTGCTACACGGATTTCAGGGGTACCCTGCTCCTTCAACTGCTTCTTTGCTACTGGGATAAACCGCGGATAAATACAAATAGCGGCGGTATTACCTACTGCTGTTTTTGCCGCTTTACACAAATCGATAACTTTTTCGTCAGTATCGTTATCGTTCAGTGTGGTCAGATCCATCAGTTTCAACGCTTGCAGCGCTGCCGCTTTTAAATCGCTCATCATGTCTCCAAATGATTGTTGAACCATATTTTAGCTTTGCACCACACCCTGTGGTGACATAAGCCTGATGAGCGGACTTGGCTCCTTGAAGTTTGAAAGTCTGGCTTTCAATCAACGTCCTTGTTGCCGCATACCGGAAAGGAGTCCGGCTCTGCATTTCACACTGTTTGACAGCGATGAATGCAGAATGAAAATTATATGTACCTAGGATTTATTTAAGTCGCTTCTTGTCACATAAATGAAATATTAAAATGTAACTAACCTTTAATTTTTGTGATTAAAAGCAATTATTAATATTCGACAGAAGTAACCCTCAACCACGTCAGGGACAGGCCCCTGGTGGTTATCAGTCACTGATAACAGTAACCTGATTTCAACGCGGTGAATGTGTCTCTGTTGTTATTTTACTGACAAAACATTCGCCACTCTTTACTGCATGAATAATGGCTTATAAAGACAAAAAAATAGCGCTGCCAAACGGCAGCGCTATTCTCAGAGAAGGTTGTTACAGTGCGCCGAGGCTCAGGAAGAAGCCTGCGATAGTTGCACTCAACAGGTTAGACAGGGTACCTGCTGCTACTGCTCTCAAACCGAATCGAGCAATCTCTGGACGGCGTGATGGTGCCAGACCACCCAGACCACCCAGTAGAATCGCTACTGATGACAGGTTAGCAAAGCCACACAATGCGAAGGAAATAATTGCCTTCGTCTTGTCAGACAGAACAACTTCAGCCGCTTCACCTAGGTAAGGGGCAAAGTTCAGGTAAGCAACGAATTCGTTCACTACTAGTTTCTGACCGATGAAGGAACCAGCGACTTGAGCTTCAGACCATGGTACACCAATCATGAATGCAACAGGGCTGAAGGCATAACCCAGAATCATTTCAAGTGTCAGGTCAGGCATGTTAAACCATGCACCTACACCGCCAAGAATACCGTTAATCAGGGCAATCAAACCAATAAATGCCAGCAACATCGCACCAACATTCAGTGCCAGCTGCATACCTGAAGACGCACCAGATGCTGCGGCATCAATGACATTGGCAGGTTTGTTTTCGTCATCTTCTTCAGCATTCAGTTGTTCAACAGGTTCTTCTGTTTCAGGCTTGATAATTTTTGCGAACAACAGACCGCCCGGAGCCGCCATGAAAGATGCAGCGATCAGGTACTCAAGAGGAACACCCATTGATGCGTAACCCGCCAGAACACCACCAGCAACAGATGCCAGACCACCACACATAACGGCAAACAGCTCAGACTGGGTCATTTTAGGTACAAACGGACGAACTACCAGAGGGGCTTCGGTTTGACCAACAAAAATATTCGCTGTCGCAGACATAGATTCAGCGTGAGACGTACCCAGTGCTTTGCGCAGTGCGCCACCCAAAATCTTAATGATCCACTGCATGATACCCATGTAATAAAGAACGGAGATCAGTGCTGAGAAGAAGACGATGACAGGAAGAACACGCAGGGCGAAAACGAAGCCGCCACCACCGAACACCTCAAACATCTTGGCAGATGTCAGGCCACCGAACAGAAAATTGATACCGTCATTACCATAATTGATAACGTTAGCCACGTATTGCGACATGCTGTACAAAATGTCTCGGCCTACCGGGACAAAAAGAACGAAACCACCCAGACCAAACTGAATGGCAAACGCACCACCTACTGTGCGTAAATTGATTGCTTTGCGGTTATCTGACAACAGTACTGCAAAACCCAGCAGTACAAACATGCCGATCACGCTCATAAACAGACTCATGGTTTATGGCTTCCTTTTTTAGTTCACGTATCGAATAAGAGGTAAATTTCGGCGGCGATTATACGCACAGCAGGATGTATTGGGGAATGCCAAGATCACTCTTTTGGTGAAAATAATTATGTAAGAAACATGAAAAAGTGATTTAGATCTAGATAAATGAAATTTGAAAAACGCAATCGTTTACGTATGCGACGAAGTCAGCGCGTTCAGCGAAAATAAAATCTGGACATTATGAAAACTTTTATGGGCAATATTATCTACAGTCGTCGACTTAAGCTCTGCCAACACGCACGCAATATCGATCAATTTCTCAGGAGAATTGGGCTTACCCTGATGACCATAAATCGGCATATCGGGCGAATCCGTTTCCAATAGCATCGATTCTAGGGGGAGTTTTGCCACTGCCTGACGGGTTTTATTGGCTCGGGGATAGGTAATTGTTCCGCCAATTCCGAGATAAAGACCACGCCTGACGTAGTTCATCCCCAGTTCATAACTGCCGCTAAAAGCATGTATCACCCCCCTGACAGAGGGGAAACGGTTGAGCATTTGCAAAAGCTCATTGTGTGCCTTTCGACAGTGCAGAATAACGGGCAGATCCAATTCGGTAGCCAGTGCCAACTGTCGCTCCAGCAAGGTTAACTGCCACTCGCGACGAGCGTCAGGCAAAGCGAAGTCGAGACCGCACTCACCCACTGCGACACACTGAGAGGGGCATGCTCTTAAACGCTGCTCAAGCAACAGTAAATCCTGCTCCTGATGTTCATCTTGCCAAACGGGATGAAGGCCAAGTGCATACAAGACATCGTTAGATTGTTGCGCTAATTTTTCTATTCTTTCCCAATTGGACACCGCGACTGAAGGCACAATAAGCTTGGCGATACCTGCCGATTTAACTGTTTTGAGCCAGTTATCAGGGTCCTGTTCAAAGGGAGGGAAATCAAAATGGCAGTGGCTGTCGATATACATACAATCTGGCTCAGTCTAGTCAGACAAATCAATGCTGACGCATTTCTTCATTTATATTGCCAGTTTGAAACAAATTTTCCTGAATGTCGAAATACTCAGGCGATAACAGAAGTAGAGTTTGATACTTAAGCTCAAGTGAAGGCGTGAACAGTGGCGAAAAAATAGAAAAGCCGTCGAAAATGACGGCTTTATTCATTTACCACAGCCCAAGCGTTAGTGAGCGATGGCTGATAGCGTTTCTCTATTAGTGCTCGCGGGTAGCACGGAAATCAACATCAGGGTAACGTTCTTGTGTCAGACGCAGGTTAACCATGGTAGAGGCGATATATGTGAGGTTATCGCCGCCATCTAGCGCCAGGCTGGACTGGTTCTTGCGCTGGAATTCATCCAGTTTCTTGGCATCACCGCATTCAACCCAACGCGCTGTGGCAACATTAACTGGCTCGTAAATCGCCTCAACGTTGTACTCAGCTTTCAGACGGGCAACAACCACATCGAACTGCAGAACACCGACGGCACCAACGATGAGATCATTGGTTTGTAACGGTCTGAACACCTGAACAGCACCCTCTTCAGATAACTGAACCAATCCTTTCAGCAGCTGTTTTTGCTTCAGCGGATCTTTCAGTCGAATACGTCTGAACAGCTCAGGCGCAAAATTTGGAATGCCGGAGAACTTCAAATCTTCACCTTGAGTAAAGGTATCGCCAATCTGAATGGTGCCATGGTTGTGCAGACCAATAATGTCACCGGCAAATGCTTCCGCCGCACGGGCACGGTCACCCGCCATGAAGGTCACAGCATCAGAGATTGATACCGTTTTACCAAGGCGAACATGTTTCATCTTCATGCCCTGATCGTATTTACCAGACACCACACGCATGAACGCGATACGGTCTCGGTGTTTTGGATCCATGTTGGCCTGAATCTTAAAGACAAAACCCGAGAACTTCTCTTCATCGGCCGTGACAGCACGAGCTGTGGTCTGACGTGGCAGTGGCTTAGGTGCCCACTCTGTGAGCCCGTCCAGCATGTGGTCAACGCCAAAGTTACCCAGTGCCGTACCAAAGAAGACAGGTGTCAATTCACCATTCAGGAATAGCTCGTGGTCGAATTCATGTGAAGCGCCAATCACCAGTTCCAACTCTTCACGAAGCTGTTCGGCCAAGTCGTCACCAACTGCCTCATTAAGCTCTGGGTTATCCAAACCTTTAATGATTCGTGCATCTTGAATAGTGTGGCCCTGACCGGTCGCGTAAAGGATCGTTTCATCACGGTGGATGTGATACACCCCTTTGAACTCTTTACCACAGCCAATCGGCCATGAGACAGGCGCGCAGGCCATATTCAACTCGCTTTCCACCTCGTCCAGCAATTCCATCGGATCGCGGATATCGCGGTCTAGCTTGTTCATGAAGGTGACAATAGGCGTATCGCGCAGACGGGTAACTTCCATCAGCTTACGGGTGCGATCCTCGACACCTTTTGCCGCATCGATCACCATCAAGCAGGAGTCAACCGCTGTCAACGTACGGTAGGTATCTTCAGAGAAGTCTTCGTGTCCGGGGGTATCGAGTAAGTTAACCAGACAATCATTGTAAGGAAACTGCATCACAGATGTGGTGACCGAGATACCACGCTCTTTCTCCATCTCCATCCAGTCCGACTTAGCATGCTGGTTTGAGCCACGGCCTTTTACCGTTCCGGCGGTCTGAATGGCGCGTCCGAACAGAAGCACTTTTTCTGTGATGGTGGTTTTACCGGCATCCGGGTGCGAAATAATAGCAAACGTGCGTCGTTTATCGACTTGCTGCTGGAGAGGAGAATTAGACATCGATTAAATCTTCTGGTTGAAAAGGTTATGACCATGCGCAGCATCAGTGTCTGGCAGGGGGTCTGAGTCAATCAATTTGACATGAATGGCGGGTATTTTGGCCGATCTCGACACTATTCACAATCGTAGCGACCAATAAAGTCGAACTGACTAACATCATACTATTTTTGAACTAGAGTAAAATTTTTCAATGTAATAATAATTTCTTCCCGTTCTTGACTCCAGAAATATAGCCATTTTTTATTGCCTCATATTGCTAAAAAACAGCCTGCAAAGCAGAAAAAGCAAGTACTAATACATAAGTCCTTTAAGAAAAAAAGACTAACAATCAAAAGCTTTTTAGACACAAAAAAGCTGTGATTCTTTTATGAAACACAGATTCAATTATGAGAATTGAAGATTAATACCCTCCCAAGACTCTCTATTAATATTATTATCAACATATGTGACCGAACTTAGTGTAAGTACGGGTAAATAAACAAAGTCGCTCGAGACAATAATTATTTAGCTAATATTTTGGGACGTTAGGGCAAAAGCATAGGGTATGTCGCTTGTTTGCCTTAATATTTAAAAGGAGAACCCCATGAAATCTGGTGTAAGCCGCGCACTCAAGGGAGGATTAATCTCGCTTATCATTGCTGCTGCTTTTACGCCTGCGCTGGTAACTGCTCAAACTTTGGAGCAGGCTGTCGCCATGGCAATTGACTACAGCCCTGAGCTCAGACAGGCTTTTCATCAATACAAAGCAAAACAGGAAGAAGTCCATCAGGCAAAAGCGGGATATTACCCTGAGATTAACCTTGATGCAGGTCTGGGTAGAGAATGGACAGACAGCCCGACAACGCGCAGTGATACTGGCTCAAGTGACTACCTCGCGCTAACGCGTCGTGAAGCGGGCGTGACCCTACGTCAGTTTTTATTTGATGGGTTCTTCACATCCAGCGAAGTCAGCCGGACACGGAATGAAGCCAATGCTGATCAATGGGCATTGTACGCAGCTTCTGAAGATTTGGGACTGGATGTTGCCCGTGCATACATAAGCTATTTATTGGCTGAACAAACAGTAGAATTGTCAAAGGATAACCTTGCCGCACATCAGGCAACGTATAGAGCAGTAAAGTCTAAACGTGCGTCTGGATTGGCATCTATCTCTGACCTTTCCCAAATCACAGGTCGTGTTGCTCAGGCTAAAGTGAGTCTGTCAGCCAGCATAAACCAACTCGAAGACGCCAGAATCGTCTATCGCCGCATGACTGGCAAGTTACCGGAAAAAACACGCACTCCTGTTCCAGACGCGGACTTGCTTCCACGATCTTTGTCAGAAGCGACGCGCATCGCGACACAGAACCATCCGACACTTTTCGCTGCAGGCAGCGACATTCAGGCGGCACTTGCCCAGCAAGGCTCAGCTGAATCCCTGTTCTACCCAAAACTTGATTTAGATTTATCTGCCAACTTCAATAACAACCTTGATGGTGTGAGGGGCGAAAATAACGATGCTCAGGCAATGCTCCGTCTGAGATACAACGTTTTTCGCGGAGGTAGAGATTCAGCAAGCCTGAGATCAACAGAACACAAAATCAATGAAGCCCGGCAGATACGTGAATCAACCTATTTGGATGTCACTGAAGGTACCGCGTTTTCATGGAACGCGCTGACAAACCTGAGAGAACAACTGGTGTTTCTTAGAGAACATGTGCAAGCTGCGACCCAAACCAGAGACGGTTATGAAGCACAGTTTAAACTTGGACAACGTACGTTAATCGACCTTCTTGACGCTAAAAACGAACTCTTTCAAGCGCGTATTGATTACTTGATTGGCGAGCATGATGAATTACTTGCACAGTACAGAGTGCTGAATGCGACGGGAAGACTGCTCGATTCACTTCGTGTGACGAGGCCGATTCAATGGCAGAGCGACGGCGGTATTAACGAAGAAGGAGCTGACCAGCAATGAAAATGCCTATTTTGCTTTTTACTTCTATCGCCGTCTCGGGTTGCGCTGCTGACAATGCCTTTTTTGCTACCGACATCCCTGTTATGCCAGACACAACAGCACAACTCAAAGACCTGAGAGATTTTGATAACGACGGGGTTATTGAGGCTCGCGAGGATTGCGAAAACACCATTTTAGGTGCGCAAGTAAACAACGATGGCTGTCCAAAGGAAGAAATTGGAGAGCGTTCGCTGCGACTCGATGTGAAATTTGCCAACAACTCAGACAAACTGACTTCTGAATACAGCAAAAACCTCGAAGAGCTGGCCAGATTCATGAACAAAGACAAAAGCGTGGTGGTAGAAATTGAAGGCCATGCAAGTAGTGTGGGGGCGGCAGCATATAATCAGCGCCTCTCTCAACGTCGAGCAACCGCTGTTGCAGAGGCTCTGGTCAATAATTACGGTATTAACGCCTCCCGGGTAAGAGCTGTCGGTTATGGCGAAACACGCCCACTCATTGAGGGAAACACTGATATTGCCCACCAGCAAAATCGGAGAGTCATGGCGACACTGAATACACAATTTGAGAGAACACTGATGAAGTGGAACGTGTATACGGACGATACGACAAAGCAGTAAGAGAACCGTTCGTTTAACACTGATCAGAGGGGTGAAGCATTAACGACAACAGGGAATTGAGGTCACTTCAGTTTTACATGGTATAGAGCAGGTCTTACCCGCTCATATCGTTACATGGGGTTTGTTGTAAGGGTTATTGTCTCTACATATCGAACCAATAACACATGACCAGCGCATCTTCTTTCCCTTTTTTACTGGGATAATAATCGATTCTGCGGTCGGTTTCGTTGAAACCCGCCTTTTCGTACAATGCAATCGCGGCAAGGTTACTTTCTCTCACCTCAAGCCATGCCTCTTGCGCCGCCATGTCAGACATGCGGTTAAAAAACTCATCGAGCAGTTTTTTCCCCAGTCCCCTTCCCTGCCATTTGGGATCAACAGCAATATTCAGTAAGCTGGCTTCTCCAGCGATACACTGGGAAAAAAAATACCCCGCCAGCTGATCATCGACAAACAAACCTAAGTTGCAGGCAAACTTGTTAGGCTTTTGAGTCAGTAATGATTCAGACCACGGATGTGAGTGAGCTAGGCCTTCAATAGCAATGACTTGCCTGTGCCACTTAGGCTCCAATACGTGAAACTCAGTTTTCATATTTACAGATTTGTAGCCATAGTGCTTTTTTTGCAGAAGGATCATCGTGCATCTCAGAGAGAGGTACAGATATCAAAGATTTTGTGCCACTCAGTTGATTGTTGGGCGCACCGATATACCAGACCCATTCTAAATGATGTTGGTTAATATGCTGCACGGCTTGATGCGACAACATCATTGTCTGCTCTGGTGACAACTTCATACTGGACAGAATTTTGCTGAATAGCCATGCATCATGGTCATCCAAAGTGACATCACAGATCAGTAAGAGCTTACATGAAGCGGGTATCGTCACTGTATTTTTCGCATGATCCGGGTAAAGGTCCGGCCGACGGAGTTGCCAGCTGGTTATTCCCATTTCACTCAACCGCTGAATATCATCAAGTGCCATCACTCCTCCTGACTGCCAGTGTCAAAAAATAGTATACCAAAACGACCTAATGATGGTCGAAATCAGGCTATCCGGATACAAGGTTTGCATGCTACCAAATTATCCCGGCGAGACACAGCCAAACAGTGTTGATGACCTTGCTGAACTTACGATGCAGTGCATACTGATAGGTAAGTAAGATATCCACCCAAGAGAGGGACATATCAATATTCATAATGATCTGATTCAGTGGCAGCATCATGTGGCGGACATCATTCGGCATATATCATCTCCGGGCTTTCCCAGTGCCCTCTTCAACGCAATATCTGCTGTTGTTGATGCCGACGCGATCATGCTGGTCGAAGAGCGCCTCAATCATCCTCCACGGCTGATCGCAGATTCAGCGATAGCCGATATTCAACGCCCGAGACTTATCGACAGTTACTTTTCCGGTGCGTACCTGCTTGATCCCTTTAGCCTGTCTGGGTCTGGTGATATTGAAGAGGGGTTTTATACGCTTGCAGACATTGCACCCGACAACTTCTGGCAAAGTGATTATTACCTGACTTACTACCGCTCAGCGCAGCTTCACGATGATTGCTTTTTTATCGCGTCGCCCAAATCAGATATCCGTCTCTCTCTGTCCTGTGGCAGACGAATTGATGATCCGGTTTTCTCTGAGACTGACATCGAAAAGCTCCATATTATTTCACCCATCATTCTGGCTGCTTTATCAGCTTACTGGCACTCACAACGGGCGTCATTGTCAGCAACAAGCAATGATATGGGAGCGCAAATCCAACGGGCATTTGATACATTTGGCAAAGACAGCCTGACAGATCGCGAGCGTCAGGTCACTCACCTATTGCTGAGGGGCCATTCTGCGAAGTCAGCAGCCAGAATCATGGCGATCTCGCCGGATACTGTGCAAATGCACAGAAAGAATATCTACAGTAAGCTTGGCTTGTCTTCACAGTCTGAACTCTTCTGTCACTTTATCGATACTCTGTCTGCCGCCAATAACCAATCTCACTAGCAAACACTCTCATTGAGACTGTCCAACCAAGCTTTTTTGTGCCGACTACCCTAATCGGGGTATGGCTGCCTCTGCTCGTGCTGGCTACCCTAATGTCATGGAGTGAGAAACAAGAGGGAGACACCATGATTCATCCATGTAGTCAGGCCGAGAAAGCCCTGCTAAAAACCAAATTTTACCCTTTCTGGCTGGATGATCCTGACGCTCCCAAAGCCGCAGACAAACTGACATCAGACGTCAGCTGTGACTTATTGATAGTCGGTGCAGGATTCACAGGTCTCTGGGCCGCTATTCAGGCCAAAGAAGCTGACCCGAACCGCAAGGTCATAATCATTGAGGCAGGAACGGCCGCCACGGGTGCATCTGGTAGACCCGCCGCTATTCTATCGACATCGGTGATGCACGGTCTGTCAAATGCACAGCGCCTTTTCCCTAATGATATCTCTCGCCTGGAGGAACTGGGGAAACAAAATATCGACGGTTTTCGTGATGCCATTGATAAATTTAAAATTGATTGTGATTTGGAATGGAGTGGAGAACTCACCGTCGCAGTTGGTGAAGCGGGAATGGCGGATGTAGAAAAAGAGTATTCCCTCTATGGCGAATATGGGCATGATGTCGAACTGCTCAACAAAGAATCACTGGAAAAAGAAATCACCTCTCCCCTCTTTAACGGCGGAGTTTGGTCAAAGCAACGCAGTGGTATTGTCAATCCTGCCAAATTGGCCTGGGGACTGAGGCGCGCTGCGGGCGAACTTGGTGTCACTGTGTATGAATACACACCGATGGTATCGTCGGAACTGACAACAAACGGGGTGCAGGTCGCGACACCTGAAGGTAAGATCAACGCCAATAAAGTTTTGCTGGCAACCAACGCTTTCGCTGCCGGAGATAAACGAATTAAACGAAGAGTCGCTGCAATCAGAGATCGTATTGTCGTGACAGAGCCATTAAGCCCTGAGCAATTAGCACTTATTGGCTGGGAGCATCGTCAGGGAATTTACGATACCCGCACTCAGCTCAACTATATGCGTTTGACCAAAGACAACCGCATTCTATTTGGCGGCCGACTGGGTTACTTTTTTAACAATGATACTGATCCAAGCGCAGATAAGCTGGCAAATGCCTATCTTCCACTGGTCGAAAATTTCTACCGCACCTTTCCCATGCTGAGAGATATTTCCTTCAGTCACGCGTGGAGCGGGCCGATAGGGCTGACAACAAGAATGGCAGTGCACTATCAATCGTATCACCAAGGAAAAATGCTCTATGCTGGCGGCTATTCAGGGTTTGGCGTCACTGCCAGTCGCTTTGGAGCCAGAGTGGCGCTGGCTAAACTCGATGGTGAGGATACGGAAGAAACCCGCATGGCCTTTGCAACAGAATTGCCGGGCTATATTCCTCCCGAGCCCTTCCGCTGGTTGGGCGCAAAAATCACCATGTACTGTTTGGATACTGTCGATGAAAAGGGTGGCTGGCGTCACTGGTGGATAAAGATGGTGGAGAAAATAGGGTTTCCAGTCACTCAAAATGAACTGGGATAACAACTGGTAGAAAAAGGTAATCAATCGCCATGACTACAGTTCTGTGAACAAAACTAGGACTATCATGGCGATTTTAACAAGATGTAACGGTCAGAACTCGGCAAATTCTGAACAATATTTTACAAGACCATATTTTTCAGAAAACGAACCCGGCTCGAGCTCAATAGCCATAAATGCAGAATCGGGTACTGGCCATTGGCAACTTAATCCGGCGTCTGCCGCTTTTTTGAAGCCAAAACGCCCATAAAATTCAGGACTGCCGAGCACAAAGCAGGCTGGGTATCCCAGTTCATAGAGTATCGAGAAAGCTTCACTCACTAAATTTGAAGCAATTCCTTGTCGTTGATACTCGGGTAAAACAGAGATGGGTGACAGAGCTTGCCATCCCAAGTCTTGGCCTTCAAACCAAACAGGGCTGAACATAACATGGCCGACGATCTCTCCATCGTCATTGCAGGCAACAAGAGAGAGTGTGTTATTACCGTTTTCCCGCAAGGCCATCACCAGCTTGGCTTCGGCATCAGTATCAAAAACCTGTCGCAGCATTCGATCAATTTGAAGGATATCTGCAGGTACTTCCGTTCTGATGAGCATCGTTGTTTTGTATCCCTTTTGCCTGAGCGTGCAAGCCTTTATGAATAAAATCAGCCAGTGTCACTAGTCCATGTTTAAGCACAGATGGCAACGAGTCCAGTTCAATACTGTCTAGCAGGTTTTTTACTTCAAGTCCAAGTTCAGTGTCGCCTTCAATCATCAATCGACGCTGAAAGAACAAGGTGTCGGGATCTTCCTTTCTCGCCGCAAGAAGAATGAGGTCGTTCAGATTAGCCTTCATGCTAACATCCGGCTTCTTTGCAGTGTGCGAGGAGATAAGACTCCCCTCTTTGTAACCAATTACGCAGCGGGTATCAATATCAGTAATATGAATTTCCAACCAGCGTCCTTTAAGAAAGGTAAAATCGCCATCTTCCAGTGCTTCTCTGAAAATATGTTGCAATGCTTGCACTAGGATCTCCCGTTGGACGAAATGGGGAGTCAGCTGGAGTGGAAGGCGAAATGCTGCAGGAGTATGAGTGACCAGTTGTGTGTGAATAGTAGAGATCAAAACAGTCTTCGTCGCTTTAAGTGCATAGAGAATCACATTCTATGACAATGTTTCAGTTATTTTTTATGTCTTGAGTCAAAAAAAAGGCTGTGATTGTTCGAAACAGTTAAGCTCTGCCGATGACAAGTATATAGTGTCATGGATATGAATAGTTTGTATCATTTTTTATATCATCTATAGGGAATTTATTGTTGTCATGCCGTTGGAGCAATTAAAACACTGGTTTGCCCACCTAACAGATAACAGCCCATTCCTGTTCGCCGTACTTGATACCAATCATAGTTATCATTGGGTCAGTCAACGATACTCGGAATTGAGTGGCCTACATCCTGATGAACTGGCTGGGAAAAATGACAGACAAGTTCTGGGCAATACCTTTTATCAAACGCTCAAACCTTATTATCAGCAGGCGCTGAAAGGACAGAGTGGTGAAGGTGAAGTGCTTCTGAACGATGGTACACAGTCCACTTGTCTTCATTTTTGTGTTGCCCCTTTAATTGATCCTGAGGGGCCAGGCAACATCAGTGGTATTATTCTCCACGCCTCGGATACATCTGAGCGGCAAATACTGAGCACCGCCCTTGAAGCTGCCGAAAGTAAATTCACTGCTATGTGTCAGGTCGTCAGCGACGGTTGCCTGGTCATTCGTGATGGCTCGGTGATCAGTAGCAATGACAGTGCAGCTCGCCTGCTTGGTTTTAGTAGTCCAGACAGACTGCTGGGACAGATGCTGGATGAGTTATTTATTGGTCAAGAGCTCTCAAAGAATTTGACCGAGACACTGACCTCTGCAACACCGGAAACCCCTTTGTTTGGTGAGCCTCGCCATCTGTCACGTCACACTGTTTATCCCCTCTCATACATACCCTTGAGTCAGGGCACTGTTCAGGAGGGAATGCTGATTATTCGCCAGGACTGTAACAGCGAAGAAGTTGCAAAGAACACGGCCAAACTGATCAACAGTAACCCATTGACAGGTCTCTACAATCGACAGGGATTTTCCCGCTGTCTAGAGCAGTTTATTGCTAATAACGCCAGAATGGTCATGCTGTATCTGGACATCGATAACTTTAAGAATATCAACGACTCATTAGGTCACCACATCGGTGATAAAGTGCTGCAGGATATCTCTCAGAGACTGTTCAAAGCCTTGCCGGAGGGAGCCATCATTGGCCACCTCAGTGGCGATGAATTCGCCGTGATCCTGCCCGACCTCGAATCGGATGAGGCGATCAATTCGATCACAGAACAACTTATATCCGTTATTAGACAGCCTTTTGAACTTCACCATTTCAGTAAATTTCTCACTTGTTCAATCGGCAGTGTTTCTTTCCCGCAAGACGGCAAAGATGTGAAAAGCCTGCTTCAAAACGCTGATACAGCGATGTATGAAGCGAAAGAGCGCGGCAGAAATCAGTTAGTGCCTTATCACCAGAACATGAACAAAGAAGCCCGTATGCGTTTGTGGCTTGAAATTGAGCTACAAAAAGTTCTGCAGAACAAAGGACTGGAAGTTTGGTATCAACCCAAAGTTAATGCGCATGACCACAGCATCAATGGTGCAGAAGCACTGGTGAGGTGGAAACATCCTGTCGAAGGCTACATCAGTCCGGGACGATTCATCCCTGTCGCTGAGCGTTCAGGTATGATTGAGCAGCTTGGGATTAACGTGATGCGAGAAGTTTTTGAAGGTGTTCATAACTGGCAAAAACAAGGCATACTGCCAGGACGGGTCGCAATAAACTTATCCCCTCAGCAATTCCGAAACCCTAATTTGCTGACACAGATGAGCAAGATGCTGCAGGCCAGTAATATCAATCCCTCTATGATCACTTTTGAGCTGACCGAAAGTGCCGTGATGAATGACAGTGATCACACCATTCAAATGCTTAATGGGATCAAAAAAATGGGCTTTACCCTTTCCATTGATGACTTTGGGACGGGCTATTCATCGCTCTCTTATTTGGCACGCTTCCCGTTAGATGAACTGAAAATAGACAGAACATTTATCATGGAAATGGATGCCTTACCCAAACAGGTAACCTTGATTGAAAACATCATCAACCTTGGTCGCTCGCTGGATATGACTGTCGTTGCTGAGGGAGTCGAGACCAGTGCACAGGCCAACAAACTCGCAAGACTTAATTGTGACAGCATTCAAGGCTTCCATTTTTATCGACCGATGCCAAAAGAAGAATTTGAAACCTTGCTACAGCAAAATAAAAAGCCACGGCTTGCTGCATTGCCAAGTCCTGATAAAAGACAGGCCTAAACCTGCCCTAAATCAATAACTCATCGCCATCAGCCTCCTAAAATACGCGCCAAATGATTGATGACCCGCATATTATGCCAACGGGTCAATCTGGAGATGCGTATGGAATTACTTTGCCCGGCTGGCAGCCTGCCCTCATTAAAAACAGCCATTAACCACGGTGCTGACGCTGTCTATATTGGTTTCAAGGATGGAACCAACGCACGACATTTTTCTGGCCTTAACTTCGATGGAAAAAAATTAGAGAAAGCGACTCAATATGTCAGGGATCGCGGCAAAAAGCTGCATGTTGCTCTGAACACCTTTGCCCATCCTGATGGTTTTTCACGTTGGACAAACGCTGTTGATGCCGCTGCTGATATCGGAGTGGATGCACTCATTGTTGCCGATCTGGCAGTGCTTGACTACGCCGCTCGCCGTCATCCAGACATGGAAATTCACCTCTCAGTTCAGGCATCTGCAACCAATGCTGCCTCTATTGACTTCTATCGCCAACATTTCAATATTCGCCGGGTGGTGCTGCCGAGGGTGTTGTCTATTCATCAGGTCAAACAATTATCGCGTGAGACGGATGTCGAGCTGGAAGTGTTCGCTTTTGGCAGTCTATGCATAATGGCTGAGGGCAGGTGTTATCTATCATCGTATCTAACCGGTGAGTCACCAAACACTGTCGGCGCTTGCTCTCCTGCAAAATATGTTCGCTGGCAAGAAACCCCTGTGGGTCTTGAATCAAGACTCAATGGTGTATTGATAGACAGGTACCAAGAGGCGGAAAATGCTGGCTATCCGACACTATGCAAAGGACGCTTCAGTGCAGGAGGCGAGCCCTATCACGCGCTTGAAGAGCCCACCAGCCTTAACACGCTGGATATACTGCCAGAACTTTATGGTGCCAATGTCGCTTCAGTCAAAATAGAAGGCAGACAACGAAGCCCTGCCTATGTTGAGCAAGTGACACGTATCTGGCGACAGGCAATAGACAGTTTTGAGACGCATCCAGAGCAATTCAGAATTAATCCATCGTGGATTGAAAGCCTTGATAATGTGTCAGAAGGCCGTCAAACCACACTCGGCGCGTATCATAGAAAATGGCAGTAACGTAATGACGATGAAATTATCTCTTGGGCCCATTCTGTATTTTTGGCAAAAACAAAGGTTGAAGACTTCTATCAGCAAGCAATAAGCAGCGAAGCAGACATTATTTATCTTGGCGAAACTGTCTGCGGTAAACGGCGATTATTGAAGCCAGCGGATTGGATAGCTATCGGCCGCGAACTGGCAGCAAACGGCAAACAAGTGGTGTTATCCACTATGGCGTTGCTTGAAGCCCCGAGCGAGCTGAAAGTCATCAATACACTTATCGACAATGGAGAATTTGCTGTTGAAGCCAACGATTTCTCGGCAGTACATCTCGCTCATCAGAATAAAGTCCCTTTTGTCGCCGGCCCCGCCCTGAATCTTTATAATGCCCAAAGCCTTGAACTCCTTGTAAAACTGGGAATGACTCGCTGGTGTATGCCCGTTGAGCTATCTCGCGATTGGCTGACCAAAGCCCTCCGACAAGCTGAGACACTCAATATTCGCGATCAATTTGAAGTAGAGGTATTCTCATACGGCCATCTGCCACTCGCCTACTCTGCCCGCTGCTTTACCGCCCGAGCCAAAGACTTGCCCAAAGACAATTGTCAGACCTGTTGCAGCGAATACCCGCAGGGTATACCTGTGAGTAGTCAAGAGAACCAGACGCTCTTTAACTTAAATGGCATTCAGACCCAGTCAGGCTATTGCTATGATTTGAGGGACGATTTGTCGTCAATGGAAGGGTTGGTTGATGTGATACGAATCAGTCCACAATCTATGGAAAGCCTCTCGGTACTGGAAGACTTTCGTACAGGCAACCGATTGATTTCAAGTAATAACAGCTGTAACGGGTACTGGCGAAGTATTGCTGGGATGTCATTAGACACTTGAACACTCTAGGCGAGTACTCGCCTGTAACATCAAAGAAGCTGAAATCGAGAGATTTCAGCTTCCTCAATGGTTATCGATATTCGACAGGCTGAAACTTCTGTGCCATCAAACTGAGCTCAAGTAATGCGTATCTGTGCTCAACAAACTGAAACACATTGCCCGACATTGCAAGTTTATAGAGTGCAACGGCATTTTCGTTATCACCATTAAACTGGTACTGCTTAGCTAAGTAAAAGTACGCTTCACACAAACGCTCAGCGAGTTGGATGTTATCTTCACTGGTCAGGGTTATGTTATCGAGAAAATCTCGCTCACTGACCTCACCAAGGTAAAAGCGCACGATCTGCCATCCCCAGTCTTCTCTGTTAGAAGCCTGATAACGCTTACCCAATTGCTCTATCGCAGCCGGTTCACCGTAGAGTTCACGTTCAGAAAGAAACAGCCAGAGTGCACGGTAAGCATCTTGTGTATTTCTGGAAAAATGCGCGCTTAAACGCTGCTGTGCGAGCTCCTGTCTGCCACCATAATAAAGGGCGATACCAAGGTTTTGGGCAGCGAAATCAAACTCTCCATCCAGTTCAAGACTTGATTCAAACGCATCATATGCCGCGTCAAACAGGCGACTTTGGGTAAAGTAAACGCCGAGCATGTTAAATACATCCGATTGAGATGGGTTCAGTGCCAGTGAGCGATTAAACTCCAGTTTAGCCAGATCACGAAGGCCCAGACCATCATAGAGCAGCCCTCTTTGATAATGCAGACGGGCAAGCTCCTTATCATTGAGTTCGCTTTGTTGGAGGATCTGATCAATATGAACCAGCTGAATTTCCTGCTGAGTCGTTGGCTGGAGTGGCATGGCCACTGGTAATGTCGACCACTTATGCGATTGGCCGGCATCAGGCATTGATGAGCATCCAGACAGAACGCCCAGACTCACTATCACTAACAGGCTTACCCATTTGACCATCTTCTTACTCCTGCGCACAAAAAAGGGAGCCAAAGCTCCCTTAAACTCAATGTAATACGTCGTTATCTGTACCCGACGATCACGCGTCAGCGTCTTGCTGACCCGCGTCCGCTGCTGGTGCACTCGCTGCTGCATCTGCTGCAGCTTCTTTCATGCTCAGACGGATACGGCCCTGACGGTCGATTTCCAGAACTTTAACCTGAACATCTTGACCAACCTGAACGTAATCAGCAACTTTGTCAATGCGCTTATCAGCAACCTGAGAAATGTGTACCAGACCTTCTTTGGTACCAATCACAGAGACAAAACAACCGAAGTCAACGATGCGGGTTACCTTACCTGTATAGATACGGCCAACTTCCACTTCTGCTGTCAGCGCTTCAATGCGTTCAATGGCTGCTTTCGCTTTTTCGCCATCGGTTGCAGCAATCTTCACTGTACCGTCGTCTTCAATCTCGATGGTAGTCTCAGTTTCTTCAGTCAGTGCACGGATAACCGCACCACCTTTACCGATAACATCTTTGATCTTCTCTGGGTTGATCTTAATGGTATGGATACGCGGAGCAAATTCAGAGATATCATCACGGGCACCATCAATTGCCTGATCCATCACACTCAGGATGTGCAGACGCGCACCTTTTGCTTGGTTCAGAGCGATCTGCATGATCTCTTTAGTGATACCTTCAATTTTGATATCCATTTGCAGCGCAGTCACGCCGTCATCGGTACCAGCTACTTTAAAGTCCATGTCACCCAGATGATCTTCATCACCAAGAATGTCAGACAGAACGACAAAGTTTTCATCTTCTTTCACAAGACCCATTGCGATACCCGCAACAGATTTCTTGATTGGAACACCCGCATCCATCAGCGCAAGCGAAGAACCACATACTGATGCCATTGATGATGAACCGTTAGATTCTGTGATTTCAGAAACCACACGAACGGTATAAGGGAATTCTTCCTGAGATGGCATCACAGACATCATGCCGCGCTTCGCTAGCTTACCATGGCCGATTTCACGACGTTTTGGTGAACCAACAAAACCCGTCTCACCCACACAGTAAGGAGGGAAGTTGTAATGCAGTAGGAAGTTATCTGTGCGCTCGCCAGTGATCTCATCAATGATTTGCGCATCACGCTGAGTACCTAGTGTAGCAGTAACCAAAGCCTGCGTTTCACCACGGGTAAACAGAGAAGAACCATGGGTACGAGGAAGAACGCCAGTGCGTACATCCAGTGCACGAACCATGTCTTTCTCACGGCCATCGATACGCGGCTCACCAGAGATGATACGGCCACGAACAACCGCTTTTTCAAGGCTGCTCAGCATGCCCTGAATCTCACGCTCATTCAGCTCTTCGTCCTGCTCAAGCAGTTGCTCAGTTACGCTTTGCTTAATCTGGCCAACCTGTTCGTAGCGCGCCATTTTCTCTGTGATTTGGTATGCAGCTACAAAACGCTCTTCTGCCAGCTCAGCAACACGTGCTTTCAGCTCGACATTTACTTCAGGTGCTGACCATTCCCACGCTGGAGTGTTCACTTCAGCAGCGAATTCTTTGATCGCAGAAATAACAGTCTGTTGCTGGTCATGGCCAAATACAACAGCTTGTAGCATTTGCTCTTCACTCAGGCGATCTGCCTGAGATTCCACCATCAGTACAGCGTTATCAGTACCGGCAACTACCAGGTCCAGTTGGCTGTTTTCAAGCTCTGTATTACTTGGGTTCAGAACCAGCTCATCGTTGATAAAACCAACACGCGCAGAACCGATAGGACCCGCAAAAGGAATACCTGAGATTGCCAATGCCGCTGAAGTACCAATCATGGCAACAATGTCAGGGCTCACATCTGGGTTGACGGAAACAACAGTCGCAATAACCTGTACTTCGTTCTTAAATGCATCTGGGAACAGTGGACGGATTGGACGGTCAATCAGACGTGCTGTCAGGGTTTCGCCCTCAGATGGACGACCTTCACGTTTGAAGAAGCCACCAGGGATCTTACCAGCTGCATAGGTACGCTCTTGATAGTTTACCGTCAACGGGAAGAAATCCTGACCTTCAACGGCCTCTTTACGGCCAACAACACTTACGAATACTGATGTATCGTCCATGCTTGCCATCACTGCTGCCGTCGCCTGACGAGCCATAACGCCAGTTTCCAGCGTCACAGTGTGGTTACCGTATTGGAAAGATTTTACGATTGGATTCACGTGATTATCCTTGTTTGATAAGTATCTTTGTCTCGATACCCAATTAATCATTTGTCTCAACAGACACACCCATCGCGACTAGTGGCAACACTCTGAATCAGAGAATGTTGGCAATAGTCGCGACCTGATGGTCGACTTCGTTGACTGTGTTATCTGTTGAAATCGCCACATATTATACACAGGTTACAGGGAAGTGATACGCGCAAGAACAAAATCATAAGGGTGTCTTTAGTATAGACAGCAACAGCCGACAACCCGTCGGAGTTTGTCAGAAATACCAGTCGCATTTCGTATAGAAAGAGAGACAAAGAGGCAGGATAGGGAAATAATACGAAGGTAAAAACAAAGAAAGGAGCCATAAAGGCTCCTTTCTGGAATGCGGCGACAGATTAGCGACGCAGACCCAGACGCTTAAGCAGCTCCAGGTAACGATCGGCGTTTTTGCGCTTCAGGTAGTCCAGAAGCTTACGACGACGTGAAACCATGCGAAGCAGACCGCGACGGCTGTGGTGATCACCTTTGTGCTCAGCGAAGTGGCCTTGCAGGTGGTTGATAGAAGCAGTCAGCAGAGCGATTTGAACTTCTGGTGAACCGGTGTCGTTTTCGCCTTGCGCGTATTCAGCAACGATTGCTGCTTTAGTTTCTGCATTCAGAGACATTGTCTATTCCTAAATGTAAAAGGTTTATCTTTGTGTCAGCCAATCTCTGATTCAGCCGACACCCGAGGCGACGAATTCTACAGGTATTGACTGAGTAAGACAACACCCATTTATCCGCCACCGCCAAGTCAGTTATTTCGCTGACCAGAGACAAGACGACGTGGCGCAACCATGCCGTCTGCATCAATTTCTGCCACCCCAATAAAGGTGCGTTCTTCACCGACAGTCATACGGACAAAGCCACTGTCAGGCGCAGTTGGTACCTGTACGGCCTGCCCCTGCATGACATAGCTGGAAACAACGGGAAGAAGGTTAACCTCTTCCAGATCCTGTACCGCTGTATCTTGTGCCAACAGTAACGGGTCAAGTAACTCGCGAGGCTGAATATCCTGCTCACGGGCTTGATCCAGCAGTTTTTCCAATTGACCAAGAGTGACCATCTTTTCAATTGGGTAACCGGATACACCAATACGGCGTAGTGCGGTGACATGAGCGCCACAGCCCAGCATTTCACCCAGGTCATCGACGATAGTGCGAATATAGGTGCCTTTTGAGCAGTGTACTTCCATCTCGATCTCGTCGCCGTTGAACTGTAACAACTCGATTTCATAGACAGTGATCTTACGAGCTTCACGCGGGACTTCAATTCCCTCACGGGCATACTCATAGAGTGGTCGGCCCTGATATTTTAATGCAGAAAACATTGAAGGGACCTGCATGGTATCACCGCGGAACTGGGCAATACAGCGCTCAAGCTGACCACGATCCACAGCTACAGGACGGGTCTCTACCACTTCGCCGTCTGAGTCTGACGTGTTAGTCCGCTCGCCAAGTTTGGCAACAACGCGATAACGCTTGTCAGAATCGAGAAGAAACTGGGAAAACTTAGTCGCTTCGCCAAAGCAGATCGGCAACATGCCGGTTGCCAGAGGGTCTAACGCTCCGGTATGACCTGCTTTCTCAGCAAAGTAAATACGTTTAACTTGCTGTAATGCATCATTTGACGTGATGCCTGTCGGCTTATCCAGCAGAATGATCCCGTCAACCGGACGTCCGCGGCGGCGTGCTCGGCGGGCCATCAGTCTTCTTCTCCGTCAATATCACGGCGTTTTTCATCCGATCTTACTGCCTGAGAAACCAGGTTGGAGATACGCATCCCCTCAGTCAAAGACTGATCGAAATAAAAGCTGACTTCTGGAGTAACACGTAGACGGATTGCTTTGCCTAGTAGGCTGCGGACATAACCTGCGGCCTCTTTCAGTGCTTCAAGACCACCTTCAGGTGTTTGTTCACCTGTAGTCAGGAACGTAACAAATACTTTGGCATATGCCAGATCTCGTGACACTTCAACGCCGGAAACAGTCACCATACCAATGCGCGGGTCTTTAATTTCACGCTGCAGGATCAATGCGATTTCTTTTTGTATCTGCTGGGAGACACGTTGAGTACGGCTGAATTCTTTTGCCATAACCTTCTTCTCTTCATAAAGACTGGGGGAAAGTGCCGAGCACTTCCCCCCATGGTGTGTATAAACAACCTGTTACAGTCGGTTATTAGTCGATAGTACGCTTAATTTCGACAGTCTCGTAAACTTCGATTTGGTCACCCACGCGGACGTCGTTGTAGTTCTTAACGCCGATACCACACTCGTAACCTTTGTTGACTTCGTTTACATCATCTTTGAAGCGGCGCAGAGATTCCAGCTCACCTTCATAGATAACAACGTTTTCACGCAGTACACGGATTGGGTTGTTACGCTTGATGCTACCTTCAGTCACCATACAACCAGCGATAGCGCCAATCTTGGGTGATTTGAACACATCACGAACTTCTGCCAGACCCATGATTTCCTGTTTGAATTCAGGTGCCAGCATACCGCTCATTGCTTGCTTAACTTCGTCAATCAGTGCGTAAATCACTGAGTAGTAACGAAGATCAAGGCTCTCAGCTTCAATGGTACGGCGAGCAGTTGCATCAGCACGAACGTTGAAACCAACCAAGATAGCGTTAGACGCTGCCGCCAGAACTGCATCAGTTTCAGTGATACCACCAACACCAGAGCCGACAATCTTCACTTTCACTTCATCAGTAGACAGCTTAACCAGAGAATCTGCAATCGCTTCAACAGAACCCTGTACGTCCGCTTTCAGAACGATATTGAGTTCAGATACTTCACCTTCAGACATGTTAGAGAACATGTTCTCCAGTTTCGCTTTCTGCTGACGAGCCAGTTTCACGTCACGGAATTTACCTTGACGATACAGAGCAACTTCACGGGCTTTACGCTCGTCACGAACAACTGTCGCTTCATCACCCGCTGATGGAACACCTGACAGGCCCAGAATCTCAACAGGAATAGAAGGACCCGCAGTGTCAACTTCTTTACCGTTTTCGTCACGCATCGCACGAACACGACCGTATTCAAGGCCACACAGTACGATATCACCTTTCTTCAGCGTACCTTCCTGAACCAGAACGGTTGCAACTGGACCACGACCTTTATCTAGGCGAGATTCAACAACAACACCATGCCCCATGGCATCGCGCACGGCTTCCAGTTCCAAAACTTCAGATTGCAGCAGAATCGCTTCAAGCAGAGCATCAATGTTGATACCTTGCTTCGCAGAAACGTGAACAAACATGTTCTCGCCGCCCCAGTCTTCAGGGATAACGTTGTGCTGTGACAACTCGTTCTTCACCTGATCCGGGTTAGCTGCTTCTTTATCAATCTTGTTCACTGCAACAATCAATGGCACTTCAGCTGCTTTCGCATGCTGGATTGCTTCGATAGTCTGAGGCATAACACCATCATCAGCTGCAACAACCAGAACAACGATATCCGTTGCTTTTGCACCACGTGCACGCATTGAAGTAAATGCGGCGTGTCCTGGAGTATCCAGGAAGGTGATCATACCGTTGTCTGTTTCAACATGGTACGCACCGATGTGCTGGGTAATACCGCCAGCTTCACCCGATGCAACATGTGCTTTACGGATGTAGTCAAGCAGTGAGGTTTTACCATGGTCAACGTGACCCATGATGGTAACCACTGGCGCACGAGGCTCTTTAGACGCGCTGTCATCACGGTCAGACAGTACCGCCTCTTCCAGTTCATTCTCCTTACGAAGAACAACTTTGTGGCCCATTTCTTCAGCAACCAGTTGAGCAGTTTCCTGATCAATCACTTGGTTGATGGTTGCCATTGCACCCATCTTCATCATCGCTTTGATGACTTCTGTCGCTTTCACTGCCATTTTGTTTGCCAGTTCAGCAACAGTAACTGTTTCACCAATTTCTACGTCACGGTTTACTTTCTGTGCAGGCTTCTGGAAGCCATGTTGCATAGAAGTAGGCTTAGCCATACGGCCTTTACCTTTACCACGACGGTTATTACGGTCATTGTCTTGCTGACCCGCTTTTTTCTTTTTACGACGACGAGGAGCGGCTTCCTGACTGCGATCTGCTTCGTCTTCCGCTTCACGAGCGTACTTTGATGTCACCGTGTGGTGATCTGCAGATTCCATCGTTTTCAATGCGGAGTCCTGTTGACTCCAGCGCTCTTGGTTCAATTCTGCCATTTTGCGTGCCTCTTCTATCTGGCGCTGACTTTCTTCTTCAGCTTTACGCTTGGCTTCCTCTTCCTGGCGACGCTTGAGTTCATCAGCTTCTTTCTTCGCTTGAGCTTCGGCAACTTCACGTTCCGCTTTGGTTTCATCAGATTCCTCAGCGTATTGCTGCTGTTTCTCTGCTTCAATGCGAGCTTTCTCTTCAGCTTCGCGTTTGGCTTTTTCTTCCGCTTCACGCTTGGCTTGTTCTTCCGCTTCACGTTTAGCTTGTGCTTCAGCTTCACGTTTAGCTTGTTCTTCTGCTTCGCGCTTGGCCTGTTCTTCAGCCTCGCGCAAGGCAGCTTCTTCAGCTGCCTTTTGTTCTTCGAGATCGCTACGTTTCACGTAGGTGCGCTTCTTGCGCACTTCAACCTGAACGTCTTTACTCTTACCGCCACCGCTTGACACGCTGAGGGTGCTACGCTTCTTGCGTTGTAACGTCAGACGAGTTGGAGCGCTACCATCGTCACCATGCTCCCGCTTAAGGTGAGACAGCAAGGTTTGTTTCTCATCCTGGCTTACGTTGTCATCTGCGGCTTTACTGATGCCGGCATCTTCGAACTGTTTCAGCAAGCGTTCAACTGACGTATCAATCTCACTCGCCAGTGCTTTAACTGTAACCTCTGACATTATGCTCCTCCTTTGCTGCGTTTACGCTTCGTCGCTGAACCAGCAAATATTGCGTGCAGCCATAATAAGCTCGCCCGCTTTAACTTCATCTAATCCCTCAATGTCCAGAAGATCGTCAGTGCCCTGATCGGCAAGATCTTCCAGTGTGCTGATACCTTTTGAGGCCAGACGGAATGCCATTTCGCGTTCCAGTCCTTCCAGACCCAATAGGTCTTCAGCAGGCTCTGCACCATCAAGAATTTCTTCTTTCGCCAACGCGATTGTGGTCAGAGCTTCCTTAGCACGACTACGCAGTTCTTCAACTGTGTCTTCGTCGAGGCCGTCAATCTCCAGCAGTTCGTTCGTTGGTACATAGGCAACCTCTTCCAGAGAAGCGAAACCTTCTTTAACCAGAACTTCTGCGAAGTCTTCTTCAATATCAAGATGCTTAACGAACAGGTCAATTGACTGATTCGCTTCTTCTTCGTGTTTTTTCTGTAGGTCCTGAACGGTCATTACATTCAGTTCCCAGCCTGTCAGCTGAGAAGCCAGGCGAACGTTCTGACCACTGCGGCCAATGGCCTGTGCCAGGTTGTCTGCTTCTACTGCAATGTCCATGGTGTGGCTGTCTTCATCAACGATGATAGACGCAACATCAGCAGGTGCCATTGCGTTGATAACGAATTGAGCAGGGTTTTCGTCCCAAAGCACAATATCGATACGCTCACCGCCCAGTTCACCAGAAACGGCCTGAACACGCGCACCACGCATACCAACACAAGCACCAACTGGGTCAATTCGCTTGTCATTTGTTTTCACGGCGATTTTCGCACGTGAACCAGGATCACGGGCTGCACCCATGATTTCAATCATCTCTTCACCAATTTCCGGCACCTCAATGCGGAAAAGCTCAATCAGCATATCTGGCTTAGAACGAGTCATGAACAGCTGGAAGCCACGGGCTTCTGGGCGTACAGCATACAGCAGACCACGAACGCGGTCACCCGGTCGGAAGTTTTCGCGTGGCAGTTGGTCGTCACGCTGAATTGCCGCTTCGGCATTGTTACCTAAATCAACGATAACAACATCGCGGTTTACTTTCTTTACAACACCAGTGATCAACTCACCTTCATTGTCCATGAACTGTTCGACAACTTGTGCACGCTCAGCTTCACGTACTTTTTGTACAATGACTTGCTTGGCTGTCTGGGTAGTGATGCGGTCAAAAGTGACAGATTCAATGTCGTCTTCAACGTGCTGACCCAACTGCAGTGACTCGTCTTCAAACTGCGCTGCTTCCAGTGTGATTTCACGGGTCGGCAGTGTCACTTCTTCTACAATTTCCCAGCGACGGAATGTATCAAATTCGCCAGTTTTACGGTCGATAGCAACACGTACGTCAATATCCGCTTCGTACTTTTTCTTTGTTGCTGTCGCCAAAGCAGTTTCAAGCGCTTCAAAAATACGCTCACGTGGAACTGCTTTCTCATTGGATACCGCTTCTACGACAGCCAAGATTTCTTTGTTCATGAACTAATGCCTCATTTACCTTAAAATGAAGGAACCAAGTTGGCCTTGGCGATATTACTCAGAGCGAACGACTCTTCGTTGCCGTCAACACTTACAGTGACAGTCTCACCCTCAATAGACAGGATTTCACCTTTCCATTTACGACGATTCTGCATTGCCATTTTTAGTACAATATTCACTTCATGGCCAATAAACTGCTGATAGTGTTCAGCTTTGAACAGCGGTCGTTCTAAGCCTGGAGAGGAAACCTCAAGATTGTATGCTACTGTGATTGGATCTTCTACATCCATCACTGCACTCACCTGACGGCTCACTTCTGCACAGTCTTCAACCGTAATGCCGTTTGGGTGATCAATAAAGATCCTCAGGGTTGAGTGCTGTCCGGCGCGGACAAACTCAAGCCCAACAAGTTCATAGTCCAACGCACTGACTGGTGCTTCTAACAATTCAGTCAGTTGTTTTTCTAGTCCTGTCATTTACAAACCCCAGAAATAAAAAAAGGGCTTAAAAGCCCAGTTATCCATCCGAATGGTCAGCTTCAGATAACAAAAAACCCCGAAATTCGGGGTTTAATGTAACTGGACCCTGATGTCGTACATGCTTGTACGACCCATGAATGTTATCGGTCTACACTAACATTCACGGAAAAGTGGTTGCGGGGGCCGGATTTGAACCAACGACCTTCGGGTTATGAGCCCGACGAGCTACCAGACTGCTCCACCCCGCGTCCGAGCGGCGATTAGTATATCGCCACTTTGCTTGCATTTGCAAGAAAAGGTGTTGCCTTATTAAGGCAATTTTGGTGCCGAGAGCGGGACTTGAACCCGCACGCCTGGATAGGCACTACCCCCTCAAGATAGCGTGTCTACCAATTCCACCACCTCGGCAAATTCTTTAGTTTGTCGGGATGTCGCTATTATTCGTAGCTGGTACATCCGTAGCAGTTTCAACTTTCTCTACTGCCGCAGGCTGACTTAAGTCTTCCCACTCGCTTCCAGCTTTTTTACTGTGGCTTGTAAGGTTACCAAGCACCAAGCTGAGAACGATAAATATAGTAGCGAATACTGCTGTCATTCGGGTTAAGAAGTTTCCAGAGCCGCTAGAGCCAAACACTGTGTTTGATGCCCCAGCCCCAAATGAGGCTCCCATATCTGCGCCTTTACCTTGTTGAACCAGAACCAGGCCTATAACGCCAATTGCGGCCAACAGATAAATCACAAGTAGAATTTCGTACATGTTTCCACCTATGTTCCAAATTGTTGAGCCAGCTAAGCTCTAAGTCCTCACCAGCGCATCCCCCAATCGTTGGGAGCGGGAGGAATACTAGCGAAAGCAGGCAGGGTAGACAAGAGGAAAATGCAAAAAAACCTGTATTTTCCGTCCGTTTGCACATCTTGTGACCAAAATGAACAATTACCCTGCCATTCTCCATTACCAGTTAGCAGCTGACTTTTACTGCGTCTGCAATTTCCAGTGCATATGTCTGTACATTTGCAGCGTTTTCACCTTCAACCATAACGCGAATCAATGGCTCAGTGCCAGATTTACGCAACAATACACGGCCCTTATCACCGAGTTGATGTTCAACACGACGTTTCGCTTCGAGTACGGCCTCACTTTGCAAAGGATCGCTGTCACCTGAGAAGCGTACATTCTCAAGTACCTGAGGGAACATTGACATACCTTCACACAGGCTCTTGAGGCTCATCCCCGTACCGATAACACTCGATAAAACCTGAAGTGCTGCAACGATCGCATCACCAGTGGTCACTTTATCCAGTAAAATCACATGGCCTGAGTTTTCAGCACCTATCGTCCAACCTTTTTCTAGCAGTTGCTCCATCACATAGCGATCACCAACTTTGGCACGTGTAAATGGTATACCGAGATTTTTGAGGGCGATCTCCATCCCCATATTGGTCATCAGAGTGCCAACAACCCCTCCCTTCAACTCACCGCGGCGCAGGGTTTCCCTTGCAATGATGTAGGCAATTTGGTCGCCATCAATTTTGTTACCTTCATGGTCAACCATGATCACACGATCGCCATCACCATCAAAAGCAATACCTAGGTCAGCCGCTTCATCAACAACACGCTGTTGTAAAGCGCGAACATCCGTCGCCCCAACTTCCGCGTTAATGTTGGTACCATTTGGCTCAATGCCCATAGCCACAACATCCGCTCCCAGCTCTTTAAATACTGAAGGCGCAATGTGATAAGTGGCACCATGAGCACAGTCAATAACAATCCTCAAACCCGCAAGGCTTGAATCTGAAGGGAAGGTGCTCTTACAGAATTCAATATAGCGACCAGCAGCATCATCAATACGGGTGGCCTTACCCAGTTCTGCTGATTCAACACAGGTCAGAGGCTTGTCTAACTCTGCCTCAATAGCCAGCTCGACATCGTCTGGAAGCTTGGTACCTTCGCAAGAGAAGAATTTGATGCCATTGTCATAATATGGATTATGCGACGCAGAAATGACAATGCCTGCCTCTGCGCGAAATGTCTGTGTGAGATAAGCAACGGCTGGCGTTGGCATAGGTCCGGTAAAAGCAGCTTGGAGGCCAGCAGCAGACAAACCTGCCTCAAGGGCAGATTCAAGCATATAGCCTGAAATACGAGTATCTTTACCGATAAGGACCTTTTTGGTGCCTTGCTGACTTAATACACGACCGGCAGCCCAGCCGAGTTTCATCACAAAATCAGGGGTTATTGGGAATTGTCCCACCTTACCTCGAACACCATCAGTCCCGAAGTATTTGCGCTCTGTCATTATTTGCTCCAACTTAAAGCGTTGCGTCTCTCATTTCCTGAACAATCTTAACCACATCACAGGTTTCCTCCACATCATGAACCCGAATGATTTGCGCCCCCTTCAAGGCAGCAATCGTTGCACAGGCCAGGCTTCCTGCCAGCACATCCTGCGGTGTTTTATCCAGTAGTTTAAATATCATCGACTTGCGACTCATTCCTGCCAGAACAGGTAGGCCGAAATCGTGAAATGACTCTAGTTTATCAAGTAACTGATAATTATGTGTCAGGGTTTTGCCAAACCCGAACCCAGGATCAAGAATGACTCGATCCCGGCTGATCCCTGCCTGTTCACAGGCGGCAATACGGGTTTCGAAAAAGCCTTTAATGTCAGCAATCATATCGCCATAAATAGGATTAGATTGCATGGTGCGAGGTTGGCCTTGCATATGCATTAGACATACAGGCACATCAGCTTGAGCAGCTGCCTCTATAGCACCCGGCTCCTGTAACGCTCTAACGTCATTGATAATGTCGCCACCAGCAGCTGTCGCTTCACTCATGACAACCGCTTTACTGGTGTCTATCGAGATCCAACAATCAAAATTGCGTCTTATAGCCTCTACGACAGGAACTACTCGGTTTATTTCCTCATCCAGAGCCACATCTGGCGCGCCGGGTCGGGTTGATTCACCGCCAATATCGAGAATAGTGGCGCCTGCTGAGAGCATCGCATCAGCATGTCTCAAAGCTCTGTCGACTGTATTATGCTGACCACCGTCAGAAAATGAATCAGGGGTAACGTTTAGAATCCCCATAACCTGAGTTCTACTGAGATCTAATGTCTTATTTCTGCTTTTAAGTAACATACCGCTGACCATTTTTAGGGTATTTAAGAATAAAAAAACCCCGGGCGTTTATTCCCGGGGTTAGTATCAGATTTAAGTATCAAGCTTCAGATTTGTTTTCCGGGTCAATAGGCTTGTTGTTCTTGCTCTCACCTACATTCCCTTCATCAGAAGCACTGTCACCCGATGTATCAGATTTGGCTTCAGGCTTGGGCGTGTCGTCTGAGCTACTGCCTGAATCATTTTCCCATCCGGCAGGCTCACGAACGTCGCGTCTCGCCATTAGGTCATCAATCTGTTTCGCATCAATGGTTTCATACTTCATCAGTGCATCTTTCATCGAATGCATGATGTCCATATTCTCTTCGAGAATCTTCCTAGCACGAACATAGTTGCGGTCGATGATCTCGCGAATCTCGGTGTCGATAAGTTTCGCCGTGTCGTCTGAAACATGCTTGGTTTGCGTCACGGAGCGGCCCAAGAACACTTCACCTTCGTCTTCAGCGTAAAGCAGTGGACCCAGTTTCTCTGAGAAACCCCATTGGGTTACCATCTTACGAGCAATGTCGGTTGCACGCTCGATGTCATTAGACGCACCAGTTGATACCTTATCAGCGCCGTAAATTAGCTCTTCAGCAAGACGACCACCATAAAGACTAGAGACCATCGACTCAAGGTGCTGACGAGACATACTGACTCTGTCTTGTTCTGGCAGGTACATGGTCACACCCAACGCACGACCACGTGGGATAATTGACACTTTGTACACAGGATCATGTTCTGGTACCAAACGGCCAACAATTGCGTGGCCTGCTTCATGGTAAGCGGTTGATTCCTTGACATCTTCAGACATAACCATAGATTTGCGCTCTGCGCCCATCATGATTTTATCTTTTGCCAGTTCAAACTCGACCATAGAAACAACGCGCTTGTTACCACGTGCGGCAAACAATGCAGCCTCGTTAACAAGGTTAGCCAAGTCTGCGCCTGAGAACCCCGGTGTACCACGCGCGATAAGAGACGCTTCAACATCTCCAGCAAGTGGAACTTTGCGCATGTGCACTTTAAGGATTTGTTCACGACCACGGACGTCAGGCAGGCCAACGACTACTTGACGGTCGAAACGGCCAGGACGCAGTAATGCAGGATCAAGTACGTCAGGGCGGTTAGTTGCAGCGATAACAATAATGCCTTCGTTGCCTTCAAACCCGTCCATCTCGACCAACATTTGGTTGAGTGTTTGCTCACGCTCATCATGACCACCACCAAGACCAGCACCACGCTGACGGCCTACCGCATCAATCTCATCGATAAAGATGATACATGGTGACGCTTTTTTAGCTTGTTCAAACATGTCGCGGACACGGGATGCACCCACACCGACAAACATTTCTACAAAGTCAGAACCAGAGATTGTAAAGAATGGTACCTTGGCTTCACCAGCGATAGCTTTTGCCAACAGAGTTTTACCTGTACCAGGTGGCCCCACCATCAAGACACCGGTTGGGATTTTACCACCCAACTTCTGGAATCTGCTTGGATCACGCAGGTAATCCACCAGCTCCTTAACGTCTTCTTTCGCTTCCTCGACACCCGCTACATCGCTAAATGTTGTTTTAATTTGCTCTTCGCTCATCATGCGGGCTTTAGATTTGCCGAAGGACATCGCGCCCTTTCCGCCGCCGCCCTGCATCTGGCGCATGAAGAATATCCATACACCAATGAGCAATAACATTGGGAACCAAGAGATGAAAATAGATGCAAGAATACTCGGCTCTTCAGGTGGTGTACCTTTCACACGAATATTACGGTTAATCAAATCATCGAGAAGTTTCGGGTCCTGATAAACAGGCATGTAAGTAACATAGCTAGTGCCTTCACGGCGCGTCACTTTCAGCTCACGTTCATTGAACTGTACTTCCTGTATTTTATCCTGACCGATCTCTCGGACGAACGTCGTATAATCGACTTGACGGCCAGCACCATCATTCGGACCAAAGTTCTGGAATACAGACATTAGTACGACTGCGATTACTAACCACAAAATCAAGTTTTTTGCCATGTCACTCAAGGTGTTAGCCCCGCGATAACTATAAAGATAAATGTAGATTACTACAGTTTGTAACCTGTAGCCACAATGTATACCTCACGCGACCGGGCGCGGGAGGAATCTGGCTTGCGGATTTTCACCGCTTTGAACATCTTACGAATCTCAGCCAAATACTGATCAAAGCCTTCACCCTGAAACACTTTAACCACAAATGCACCGTTAGGTGCCAATACCTCGCGACACATGTCTAGAGCAAGTTCAACAAGATACATAGCTCGAGGTTGGTCAGATGCCAGATTACCACTCATATTGGGTGCCATATCAGACATCACTACATCAACCATATCAGGTTTGATGCGCTCAAGCAGTGCGTCAAGTACCGCTTCTTCACGAAAGTCACCTTGAAGAAAGCTCACACCCGGTAAAGAATCCATTGGCAAGATATCACAGGCGATAACCTGTCCGTCTCCACCAACTTGCTCTACCGCATATTGTGACCAACCTCCCGGTGCAGCGCCAAGGTCGACCACTGTCATACCTGGTTTCAGCAGCTTGTCCTTGCCCTGAATTTCCTCGATCTTGAAGATAGCACGCGACCTGAAACCCTTTTTCTGGGCCTCAAGAACATATTTATCATCAAAATGTTCTTTTAACCAACGACCGGAACTCGCTGAATGTTTCTTTTTACTCATAATTTAACCTGAACTTTCCCGTCTACAGACATCGGGTTTTTCGTGTTTAGGGTGATACATGTTCAGTTTGATAACAGATGGCGGTAGAATGTCACGTTTTCAACCCTTAGCAAGTAGAAAATCGAGTCAATATGAATCTAAGCACCAAACAGAAGCAGCATCTCAAAGGACTGGCTCACTCCCTGAAACCCGTGGTTTTGATGGGTGCCAACGGCCTGACGGAAGCCGTGCTGGCTGAAATTGAACTCGCTCTTGGCCATCATGAACTGATCAAGGTTAAGGTGGCATCTGAAGATCGTGACACCAAGAACCTGATTGTTGACGCAATTGTCCGAGAGACTCAGGCAGAAAAAGTACAGGTTATAGGAAAAACCCTAGTGCTTTACCGCCCGAGCGAAGAGCGCAAAATCGAGTTGCCACGAAAATAATCAAAGGCCGCGAAAGCGGCCTTTTCTGTATTTTGTCCGCAACATTTGCTAACAATTTTTGTTAGCTAGCACAGAGAAGTTCAGCGATATTCTACGCTGTCTATCTCAAACTCTTTCACGCCGCCCGGCGTAGAAATAGATACCTCATCACCTTCTTCTTTGCCAATCAGGCCTCTAGCGATAGGTGAATTAACCGAAATCAGGTGCTGTTTGATATCCGCCTCATCATCCCCAACAATCTGGTAAGTGACTTCGGCTTCAGTATCTGCATCAATAAGCGACACCGTTGCACCAAAAATCACCTTGCCATTGTTAGGCATTTTTGCCACATCAATGACCTGAGAAACCGATAGCTTATATTCGATATCACGAATTTGGGCTTCACAGATACCCTGCTCTTCCCGGGCGGCATGATATTCTGCATTTTCTTTTAAGTCGCCCAGCTCACGAGCTTCCGCAATGGCCTGAGTTATCTCAGGACGACGCTTTAGCAGACGATCCAATTCTTCCCGAAGAAGCTGCTCACCACGAACAGTCATTGGTACTTTATCCATGAATAACAATACCTCTTAATCCAGAGCACTTACTCTGGCAAAACAAAACCACGCCTAGACAGATGTCAAGCGCGGGTGAAAAATCAATTTTGGTCGAACAGTGTAAACAAGTTCACTCAGCAAATCATCTATCAATTTCTGGACAAGTACGAATCGGTCGCAATCAGCAACAACACGCGATTGTACGTCTCAGAATGTGTATTACATTTCAAAATGACAGGGTTCAAACAAACCGAGAATTGAGACACTTATTCACTGAATCTTATGTAACCTTACGTTAAGCATTCTACCTGAGTATAGTCATGAGACCTCTGTTTTTCGTCGTTCTTTCATGGATAGCATTACCCTGCTTCGCCGTCAGCCTGCCTTCAATTGATGCTCTGCTCCCGGAGGGTCATCAGTTGGCTCTGTCTGTCGTTGACCCTGATACCAATCAGTCAACACATACTTACTCAGCCAATAAGTTACTCCCTCCAGCCAGTACCCAAAAACTGGTCACGGCTCTGGCCGCAACTCTATTACTGCCGGAGCATTTTAGATTTACGACGCAAGTTGCCACTTCGGGAAACGATTTGGTCCTTCATTTTTCAGGCGATCCGACACTGACAAGAGATCACCTTGAGACCCTGATGGCTACCGCCAGACAAAAAGGTATCCGTCACATAAAGGGTGACTTATGGATTGATAATTCATCCTTCGCAGGTTACGAGCGAGCAGTTGGCTGGCCTTGGGATATACTCGGAGTCTGTTACAGTGCCCCCTCCAGCGCTATCGTTCTGGATCGGAACTGTTTTCAGGGCTCTATTTATACAGAAAGGAATGGGGCAACCAGAACGTTTGTTCCGAAACACCATCCGGTAAAAGTGACCACGAATGCTGTCACCGTATCGGCAGACGAACAGAAACGCACCCATTGTGAACTCGAACTTTACACATCAGAGAGCAATCATTACCACTTAAGTGGTTGCCTGCCCTATAGAAAAGAGCCGTTGCCGCTAAAATTTGCTCTACAAGACCCAAGTGTTTACGTCAAAAGTGTGTTGAGAGTGATCCTCAGAAATAAGGGAATAAAACTCAGCGGAAAGATTCGCGTCGGTAAACCCGCGACGCGAGAAAAGCTCTTGGTTACACACCATTCGGCAACCCGCGATATTCTGTTGACTAAGATGCTTAAACGCTCAGATAACCTGATTGCTGACAACATCTTAAAAACCTTAGGTAAGCAGACGTTCCGCGTTCCTGGTACCTTCCAGAATGGTGTCGCTGCGGTTAAAAGGGTACTCGACGAAAAAGCGGGTATTGATTTGCGGCAAGCCGTATTGGTTGATGGTTCCGGACTATCAAGAAACAACAGAATGACGGCTAAACAGCTGACCGAAGTACTCACTTTTATCTATCGTAATCCGCAGCTTGGTATCCTGAAAATGTTACCTGTTGCTGGCGTAGACGGCACACTTCGCTATCGCCAGAGTGTAAGAAAATCTCCCATCAAAGGGCGACTGAGAGCAAAAACGGGGACGCTGTTCGGCAGCTATAACCTTGCTGGATTGATGGAAACGGTAAATGGCAAACCTCTCCTGGTCGCCCAGTTGGTTGCCAATTACCATGTTCCGGAGTCGGAGTCTAACGCACCAAGGGGACCCAGCCCGATTTCTCAGTTTGAGTACGCCCTCTATAATGCTTTGTTTAAATCAGACCTAACCACGCGTTAACGGTCGTGAAGTAAATCGCCATCCCAGTAATATCAACAATTGAGGCAAGAACCGGGCTGACAAGAACAGCAGGATCAAGCTTGAGTTTCCGGGCTATTAGAGGCAGCACCCCACCCACTGTTGTCGATAAGGTCACCTGAATCATTAATGCTGTCCCTATCGCCATCGCAACTGCATAGATTGAAAAGTTTGCTGGTAGTTGTGAGGTATCTGTAGCAAAGGCTACACGGCCCATAATTACCAATGCCAATGCAGCAGCGATGACGAGCGATACCCGAAACTCTTTCCACATTACCTGTAACCATTGTCGTGGACGGATTTCGTTCATCGCCAGCGCGCGAACAACTAAAGTGGCAGCCTGAGATCCTGCGTTCCCCCCCGCCGCAGCCACGACGGGCATATAGATAGCAAGAAGGACCAGTTGGCTGATAGCATCCTCATAGTGAGAAATGATCAGACCTGAGACCACGCCCATCAGTGCCAGACCAATGATCCACCCTATCCGCTGCCAAACATGGCTCATAACACTATTGCTGAGGTAATCGCCGTCTGGCTCGACTTCTGAGTTGATCAGCCCAAGACCAGACGCTATCTGTCTTACTCTAACCACCTCATCCTGCTCTGCAAGTTTATCCAGCAGTACGCGAACCATGCTCAACGGACAGCGGTTAAGAATAGCCACGGCCTCTTGAACAGGCATGACAGCGAGTAAGTGTATTTTTTGTTCAAGGTTATGAAGTAGAAACGCTTTAGTCGCAGCCTCTATTTCATGAGAAGTAGGAGTCTGGTAATGCTCCTGAATGTTTGCTGTATCCAATACTGCCATAGCGAACCTCCCGATTGGCCAGTTTCAGAGTCCCGTAAGGGCTCTGGGCAAAGGAAACAACCACCAATAACGCTGCGTGAAACTCGGATCTGGCATGCAAGCACACAGTGTCCACGTGACAACGCAAACGAAATAACTCGAAGAAACGGGGAAGCCTACTATAGAGCGAGGGAAGATCATTCCGGTCTGCAGAGCCGGAATTGAATGAACAACAACGACGCTGAGGTCTAAAAGTGGCCTCCCTGACAACTCGGAGGATGGTCGGTTGTGTTCATTATTTGCTCCAAAGAAACCGCATTATTGCGGTGGTCGCATTGTAGCGTTAACAGTGATCCAGTCAAAGAAAAAATACTCAATATAACCAATAAAAAAGCCCGCCTAATCAGGCGGGCAAGGAGGTTGTTTTACTGCCGACTTAGTGCCGACTTATTTTTCATTGGTTTTTCTATTCGAGATACTCAGCTTACGCTTTGTATTTTTCTGCAACTCGGGCATGCAGCTCTTGTACTGAACTCACCTTGTTAGGGTCGCAGGCAGTATGTGCCATGCAAGTTGCAAATGCTGCGTTGAGCGTGGTGGTGTAATTCACCTTTTCAAGCAGTGCCCCCCGACGCAGTACCTTAGAGTCCTCAATCGCTTGACGCCCTTCGGTAGTATTTACAATGTAGCTGTACTCACCATTCTTTATTCTGTCGAGAATGTGTGGACGACCTTCATGCACCTTATTGACCAGACGAGGGTTAATACCGGCTTCACCAAGAATCACAGCGGTACCGTGCGTCGCATCTAACTCATAACCCAGCTTTATCAGCTTGGCCGCCAAATCGACAACACGCTGTTTGTCATTGTTACGCACAGACAAGAGGGCTCGTCCAGCCTGATCTTTGTACTCTTTACCACAGCCCATATCAGCTTTGGCAAAGGCTTCGGCAAAGGTATCGCCCACACCCATGACCTCACCCGTTGAGCGCATCTCAGGGCCCAGAAGCGGGTCAACACCCGGGAACTTGTTGAACGGCAGTACCACTTCTTTCACCGAGTAATAAGGTGGAATGATTTCCTTGGTAAACCCTTGCTGTTCAAGTGTTTGGCCGACCATGACGCGTGCAGCAATTTTCGCCAGTGCTGCACCTGTTGCCTTAGAGACAAACGGAACTGTCCTTGCCGCACGAGGGTTGACTTCAATGAGGTATACCTCATTGTCTTTGACAGCAAACTGAGTGTTCATCAAACCGCGAACACCAAGCTCCAAGGCAAGCTTTTCAACTTGCTGGCGCATCACATCCTGAATTTCCTGACTCAGAGTATATGCTGGCAGCGAACATGCAGAGTCACCAGAGTGAACGCCTGCCTGCTCGATGTGCTCCATGATACCGCCAATTACGACTCGTTCACCGTCACAAATCGCATCAATATCAACTTCAGTCGCGTCATCAAGGAATCGGTCAAGTAGAACCGGAGACTCATTTGAAACGCTTACTGCTTCATTAAAGTAGCGACGCAGGTCACTCTCGTCATAGACAATTTCCATTGCCCGGCCACCCAGCACGTAAGATGGGCGCACTACCAACGGATAACCAATCTCGCGCGACTTCTCAACGGCTTGCTCAAGTGCAGTTACTGTGGCGTTTTCTGGCTGTTTCAAACCAAGACGGTCAACGGCTGACTGGAAACGCTCCCTGTCTTCCGCACGGTCAATGGCATCAGGGCTGGTTCCGATTACCGGAACGCCTGCAGCCTCTAAAGCACGGGCCAGTTTAAGTGGTGTCTGACCACCATACTGAACGATGACACCTTTGGGTTTTTCAACGCGAGCGATTGACAGAACATCCTCAAGAGTCACTGGCTCAAAGTACAAGCGATCCGAGGTGTCGTAGTCCGTTGATACTGTCTCTGGGTTACAGTTGACCATGATAGTCTCATAGCCATCTTCGCGAAGCGCAAGCGAGGCATGAACACAGCAGTAGTCAAACTCAATTCCCTGACCGATACGGTTAGGGCCGCCACCGAGAACCATAATCTTATCGTTCTCAGTCGGTGCCGCTTCACACTCTTCATCGTAAGAGCTGTACATGTATGCTGTATCAGAAGCGAATTCAGCAGCGCAAGTATCGACGCGCTTGTAAACCGGGTGAATATCATTTTGGTCACGGAGTTTACGGATCTCGCTCTCACTCACCCCCAGCAACTTGCTGAGACGCGCATCAGAGAAACCTTTGCGTTTTAGTTGGCGAAGGAAGGTAGCGTTTAGACCAGCAAAGCCTTTTTCTTTTACCAAGGCTTCCTGTTTTACCAGATCTTCAATCTGAATCAGGAACCAGCGGTCGATATTAGTCAGGTTGAAGACACCATCTACTGACATACCGGCACGGAAAGCGTCAGCCACATACCAGATACGCTCAGCACCAGCATCTTTCAGCTCATGGCGAATCTTGGTTAATGCATCAGGTGCATCAAGGTCGACCATTTCATCAAAACCCGTTGCGCCCACTTCAAGACCACGTAGGGCTTTTTGCAGTGATTCCTGCTGGTTACGGCCGATAGCCATTACCTCACCGACTGACTTCATCTGCGTGGTCAGGCGGTCATTAGCTCCAGCGAATTTTTCAAAGTTGAAGCGTGGGATTTTGGTAACAACATAGTCGATAGTCGGTTCGAAAGAGGCAGGCGTCGCACCGCCAGTGATGTCGTTCATCAGCTCATCAAGTGTGAAACCAACCGCCAGCTTGGCCGCCACCTTGGCAATCGGGAAACCTGTCGCTTTTGACGCCAAGGCTGAAGAGCGGGAAACGCGTGGGTTCATCTCAATGATGACCATGCGACCGTCTTTGGGATTGATACCGAACTGTACGTTTGAACCGCCGGTTTCAACGCCAATCTCACGCAGAACTGCCAGCGAGGCATTACGCATCAGTTGGTATTCTTTATCTGTCAGAGTCTGGGCAGGAGCGACTGTGATTGAGTCACCCGTGTGAATGCCCATAGGGTCAAAGTTTTCAATGGCACAGACAATGATGCAGTTATCATTTTTGTCACGCACCACTTCCATCTCATACTCTTTCCAGCCAATGAGCGATTCATCAATCAACAGCTCATTGGTCGGTGACAAGTCGAGGCCACGTCGACAAATTTCTTCAAATTCTTCTTTGTTATAGGCGATACCGCCGCCGGTGCCGCCCATAGTAAAAGATGGACGAATGATACAGGGGAAACCCACCATATCCAGTACCCGGTAGGCATCTTCCATCGATTTGGCCGTATCGGCACGCGGACACTCAAGACCAATTGACTTCATGGCCTTGTCAAAACGGGAACGGTCTTCGGCTTTGTCGATAGCGTCGGCAGTTGCGCCAATCATTTCTACACCGAACTCTTCGAGTACGCCATGACGCTCGAGGTCCAGCGCACAGTTCAGTGCTGTCTGGCCACCCATGGTCGGTAGAACAGCGTCTGGGCGCTCTTTAGCAATGATGTTACGTACCACTTCCCAATTGATTGGCTCAATATAAGTGGCATCGGCCATTTCCGGGTCAGTCATTATGGTCGCTGGGTTTGAATTGACCAGAATGACGCGGTAACCCTCTTCACGCAGCGCTTTACACGCCTGTGCACCTGAGTAATCAAATTCACAAGCCTGACCGATAACAATCGGGCCTGCACCCAGGATAAGAATACTTTTAATATCTGTACGTTTTGGCATTCTTTCGTGCTCCGGATTACGCGCTGTGTTGTTTAATAAGTTCGATAAAGTGGTCAAAAAGCGGAGCCGCATCATGTGGGCCCGGGCTCGCTTCTGGGTGTCCCTGGAAACTGAATGCAGGCTTGTCTGTGCGGTGAATGCCTTGCAGTGACCCGTCAAACAGGGACTTATGCGTCGCACGCAGAGTGTCAGGCAAGCTGCTTTCATCAGCCGCAAAACCATGGTTCTGGCTGGTGATCATCACCACATCACGGTCAATATCTTTCACCGGGTGGTTGGCACCGTGATGACCAAACTTCATTTTTACTGTTTGCGCACCGCTGGCCAGAGCCAAAATCTGATGGCCAAGGCAAATACCAAATATTGGTAAGCCTTTATCGAGAAATGTCTTGGTGGCTTCAATGGCATAATCACATGGCTCTGGATCACCAGGCCCATTTGATAAAAATACGCCGTCCGGGTTCAGAGCCAGTACCTCGTCAGCTGACGTCTGAGCAGGCACGACAGTCAGACGACACCCTCTATCTACTAACATGCGAAGAATATTGCGTTTTGCGCCAAAGTCATAGGCAACGACATGGTACTGCAGTTCACCGTCTTCTTTCGCCGCTGGCAAGCCTTCTTCTAACGTCCAAGAACCTTGTTTCCACTGGTACACTTCCTGCGTCGTAACTTCTTTAGCCAGATCCATACCTTTCAGGCCAGGAAAGCTCTTTGCCTTTGCCAGAGCCAACTCTGCATCCAAACTATCACCTGCCATGATGCAACCGTTCTGTGCACCTTTCTCGCGAAGAATACGTGTTAGCTTGCGAGTATCAATGTCGGCGATGCCCAGGATATTCTGAGATTTGAGGTAGTCAGAGAGAGATTGTTGATTACGGAAGTTTGAGGCCAAAAGAGGAAGGTCGCGAATGACTAGGCCTTGTGCATGAATTTGAGAGGATTCTTCGTCTTCGGAGTTTGTTCCGGTGTTGCCAATGTGAGGATAAGTAAGAGTAACAATTTGCTGAGAATAAGAAGGGTCAGTGAGTATTTCCTGATAACCTGTCATCGAAGTATTAAAAACCACTTCACCAACAGCCGTTCCATCAGCACCAATCGCTGTACCATGGAATACAGTCCCATCTTCCAGGACCAAGAGCGCAGACTTGCCCAAGACAACCTCCATATATAAAAATGCAACCAATGCGAATATATACGCAAAAACAGTTTTAAACAATGATCAGTCAATCACCTGAGTGATTTCTGACAAATTGCGCGCATTCTAGAGACAGCCGACAGCACTGTCAATATTTTACGCCAAAAAATAGCATATGTTTTGGCACACACAGACCAAAAACGATCTAAGGTCGCCATAAAACACATTAAACACAATTTAAAACACCATAAAACGGTGAAAATCTCTGTTGATATACAAAAAAGAAATAAAACAGACCAAAAAAAACATAACCGCAAAAAGCAAACGATTAAATGGCAACAAGCCCTATTGTTTTACCCGACCAAACAAAAAACTGACAAAAAACACTCAAAACCACAAAAGAAGTGTTCGCTAGTCACTCACTTACACTCACTAATATGAGGATGTAACAGCAAGCCAAAAAAAACGGCGGGATAAATCCCGCCGCATAAATACGCATTAAAAGTCTTTGAGCTCTAGCACGTCCTGCATGGTGTAAAAACCGGGCGACTTACTCGCCAGCCAGACCCCAGCCCTGACCGCACCATTGGCAAATGTCATCCTGCTCGACGCTTTGTGGGTGATCTCGACTCTCTCACCAATATCAGCAAACATGGCCGTGTGCTCTCCGACAATGTCTCCCGCGCGAATAGTGGCAAACCCAATCTCGTCACGGTTTCGCTCACCTGTTATTCCCTCACGGGCATAAACCGCAACATCACTCAGTTTATTTCCCATGGCTCCGGCAATCGCCTCTCCCATTCCGAGCGCAGTACCTGAAGGTGCATCGACTTTATGCCTGTGATGAGCTTCAACGATTTCAATGTCACAGTAATCGCCCATCACTTTTGCTGCTTTCTCCAGCAACTTAAAGACCAGATTGACGCCTACGCTGTAGTTGGGCGCCATAACAATAGAGATCTCTGCCGCGGCCTGATCAATCTGAGCTTTTTGTTCTTCGGTGAAACCTGTGGTACCGATAATAATTTTTTTACCGAAGCGGCGACATATCTCAATATTGGCGAGGGTCGCGACAGGCGCGGTAAAGTCAATGATGACATCAAAATCGTCAACAGCTTTGGCCAAATCATCAACTAAGGCGACATCCAGCTTACCAACACCAGCAAGTTCACCGGCATCAGCACCAATGAGGCTAGACTCTGGACGTTCACTCGCCGCCTTTAAACTGGCACCCTCAATACTTTCCGTAGCCTGGATCAACTGACGACCCATCCGACCCGCTGCACCAGCAACTGCAATGCGAACCATCTTCTTCCCCTTATTTCCTTTTACCCTGAGGGTTTTGTGTCTTAAAAATAACTAATTTATCACTCTAACGCGAAGCGGCAGCAATGTATATCCTGTAACACAGTAGACTCGCCGCGAAGTCGATGAATTGCCTTCGGCTATCCACCCTTGGTCTTGGCTTCCATCATAAAATGGATATAAAAAAAGAAGCCTTTCGGCTTCTCTTTTTTAACTTACCTGCCGAACCTGCAACTCTTTCGGCACCTCGAAGAACATATTTTCTTCCCGACCAGATAGTTCCTCTACAGACTCCGCACCATATGCCTTAATACGATCAAGAATGAGATTAACTAATTCCTCGGGGGCCGATGCACCTGCTGTTACACCTACCCAACTTACCCCGCCAAACCACTCTTCTTTTACGTCATCGGCATTATCAACCAGATAACCCGGTGTACCCAGCTTTTCACTGAGCTCTCGGAGACGGTTTGAATTTGAGCTATTTTTTGAACCAACCACGATAAGTACATCACAGCTGGCCGCCATATCACGGACTGCATCCTGGCGATTTTGGGTCGCGTAACAGATATCGTCTTTACGCGGCCCCTGTATCTCAGGGAATACATCTCGAAGTGTCCCGATCACTTCTGCCGTTTCATCGACAGACAAAGTCGTCTGGCTTACGTAGTGCAAGTTGGTCGGATCTTTAACTTCTAACTTATGTACATCATCCGGCGTTTCGACAAGGTACATGCCTCCCTCATCACTGGCATACTGCCCCATAGTTCCTACCACTTCAGGGTGACCCGCATGACCGATTAGAACCACCTCCATATGGCGGCGGCTGGCTCTGGCGACTTCCATATGGACTTTTGTCACCAACGGGCAAGTGGCATCAAAGACTGTGAGGCTTCGGCTTTTCGCTTCACGTCTTACCGCCTGAGAAACACCATGGGCAGAGAATATTACGATGCTGTCATCCGGAACCTCGTGAAGCTCTTCAACGAAGATTGCGCCGCGCGCTTTCAGGCCTTCAACGACAAACCGATTGTGGACCACTTCGTGACGTACGTAGATCGGAGGCTGATACATTTCTAGCGCTCTATCTACAATACTTATGGCACGGTCTACGCCGGCACAGAATCCACGTGGGTTGGATAACAGAATTTTCATCGTGCTGCCTTTATTCGACACTTATGATCTCAACTTCAAATACCACGCGCTGACCCGCCAGCGGATGGTTAAAATCTACCGTTACTGAATCACCAATGATTTCGGTGATCACACCGGGGATATCCTGACCTCCCGGACCTGCAAACGCTACTATAGTACCCTCTTCAAGGGGAATATCACCACCAAATTGGGTTTTATTGACGTGATGAATGTTATCAGGGTTTGGCTGGCCAAAAGCATCCTCCGGTTCTAGAGAAAAACTTGACGACTCACCTTCACTTAAACCAAACAGACATTTCTCAAAGTTTTCTGTCAGACTGCCATCGCCCATCACCAGTTTAGCGGGCTTGCCTGTGTTCTGTGTACTGTCAGCGACAGAACCATCGGCCAGCTTGATGGAGAAATGCATGATCACCTGACTTTCCGCGCCAATTTTACTCATCATTGTACTTCCTTGGTATGAATTTTCACCATGCTGTAAAAGGCAAACAATGACGCTGCCCTATATTCAGCAAAACACCGACGATATGTCCCAGTATATCTGAGGGTTTTTACACTCGTCAGTATAAATACGGCGCTGACCGCAAACACGGCCAGCGCCTAATCATTTATTTTTACTGAGGGCTCAATTCGAACCTTTTGATTCAGTGTTACCTGACCGAAAACTGTCCAGCAAAATAAAGCCTGCGCCAATAAGGATGGCACTGTCTGCCAGATTAAATGCAGGCCAATGATTCGTTCCCCAAAAGAAATCGAGAAAGTCAATGACATAGCCATGCACCAGACGATCGAATAAATTGCCGATTGCGCCACCGATGATCAAGGCATAAGCAGCGTTGACCAAACGCTGTCTGGCCGGTGTCTTACTCATCCAGTAAACCAATACGCAAGAAACAATGATCGCCGTAGCACTAAAAAACCAGCGCTGCCAGCCACCAGCATCACTCAGGAAGCTAAACGCTGCTCCCGGGTTATGCACATAGGTCAGATTGAAAAAAGGCAGCAACTCGATCCGGTTCGCCGGGCCGTACTCCATGTTATTCATGACCAACAGTTTGGTGCCGATATCGAGTACAAAGACCAGAAGCGCCAGCCACAGCCAGCGCAGTCCAGACGGTTGTTCCGTCACATTTGTCATTAAGCAAATCGGCGTGTTTCGCCGTCTCCATCAATATTACTGACACAACGGCCACAGATTCCTTTGTGACCCTCAGATTCATCAACATCCGCAACATAGTGCCAGCAACGATCGCACTTCTGAGCAGCAGATTTTTTCACCGAAACAAACAAACCTGCAAGCTCAGTAGCCGTCGACCCCTCTGGGGCCTCTTCCGCTGCAACAACATCTGCTTTAGATGTCAACAGAACAAATCGAAGTTCATCACCAATGACCTGAAGCTTTTCAGCCAATTCAGGGGTAGCAAAAAGCGTCACTTCAGCTTCTAGTGAACTACCGATTTGTTTCTCACTTCTCGCTTGCTCAAGCAATTTGTTGACCGAGCCACGAACAGACAACAATTCAGTCCAGAACGCATCATTCAATACTTCGTCTGCCGCGAGACCAAACAAGCCGTCATACCATACTTCGGTAAATACAAACTTGTTGCGGGCTGTTTTGTCCGCCTGCTTTTGGGGCATCTCATTCCAAATCTCATCAGCAGTGAATGACATAATCGGTGCCATCCAACGTACCAAGGCTTCAACGATGTGGAACAAGGCGGTCTGACAGCTGCGGTGAGCATGACTGCCCGCTTTAGCCGTGTACTGACGGTCCTTGATGATATCAAGATAGAACGAGCCCATCTCGATAGAGCAGAACTGCATCAGGCGCTGAGTAACGGCGTGGAAGTTACATTCATCGAATGCCTTGAGGATTTCTTCCTGCGCTTCTTTTGCTTTACCCACGGCCCAGCGATCAGCAACCACCATATCCTCTGCTGCCACCATGTCAGTTTCTGGGTTGAAACCGTTCAGGTTAGCCAGCAGGAAACGCGCGGTGTTACGAATACGACGGTACGCATCTGCACTTCGCTTCAGGATTTCATCAGAAACTGTCATTTCGCCAGTGTAATCCGTTGATGCAACCCACAGGCGAAGGATGTCGCCACCCAGCTTGTTCATCACTTCCTGCGGCGACACAACATTACCAATTGATTTGGACATCTTGCGGCCCTGACCATCAACCGTAAAGCCGTGAGTCAGCACTTGAGTGTATGGCGCACGATTTTTAATGGCCACCGAGGTCAGCAGCGAAGACTGGAACCAGCCGCGATGCTGATCTGAGCCTTCAAGATACATGTCGGCTTCCTGACCACCAAACTCATCACGTTGGTTAACTACCGCTGAGTGAGTTGCACCAGAGTCAAACCATACATCCAGCGTATCAAGCACCTTCTCGTATTCGGCAGCATCAGCACCCAGCAGTTCCTGACAATCAAGATCCCACCACGCCTGAATACCGCTCTCTTCAACTTTCAGAGCGACTTTTTCAATCAGCTCGATAGTCTTGGGGTGAAGCTCTGACGTTTCTTTGTGAACGAATAACGCAATTGGCACACCCCAAGTACGCTGGCGGGAAATACACCAGTCTGGACGCCCTTCAACCATAGATTCGATACGGTTTTGGCCCCACTCAGGGATCCACTGAACAGATTTGATCTCTTCCATTGCCTTGTCACGGAGACCTGCCTTGTCCATAGAGATGAACCATTGAGGCGTAGCACGGAATATGATTGGCGTTTTGTGACGCCAGCAATGCGGATAGCTGTGCTCATACTTGTGATAGTGCAGCAATGCATCTCGTTCTTCCAACAAGGCGACTACATTGTCGTTGGCTTTAAAAACATGCTGGCCTGCAAAATATTCAGTGTCTGGTAGGTAGACACCATTGCTTCCAACCGGATTCGCCACCTCAAGATCGTATTGTTGACCAACAACAAAGTCTTCCTGACCATGACCCGGCGCAGTATGCACGACTCCAGTACCTGACTCCGTCGTGACGTGATCACCTAAGATTACTGGTACATCATAAGAGTAGAATGGATGATTGAAACGCAGAAGTTCGAGCGCCTGACCTTTAGTTACGCCCAGCGTGCGATAGTTTTCGATACCCGCACGTTCCATGACGTCTTTAGCCAACTCTGCAGCTACGATCAGACGACGAGGTTTGTCACCTTCAACCTGAACCAACACGTATTCCAGTGATTCAGAAACGGCAACTGCGCGGTTTGCTGGAAGTGTCCACGGAGTGGTGGTCCAGATAACGATAGAGACATCGCCTTCACCAAGTTCAGACAAATCGAATTTGGCGAGTACAGCCTGCTCATCGACAGCTTGGAACATGACATCAATGGACGGCGATACTTTGTCATAGTATTCAACTTCTGCTTCTGCCAACGCAGAACCACAGTCAGTACACCAGTGAACAGGCTTAAAACCTTTGTGCAGATGACCGTTATCTGCAATTTTACCTAATGCACGAATGATGTTGGCTTCGGTTTTAAAATCCATAGTTAGGTATGGTTTGTCCCATGCACCCAACACACCGAGGCGTTTAAAGTCAGCCATTTGGCCTTCGACTTGCTTGGCAGCATATTCACGACATTTCTGACGGAAATCACCCGCGCTGATTTTGTGTCCTGGCTTACCGACTTTTTTCTCAACTTTCAGTTCAATTGGCAGGCCGTGGCAGTCCCATCCCGGAACATAAGGCGCATCAAAATCTGATAGCGTTTTTGACTTGATAATAATGTCTTTAAGAATTTTATTTACAGAGTGACCAATGTGAATATCACCGTTTGCATAAGGAGGGCCGTCATGCAGGATGAAAGATTTTTTGCCTTTTTTCGCTTTACGGATCTCTCCGTATAGGTCTTCATCATACCAGCGTTTCAGCATTGCTGGTTCACGCTTAGCAAGATTACCTCGCATCGGAAAACCGGTTTCCGGCAGGTTTAAGGTATCTTTAAAGTCACTCATTAATAGTTTATTCCGTATGGACGTTTTTGACATTACCATCACCAGACAGCCAGTCACGTGCCGTCTGGGTATCAAGTTGTATTTGTTGCTTTAGCTCGTCCAGCGAGCCAAATTTCTTCTCTTCGCGCAGCTTTTCAAGTAACTGCACTTCGATATGGCGACCGTATAAGTCACCCTCTACATCGAAAAGATGTACTTCCAGTTGCTGCCTCACGCCATTCACGGTTGGACGTGTACCCACATTGGCTACACCACCGACAAGGCTATCCGGTTCAATACCGGCCACTTTGACCACGTAGACACCAGATACTGGGGATACCATGCGTTTGAGGGGCACGTTAGCGGTAGGGAAACCGAGTGTGCGTCCGAGCTTTTTACCATGGGATATACGGCCGCTGACACTGTAGGGTCTGCCCAACATCGCTGCGGCTTTCTGCTGCTCACCGCCCGCCAATACCTGACGAATGGCTGTACTGCTTACCCTTTGCTCAGAGACACAAAAGCTATGAGTGCTGACGACATCAAAGCCGATACGTTCAGATTCCTGCTCAAGGTAGGCAAAATCGCCTTTGCGCTTTGCGCCAAAGCGGAAATCATCACCAACCACCAGAAACTTAACACCCAATTGTTCAACCAACAAGCGATGAACAAAGTCCTCAGGCGTCATTGCAGCAAATTTATTACTGAAATTGACGACCAGTAAGCGTTCAACACCCAAAGCTGCCATTTGTCTATATTTGTCTCTCAGACGGGTAAGACGCGCTGGTGCATTTTTGCCTGCAAAAAGCTCCTGAGGCTGAGGCTCAAAGAGCATCACTGTAGGGGGTAAGCCCAACTCTCTCGCTTTTTCAATGACTTTGGACAACACCGCCTGATGGCCTAAGTGAACGCCGTCAAAATTCCCTATCGTCAGGACACACCCATGGTGCGCATCTCGGATGTTATGAATACCCCGAATTAATTCCATAGCTATAGAACGGTTTCCCCTTAAAAAACTGCCGGATTATATACTAGTCAGAACAATCACTCTATATCTGTCATTTTTAGCTGCCAGCTTTCAGGTGGCGGGGGCGCAACCCCGTAAGTCCCAGAGCTACCGCATACGTTGCAGCACCTGCGACAATTAATAGAGTCAGATCAAGAGCGCGTTTAGCCAGTGAAGACGCGACCCAAGCATCAAAATCAATATTTAGCCACATTACCATGGCTACCATGCACGTCACTGCCACCAGCAGTCTGACAATAAATAGGACGGTAGCACGTTTTATGCGGTAAATCCCCCCGCGGTGCAATCCCCGGTATAGTAATGATGCATTAAGTAACGCAGATAAAGCAGTGGCGATAGCCAGTCCGATATAACCATAAAGGTAAGCAAATATGATGTTAAATCCCATATTTGCCACCATGGCAATAATGCCTATCTTGACCGGTGTCTTGGTATCTTGGCGAGCGTAATATCCTGGTGCCAGCACCTTGACCAACATGAAACTTAGAAGACCAGACGCGTATGCCATCAGCGATAGCGATGCAGCTTGTACATCAGCAGCTGTAAACTCACCACGCATGAAAAGGACCATCAACATAGGCTTAGCGAGCAACACCATACCTGCCATCGCAGGTATGCCGAGTAACATTACCATCCTGACGCCCCAATCAAGTGTTGCTGAGAACTGTTCCTGCGTTTGCTCAACATGTTTTTTGGACAAGGCGGGTAGTATGACAGTTGCTATCGCGATCCCGAACAATCCCAATGGAAATTCGAGCAAGCGATCAGAGTAATACAGCCAACTCACTGCACTGTCACCAAGAAAGCTCGCGATAAAGGTATCAAAAAGTAGATTGATCTGACTGACAGAAACACCGAAAAGGGCCGGTATCATTAAAGTACGAACCTTTACGACGCCCGGGTGAGACCAACCCCATCGAGGCCGAACCAGCATGCCTTCACGATATAAAAAGGGAATTTGAAACAGAAACTGCGTCAGGCCACCCAAAAATACACCAATTGCCAGCCCCACTTCCGGTCTGTCGAGAACTGGTGACAGAAAGATGGCGGCCATGATCATTGCGATATTCAAAAAAACAGGCGTAAACGAGGAAACGGCAAATTTTCCAATCGTATTGAGAACTGAACCTGCTAACGCAACAAAGGTAATAAACCATAAATACGGGAAAGTAATCTTCAATAGGAAACTCGCCATCTCGTATTTACTGCCGTCTGGCCCTTGATTTAACCAGTCAGTAAACCAACCAGCCGCAAACAAGGCCATGATCACAGGAGATGCAACAATCCCTATCAAGGTCACAATGGAGACTAAGAGGCCAAGCGTTCCGGATGCATAGGCAATGAACTCACGCGTCTTATCTCTGTCACCACTGGCTTCATATTCAGCGATGACCGGGACAAAAGCCTGAGAAAAGGCTCCCTCAGCAAACAGGCGTCGCAAAAAGTTTGGTATTTTATTTGCCAGAAAAAAGGCATCAGCTGCACCACCAGCCCCAAGGAGGTTAGCAATGACCACATCTCTCACTAATCCCATCACCCGGGATATCATGGTCATGGTGCTTACAATCAAGCCTGAGCGCAAAAGTCGCTTTGACACGCGGTTTCCCCTTACTGATGTCGTTATTGTTATTGTGCTGAGCGACAGCGCGTACTTAACAGCACATCACCTGTTGTTCCAGCAAGCTACAGCAGCTAATTATCGAACAAAAGGCTTACTTCATTTCGAGAATGCTGTTAGAATCCGTCGCCATATTAACCGCGATGACCGCCTTACGCCAACCATCGACATCAGTTCGACTTGGTGCGGCGGATATTTGCACAAATGAATTGACAACTTGGGTAAAAAGAGGCATATTCCTCGGCCTTAAATTGTCACCGAATACAAGATTTGGGAGTTAGACCCTTGGCGAATATCAAATCTGCTAAGAAGCGTGCAATCCAATCTGAGAAGCGTCGCCAGCACAATGCAAGCCGTCGCTCAATGATGCGCACTTACATGAAAAAAACTATCGCAGCAATCTCTGCTGGCGATAAAGAAGCAGCAACCAAAGCATTTGGCGAAGTACAACCAGTTCTGGATCGCATGGCTACTAAGGGCCTGATCCACAAGAACAAGGCTGCTCGTCATAAAGCAAACTTCGCTGCACAAATCAAAGCTCTGTAAGAGTTTTTGATTTTCAGTCAAAAAAACGGCTTTCGCCGGTTTTTTTATATCTGTAACGCCAACTGTCACATTGTTATTAGCAATATAGTTGATAGAGCATAGAAATCATTTCTTTCACTTCAACACTTTTAAGTGAGTAGTAAACAGTCTGTGCCTCTTTACGGGTAGAAACGAGTTCATCTCTTCGCAGCCAGGCAAGGTGTTGTGACAACGCGGATTGACTAAGTCCGAGCTTCTCACTGAGTACACCAACTGATATTTCTCCTCCAAGCAAATGACACAAGATAATTAATCGTCTTTCATTCGCCATAGCCTTGAGCAGCGTGACTGCTTTCGGGCTGTTTTCCTGCATTTTTTTTAATTCCATTTTGATCCACTCAAGCGATGTAATTCCACTGGAATACCAGTAACAAAAAAAGAAAACTGTGACTTATATTTTTAATAGCTCAGCGTGTGTCATGGAAAAGATCGGCTAAATCAACCTCACAAATCCTTGTCACCGCTGGGTGTCTTATCATACGTTCAGCAAAAATAACGAAATACTCTTCTTTTAACTCTTCCACTCTTGCCACTTCATGTATGACGGGAAAATTCATACGATTGAGGTAAGAACTTGGAGCGAGAAAAATTGCATCACTGTTAACGCCAAACGCTTTCATTAACGCCGCATCGTCGAATTCGCCCAGTATATCAGGCGTAATTCCTTGCGTATCAAACCACTGCTTCACCTTGCTTCCCATCGCTGTTCTACTACCCGGAATGAGCAATTTCTTCCGTTCCAGACAGTCGGGAAATTTCAGCCCTGAAACTGCCTGAGAACAAAAAAAACTCATCGTGCTCTCTCCAAGTTTGACGCTGAACAAGCTGTCGCTCTGCGATGCACTCACGGGACAATCAGACAGAATCATATCTAACTTGTGTTGTCTTAAGCTGTCGAGCAGAAGTTCATGAGTCGACTCGAAGCACCGAAAGTGTAAACCGTCTTTACCTGAAGACGCCTGAAGCAAGATGGCACTCACCAGTTCTTTTGACAACGCATCGGCTACCCCGACCTCAAATAGCAAATTTTCCCTTTGGCTGTAGTTGACGATATCCATCATCTCATAACTTAAGCCAAACATACGATCTGCATACTTGTAGACCAGTTGACCGAGCTCTGTCGGTTCGACATAGCGGCCGTTTCTTTTTGTCAGTCTTCCTTTTAGCCTTTGTTCCAGAGTCCGTATCTGCCCAGTCACGGTTTGTGGCGTCAAAAATAACGCGTCAGCCGCTTTAGTGATAGAACCCTGCTTACACACCATCCAGAAATAGTAGAGATGGTTATAATTCAGATGAGACATATTCCGCCTTACTTAAAGACAATGGCACAGCTTACGCTGTGCCATTTTGAGCTGCAACAGAATGTGCCTGTTTTCATATTAGGGAGTTACGTTGAACCGCTAGTAGTCTGTACCCGCATCTTTTTCATCATTTTGCGCCAAAACTTCCGCCTCATCTGGCAAAACTTGACGCAACATCAGGTAGCCAATCACAGCTGATACCGTTGAACCAATCAAAATCCCTAGACGAGACAAGGTAATGTAACTGTCCTCAACACCAACGAATGCGAGTGCTGAAATAAACATCGACATGGTGAAACCAATGCCACACAATATTGATACCGCAAAAATTTGCTTGAAGGTTACCCTTTCAGGCAACTGCGCTATACCCGTTTTCACTGCCACCCAGCTAAAGACGAAAATGCCGAGTGGTTTACCCACGAGCAGACCTAGAGCAATCCCCAGAGGCAATGCATGAGTCAGGCTTGACAAGGTTACCCCTTCAAGTGACACACCTGCACTTGCAAATGCAAATAACGGCAGGATAAGAAACGAACTGTAAGGGTGCAGCTTGTGCTCAAGTGTTTTAAGTGGTGATTTATCCTCTTCATTCTTTCCTCTGAGTGGGATAGTGAAGCCGAGAACAACACCCGCCAATGTGGCATGAACACCTGACTGATAAACGCTAACCCACAGAACAGCACCAACCAACAAATACCAGCGTATAGACCTGACATTAAAGTAATTCAGTAGGAATAATACGGCGGTAGCTGCAAATGCAATTGAAAGCGATACCACTGCCAGTTCACTGCTGTAAAACAAAGCAATGATGATAATCACACCGAGGTCATCAATGATTGCCAGTGCCAGTAAGAAAACTTTCAGTGCCAGTGGTACGCGATTACCGAGAAGAGCCATCACACCAAGTGCAAAAGCAATATCTGTCGCAGCGGGTATCGCCCATCCGCTCACAGTAACTGGGTTATCAAAGTTGAATAAAAGGTAAATCAGCGCCGGTGCCAGCATTCCTCCAATCGCTGCGATGGCTGGAAAAATGGCTTTCTCTTGGGTATTAAGTGCCCCCTCAATGAGTTCACGTTTCACCTCAAGACCAATGAGTAAAAAGAAAATTGCCATCAGGAAGTCACTGATCCAGTGCTCGATAGACAGACCTAGAATGTAATGATGAAGTGTTGCCTCATAAATAGGTTCAAATGGAGAGTTAGCGACCAACATGGCAAGTAGAGCTGCAACAATGAGAACAATGCCTGCTGCAGATTCCACTTTCATGAACTGACGAATTGCATCAGTCATTTTTTTTCCCTCTATGCAAAGTTTACGATTCATTTATAAAGTCTATCCACAGATGAGGTCTGACAATAATCGCTTGTTTAGAGCTAAACCCTCGGAAATACCGAAGTCAGCGTACTCGTCAATCATGGAGAAACGAGCCTATTATCTCTACCTGAACCAATTAACACGAGACCTAGATCCCAAACAAAATAGATACCACCGATATCTGATAAATAATGCGAACAGATTACTAACAACTTAAAAATCATGATGATAAGTGCGCCTCACATCAAATTATCGGCCCTAAGTGTCATATATTTTTCACTTGTACGTCATAGAAGATGAGATTTGTAATATTAATGAAATAATAGCTTCCTACTATGCCTCCAGAATTTCGTTTTGACACAATTTTGACATTTTACTGTCATGGAGCTTTTAGGTATGACGTCTCAGGTTTCAACAGCCAGTCAGGCAACATCAAAAAACTGGCTAAAATGGGCTAATCTGGCCTTTATGCTTTACATGCTGCTGGTTGCAGTGGCTATGGTAGGCACAGGCTTCAAATGGGCGACTGGCGATCATGCTAAAACCCTTTTTGATTTTGCTTCACATCCTGTTGCCGCTCTAATGATTGGTATCGCAGCAACTGCGCTGATTCAATCTTCCAGTACAGTAACGTCAATCATTGTTGGTTTGGTTGCTGGTGGCCTGCCCATCGAGACAGCTATTCCGATGGTGATGGGTGCGAATATCGGTACAACAGTGACCAATACGCTGGTAAGTCTTGGTCATGCTAGATGCAAAGAAGAATTTAGACGCGCCTTCACCTGTGCGACCGTTCATGATTTCTTTAACTTGTTCGCTGTTGCTATCTTCCTGCCTCTTGAAATGGCATTTGGGCTACTGAACAAAATATCAGCTTGGTTGGTCTCACCACTAACCAGTGCCAGCGACCTTAGCATCAAAAGCATGAACTTCATAAAGCCACTGACAAAACCTGTTGTCAACGCTGTGAAAGGCCCGCTTGAAATGCTGCCAAACAACACTGGCGGTATCCTGATGATTGCTTTGGGTATCATAACCATCATTGCAGCGATAACCATTATGGGCAAGCTGATGAAGAAACTGATGGTTGGCCGCGCAAGAGAAATCCTGAAGAGCGCCATTGGTCGTGGACCACTTCACGGCATCCTGTCAGGCTCTGTAGTTACCGTGTTGGTTCAAAGCTCATCTACGACAACAAGCCTGATGGTTCCTCTGGTTGGAACGGGCGTATTGAAAGTGCGTGATGTTTACCCCTTCACTTTGGGTGCGAATATCGGTACCTGTATCACTGCCCTACTGGCGGCAACAGCGGTAACTGGTGAGTTTGCGGTTTTCGCACTGCAGATCGCACTGGTACACCTGAGCTTCAACATACTCGCGACTGCATTAATCTTCGGCCTGCCATTCCTGCGTGAGCTGCCACTGAAAGCAGCAGAGTGGTTGGGACAACTGGCTGAGCGTTCACAGTTTGCTGTTATCAGCTACATGGTTGTGGTATTCCTCATCCTACCAGGTGTGGTCTTGTTCCTTACCAACTGATCACAACCCTTCCCCCTATGATTAAAGACGCCATTTGGCGTCTTTTTTGTTTGATGCCTCTCTGCTTCTCTTCGTCTCAGTAAGGAAATCTACTGAAACAGCACCACCCACCTCGTGCTGTAATGATACAATTAGTCCGTTGCCACTAAGAAGATGAATCAATGAAACAATATCTCGATTTATGTCAGCGCATCGTCGATGAGGGCATTTGGGTTGATAATGAGCGTACAGGCAAAAAGTGTCTGACAGTGATCAATGCCGATTTGACCTATGATGTCGCTGGCGGCGAATTTCCTCTTGTTACCACCAGAAAGAGTTTCTGGAAATCAGCTATCGCAGAGATGATAGGATATTTGCGTGGCTACCAGAGCGCGGCCGATTTTCGCAAGCTTGGCACTAAAACATGGGATGCCAATGCCAATGAGAATGACGCCTGGCTGGCAAGCCCGCACAGACTGGGGCCTGACGATATTGGTGAGGCCTATGGTGTTGTTGGCCGAGGATGGCGGACAGCCGATGGGAGTCGCATTGATTTACTTCGTCAGATAATGGATGACCTTTCAAAGGGAGTCGATAACCGGGGTGAGATCCTGACATTTTATAATCCTGGGATTTTTGACCGGGCCTGTCTTCGTCCTTGCATGTACAGCCATCACTTTTCATTACTTGGCGATACCTTGTACCTCAACAGCACGCAAAGAAGCTGTGATGTGCCGCTTGGTCTGAATTTCAATATGGTTCAGGTATATTTTTTACTGGCAATCATCGCGCAGATCACGGGTAAAAAAGCGGGCAAGGCGTACCATAAAATTGTCAACGCACATATTTATGAAGATCAGCTCGAGTTAATGCGGGATGTGCAACTTAAACGCGAACCGTTTCCTGCCCCCAAGTTGATCATCAATCCGGAGATCAAGACACTTGAGGATCTTGAAACCTGGGTGACATTGGATGACTTCGACGTTGAGGGATACCAATGTCACGAGGCAATTAAGTATCCATTCTCTGTCTGATTCTTTTTCTTCGTTGAATCGCAGCCGAAAAGCCTGAGATCACCTCAGGCTTTGTTCATTCTAAAACAGCATAGACAGTGCAACGAGTAAAAGAAAAACCGAGAAAACCTGTTTGATGATATGGACAGGTAAGCGTGTTGTCAGCTTGACTCCATAGCCTGTTGTCAGCACAGAGGTGCCAGCAATACCTAATAGCGCTGGCAAGTACACGTAACCAAGGCTGTAAGCGGGTAAAGGCTGCTCATGGTGCAAACCAAAAATGACAAAGCCTGTCATACCGGAAATGGCGAGGAATACCCCGCACATTGATGCACTGCCAATGGCTTTCCGCATCTCGACCCCAAAATGACTGAGATAAGGTACGATCAGCGAACCTCCACCGATACCTGCCAGACTGGATACTATGCCTATCACTGTTCCACCCGCGAGATTACCAACACGACTGGGGAATGGAGCTGTCGTTGCTTTAACACGCATAGATACAAACATTTGTAGCGCCAGCAACATAACGATGCCACCAAAAACCCGGGGCAATACTTCAGCAGGTAAATGGTCTGCCAATGCGCTTCCCATCAGGCCACCGAGAAGAATACCGGGTAGTAAGGTGCGTATAACCCTGATATCAGTGTTGCCCATACGGTAATGATTGCGGGCTGATGATGAGGCAGTGAGCACAATACTGGCCAGGGATGTCGCTAGCGCCATTGGCATAACATGTTCGGGTAATGCACCAGCCAAGGGAAACAGGTAGGACAATACAGGTACAACCAGAAGACCACCGCCGATCCCGAGAAGACCAGCTAAAACCCCAACTACAGAGCCAGTTACCAGACAAGCAGGAAACAGCCACCAAAGGGCATCAAGCATAACAACTTCCTATCTGCACACTCTGAGAATATCTCCTAAATTGTGCAGTTTTAAAAACGATTCAGACTCAGCGCGGATCTCATCGGCCATTGTGAGCGAGGATATTGTTTTGACATGCTCCTGAACAGCCTTTATATCAAGATGGCGGAGAACGTATTTGATTCTAGCGACACTCCGGGTATTCATACTGAGTTGGCGGTATCCCATTCCGATCAACAACATAGCACCGAGCGGATCCCCGGCTAACTCACCACACACGCACACAGGTAACTGATTTCGCTGACAGGTACTCACTATACTCTGAAGTGCAGCAATGACCGCAGGGTGTAACGAGTCATAAACGTCTGCCACACGTACGTTATTCCTATCAACAGCGAGAAGGTACTGCGTCAGGTCATTGGTTCCGACAGAAATAAAGTCAACATGCTGTGCAACCGCGTCAAGTTGGTAAAGAATGGAGGGTACCTCAACCATCACCCCCAGACTGGGTGGATGAAGTGTTTTTCCCTCGGCATCAAACAACTCTGCGACTTCGTCAAAAGCCCGCTGAATGAGCACTTTTGCATCAAGTAACTCGTTGAGACCAGATACCATGGGCAATAGGATAGCAAGGTTATCCATTCCATCACTTGCCCGGAGCATGGCTCTGATCTGCATCAGAAAAATATCAGGGTGATCGAGTGTAAATCTGATCCCACGCCAACCCAAGAAGGGATTGTCCTCTTCAATCGTGAGATATGGCAGAGGCTTATCACCGCCAATATCTAAGGATCGCATCACCACCGGCTGACCGCGATATGCCTCAAGAATAGATTGGTAGAGAGCACACTGGTCATCCTCAGACGGGAAACTGGACTGCATCAGAAATGGTATTTCTGTACGGTATAAACCGACACCGTCCACACCATCGTTAATCGCAATACCCGTATCTGCACTCAAACCCGCGTTTAAATGTATCTCGATCTCTGTGCCGTCAGCTGTCTGTGTATTCGAGGTAAACTCACTGTCCAGCAGTGACTGAATTTCAGCCTCTTCCTCAAGCAGTCTTTCGTATTCCTGCACCACCACGCCGGAAGGCTCAACGAACACCATCCCCTGATAACCATCAAGCACAATGTGTTTGCCATGAACCAGACGGGGGCGAAAGTCGACCCCCATAACAGCAGGAATACCCATAGCTCTGGCGAGAATCGCAGCGTGAGCATTCACAGCGCCCTCTTCTGCGACCAGACCAGCGAGTTTTCCTCTCGGTATTGCCGCCAGCATCCCTGCAGTCAGCTCACGGGCCAACAACACGATAGGTTGCTCTATATTCCATTCCGGTGCGCTTTGCTGCTGAAGAAACGTTAACAGCCTCTGACCAAGCTCTTTAATATCTGCAGCCCGCTGTTTCAGATAAGGATCGGACATCGCGCCGAACCGTGCTGAAAAATCATCAACTGCCTGCCTCAGTGCCCACTCAGCCATGTCGCCATTGTTGATACGTTCAACAATCGCATCCCTGAGCATTGGGTCATTCAGCAGGTGGGTGAAAAGGTCAAAAATAGCCAGCACATCGGCATTCAGATCCAAATCGAGTCGTTTTCTGAGTTTACGAAAGTCATTACAGGCCGCATTAATGGCTTCATCAAGACGTCTGATATCTGACTTACTGCACACTACCGAGGCTGGCAGTACGTCTTCCAGTTCAGGGCGGGTCAGGTCACACCATGCTCTCGCGATGGCAATACCTTGGGACGCTGCAGCACCATGCAGAACTGTTATTTCGTTTTCAGGCCATATACCCTGTGCCTTTGCATGAGCAAAGATAACAGCTAACTGAGCAGCAAGGGTAATAAGGAAGGATTCTTCACTCTCGTCAAAGTGTCGGGAATCACGCTGCTGAACGACAAGAACGCCGAGAACCTCGCGGCGGTAAATAATGGGAGTACCGAGAAAAGAGTGGAAGGCATCTTCCCCGGTTTCGGGAAAGTGTTTGAACTCACGGTGTTTTTTTACATCGGCGACATTAATGGGTTCAGCGCGTCGGCCAACGAGACCAACCAGACCTTCATCAAAGTCCATGACTATTGATCCGGGTGCAACGTCCAGCCCTTGGCTAGCCATCAGCTCGTAAGTCTTGAGCTGATGATCCGCGATATAAACAGAGCAGCACTCGGTGGACATTGCAAGGCAGGTCTCTTTTACAAGCACATCGAGAGAGTCGCTGACACTGGCTGAAGAAGCAACTTTATGAACAATATCACGTAGCTTGGTCAGCATCAGTTTCCTCTCTCGTCATCACGAACCCGTCGGTAAAAATAATCCTATATCTAATTGAGCTTAAGCTGCTAGTAAAGGAATTGGAAGCATTGTTATCTCCGCGCTCGATAACGCTATTTCAGTCAAAACAATTGCCCACCAATGCGTCAGCTCTGGCTCTCATTATCTTATCTTTTGTTCGAGCCTTTTCGTGCTTTCTTACGTGCCTTTCTCTCCCTAAAAGGCATAGCAACGGCAGCAAACTCTTTCATTGCCCTGCGATATACATCGCGCTTAAAGGATACAACCTGCCTCACCGGATACCAATAACTGACCCAACGCCAGCCATCAAACTCTGGTGATGCACCACACTGCATGTTTACCCTTGACTCGTCACATTCCAGCTTAAGCAGAAACCATTTCTGCTTTTGCCCGATACAAACAGGCTTTGAGTCCCAGCGAACCAGTCTTTTCGGCAACTTATAGCGAAGCCAATGACGACTGGTTGCTAAAATTCTGACATCCTTTTTCGTCAGTCCCACTTCCTCATACAACTCTCTGAACATAGCCTGTTCTGGAGTCTCACCTTCATCAATTCCCCCTTGGGGAAACTGCCAAGAATGTTGTCCACATCGACGAGCCCAGAGAACCTGACCGTGGCTGTTACATATGACAATCCCAACATTGGGACGGTAGCCATCGCCATCTATCACTGGACGACCTCAAACATAAATCTCTATTAACAGTGATTTTTTCACATAATACCCACAGTGGTAAACAAACAATGTTAATGGATTATAGTTTTTGGGGATTACACCCTACATTGAGGATAAAGCATCACCCCTTCAGAAGTTATAAACAGCAACATGAGACACAAAGCACATTTATTCACGCTTTCTGTGGATAGCTATGTGCAGAAAGGAAAGATAATGTGTTTTAATTATTAATGAAAATATCGATGCGAGTTTTAAGTCTAGTTAAATCATAAATATAAGTGTTATTTTTCAATAGTTTAAAACAACCCTCATAGATAAGATTATTTTGATCCTTCCAATCGAAAACCGAAACAAACGCTTCGGTCAAAGATCAACCAGATAGTTATCAGTCGAGCAACTTTGTATAAATTCCACACATAACAGCACTATTCGTCACAAAAAACCTTAGGAAAATCACTGTTTATACATACATAGGATCTAACTGAGCTGGATGATCCTCTTGACCTGTGGATATCTTTATTCTCAACTGCCCGATATCAAACTGGCATTTTCACCATCGTGCTGATAGCGTTAACGCAAACTTTTTCGTCATATTTATAATGAACGCAGCACCTCAAACTGAACAAGAACTTCTTGAACGTGCCCTTGAGCTGGCAGGCTTTAGCCTCGGAGAAATAGCCGCGAAGCTCGGGCAGCAATGCCCAATGGATCTGAAACGTGAAAAAGGCTGGGTGGGTATGTTGCTCGAAACCTGGCTTGGCGCCACTGCAGGCAGTAAGCCTGTGCAGGATTTTGAGGATCTGGCTATCGAGCTCAAAAGCATTCCCATCAGTTATTCCGGCAAGCCGCTTGAAACAACCTTTGTTTGTGTGGCACCACTGACAGGGATCCACGGTTTGAGTTGGGAAAAAAGCCACATCAGACAAAAGCTCTCTAAAGTGTTGTGGATTCCAGTGGAAGGCGAGCGCGACATTCCCGTCTGCGATCGACAAATTGGTATGCCACTGTTATGGCAACCGAGTACCGAAGAGGAAGCACAGTTAAAAGCAGATTGGGAAGAATTAATGGATATGATTGCACTGGGTGAAATTGCCAAAATAAACGCCCGGCATGGTGAATATCTCCAACTCAGGCCCAAAGGCATGAACGGTAAAGTGGTCACCGAAGCCTACGGTGCTTCAGGCCAGCCAATCAAGGCGCAACCAAAAGGCTTTTACTTAAGAAAATCTTTTACTGAGCGAATTTTACGTCGGCACTTTTTGCACTTGGCAGAAAACAATCAGGATAGATAAAATCTGTCGTCAGCGCAGTATAACGTAGCGGGGGATTAATTTCGGTTTATGAGGACTAGTACATGCTTATGGGAACATGTGCATAGAGCCGCCGACGCCCTCGGGCGTCAGCTCAGACGCTACAATCTGATCTCCATGTCTTCGTGCACAGCTGCTGCACCAGTAGGACCGAATTCATCATACGGATCCATTAAACGCAGTGTCGCCCTCTCAATACCAAGTTTTCGAAGACTACCACTCACACGCTCTATGGTGTCAAAGTGCATCATTTGTTCATTGTCATCACGTAGGGGCTCTAGATTTCCTTTGACCTCAACCTCGACCATATACTGAACGCCACCTGCATGGGCAACAACGTAACAATGGGGTATATCGTGCGGATGGGACTTTATCCAGTACTTGAGCTGTTTTAATTTCATTCGCTTCCCTCCAAGCTTCCTAACCTTTAAAGGCTAGTTGAGTTTTACTCAAAACCACCAACTCAAATGTTCAAATGATAACTGCCACACATATTGTATGGTTAATAGTGAAACGTGGTTTAAAAAGCAGCCATAAAATTTAAGTATGAGATCGCTGAAATACGAAGTGTTCGTATTGTGACACGGATGGGATGATTGAAATTCACTCATCATAAAGGCAATGTCGTAATAGGATACATCTCTAGTAAGGAGAACGGATGCAATACCATACCCTCCCCCATACCGACCTAAACGTCAGTAAAATCTGTTTGGGCACTATGACGTTTGGTCAACAGAACACTGAAGCTGACGCTCATGCCCAATTGGATTTAGCGGTCGACCGGGGGATAAACTTCATTGATACAGCGGAAATGTATGCGATCCCACCCACTCCTGAAACTCAGGGTTTGACGGAAAAATATATCGGCAGCTGGCTGAAACAGCCCGGTTGTCGCGAAAAACTGATTGTCGCAACTAAAATCGCTGGACCTCGTGGCGTTCCTTACATAAGAAACAACATGTCACTCGACAGGCGAAATGTCAGACAAGCGTTAGAGGACAGTTTACGGAGACTGGAAACCGACTACATAGATTTATATCAAGTACACTGGCCACAAAGACAAGTGAACAATTTTGGCTCGCTTAATTACAAACATCAGGCCGACAATCAAGATGTCAGCTTGCTGGAGACACTTGATGCTCTGTCAGAGCTGGTTAGGGAAGGTAAAATTCGCCACATCGGCGTTTCGAATGAAACCCCTTGGGGGGTGATGTCATATCTCCGGATAGCTGAAAAGCACGACCTTAGTCGCATTGTATCTATTCAAAACCCTTACAACCTTCTCAATCGAAGTTTTGAAGTGGGGCTGTCGGAAATTAGTTTTCAAGAAGGGGTAGAACTACTTGCCTATTCCCCCCTCGCATTTGGCGTCTTGTCCGGTAAATACCTCCACAATAACAAACCAGATGGGGCAAGATGCACGCGTTGGGGACGATTTTCTCGTTACTTTACAGAAAATGGTCTTCTGGCTACGGAAGCCTATGTCAATCTAGCAAGAGATCACGGTTTAGATCCCGCTCAGATGGCGTTGGCCTTTGTAAATTCAAGGCCATTTGTCGCCAGCAACATTATAGGGGCAACGACCCTCGAGCAACTGGAGGCGAATATTAATAGTATTGACGTCACGCTCGATGATGAGGTTTTAAAAGAGATCGATAACATCGCGACGCAGTTTTCTAACCCTTGCCCTTAAACACTTTCAGAAAGACATAAA
>NZ_LYBM01000013.1 GCF_001707825.1 Veronia pacifica | reverse complement strand
CTTCTGCTTTGCGCTGATTTTCCTCTTCAACTTCAACCAGCTCTTGCGTAATCATATCTGGATGTTCCAGCGTGATAAGTCCCAACGTACCGTTTCTCAGGTCATTGATCAGAATTTCAGACGCTTTGTGAAGATCGATTCTGCCACCAGCACGAAGACAACCACGCTTGGTGCCTATAGCTTCCATAAGCTCTATTTCAGTCTCCGCCAACTCATCAAGGCTGTATCGTGTTTTCAGTAGCTGCGGATATTTGTCAGCGAGATATTCAACAGTGTAAAAGGCCACTTCATCGTATTCCATGGCTGTATCTTTCACCGCACCGGTTGCAGCGAGACGGAAACCACTATGCGGATTTTCTACTTTTGGCCAAAGTATTCCCGGTGTGTCAGAAAGCACTACACCATTTTGTAAATTAATACGCTGCTGTTGGCGAGTAACCGCTGGCTGGTTACCTGTTTTTGCAACAACACGGCCTGCAAGGGTATTGATAATCGTCGATTTACCAACATTGGGATACCCATGATCATGGTGCGAATGTTTTTGCCTGTTTCCTGTCGGTGTGGCGCTAATTTTTGGCACAGCTCCATAATTTTATTCACTTCACTGACCTGATCAGTGGTGATTGCTAGCGCCTTAACACCCTGTTCTTTTTCGAGATGTTCAAGCCATACAGCGGTCATTTCCGGATCTGCTAGGTCGCGTTTATTAAGTACTTTAATAACGGGCTTGTCACGTCGTATCCGGCGGATAAGAGGGTTTTCACTACTGAAAGGGATTCGGGCATCCAGTACTTCTATGATGACATCAATCTTGGGAATGACTTCTTGAATCTCTTTTTGTGCTTTATGCATGTGGCCAGGAAACCATTGGATGGACATGCGATTTTCCTTTATCCGTTGTAATGGGAGCCATATTTTAATGATTATATTAAGTTTGACCAGAGACTTTATGTGCAGGACTGTGTCTTTCTAGGGTAGTGGTCATGACGGTATCTAAACATTAAAGGTTGTTGTATCTCGCTGTTTTAATCGCGGAGGAGTTAAATACCAAAAACGTAATAATAGATCATAGTGTGGTCGGCCTGCTGGGTATTACTTTCAACAGAACACACTGCATTGCCTGATAGAAACCGTCAAGCTGTTGTAGTGGATAACAGCCAATATTACATTTGGTTAGCAGCAATAGTGGTTCTTCTAAAAACCGACTTCAATACTATGGTTGATTCTATTTTTGCAATGCTGTCGAGATTAGCGATTTGTTTCTTCAATATTTGCTCATAGTGAGCAAGATCTTTGGCAATCACTTTTAGCAAATAGTCATGTTGACCAATAATCACCGAGCATTCCATTACATGCGGTATGTCTGAAACCTCTTGCTCGAAGGCTTTACCTGCTGCCTCAGAGTTATTTTTCAGGCTGACAAATGCGTGGATAAAGACGGTATAGCCCAGTTTCGTTTCGTCAACACATCCTTTGTAACCCGTTATCACTCCGCTTTGTTCGAGTTTCCGAATCCGTCTCAGGCAGGGGGTATCAGACATATTCAATGATGCGGCGAGTTCGCTGACTGCAATCCGACCATTGGTCTGGAGTGCTTCTAGTATGAGTTTGTCTTTATTATCCATTGTTATTGTACCGATATTTTCATTCCCGATATAAATTTATCGAAAATCACTAAAAAATCAATTTTTGTTAAAAAATATCGATATTTTTGTGAATTGACTCGGCATTATTTTGTCGTATTTCCCTATTAGGCTTGTGATAAATTTTTACATAACGGGTTGATTATTCAATGCCCTTGATATGGGAATCAGGCAAAGGGCAGGAGGCCAGGCCATGACAGACAATGTAATTGCGTTTGATAGCTGGATGCGCGACGGATTTGTCGAGCTCAACAATGATCTGGAGCGCTTGTATTGGGCGCAGGAAGACAAAGCAAATGTGGATGAGGTTGGTGATGACGTGAAGAAAACGTTAGTCGCTGAGGGAAACCAACTTATATCGTCTCTTCTGCAGGAAGGAAACACCGACGAAGGGTTCGATGCAGCCTTTGACGTGTTGGGTAATGTCGGATTGTTTATGGCGGCATGTCGACGACATGAAATTACTGAGCCATCAAGAGAACATGTGTCTCCATTAACGGAGGCATCCGCCCTTGCGATGCAAATCGGCGCATCTATCGGTGTCACACCGAGATTTGCCACTGCTCACCTTACAACGCATAACAAAGCGGTGGCAGGAAAATACAAACGCTTCACTGACCTTGATGCTGAGAGGATCTTTGTTGATTACAATACCAAAGGGATTCTCGCATACAAACGCGCAGCAGATGCGCTATTAAAAATTAAGTCAATTGGGATTTCTCATCCTATTGCGGCCGACTTACTGCGCGTTGCTCATCGAGCTCTGCAGGATGTACATGAGTCCAATTCAATCTTATTTTCAAAGCTAGATACAGACGGATTTTTTTATCAGGTGAGGCCATATTACAAGCCTCACAGGGTCGGTCAGAATATTTATCGCGGTGCCAACGCGGGTGATTTCGCGGGCATTAATGTCATTGATCTGTTGCTTGGCTTGTGTCTTGCCAATGAACCTTCCTATTCTCAACTGCTTGTCGACAAGTTTTTATACATGATGCCAGAGGATCAGCAGATACTGCGTGATTGTATGCGGATGACATCCTTTATGGATGAATTTATAGCGTTGTCAGAGAGTTGTCGCCATCAGTCTTGGTTTCAAGAGCACCTTTCTTTGTTTATTGATGTGTGCCGGATGCATGGACAAACTGCTCAGCAGCATCATAACCAGTTAGTAGAAAAGTACATCGCTAAACCTGCTAACGATATGGTCGAAAACCATCTGGATAAAGTGACAGCCAGTGGCCCGCCTCTTCCGGTTTTACTGGGAGCGTTAGAAAAGTTGCGTGACAGAAGATGCGCGGCACAACGTAATGATATCTACACCCGTTATGAAGACATGCAAATGTTAGAAGCTATGTTGGGGTAAGGAATATGTCTACATTTTATCGAAAGGAAGATTTTTACTGCCCAAACGGCGCGTACCTGCTCAGTCACTCAGTGGGCCGTCCTTTGCGTGAACAGTTAGCAGGGTTTGAGCGCGATTTTATTGAGCCTTGGCAACAAAGCGGTCAGGAACCATGGCCTCAATGGATGTCCGGTATTGAAGGGTTTAGGTCGGCACTCGCGTCACTCTTTAACGCGAGTCATGACGAATTTTGCCCTCAATCTAATTTATCCTCTGGATTAACAAAAGCCTTCCAGTCTCACCAAACACTGCGTAATGCACCTGTGATAGTGATGGCAGAGCAAGACTTCCCGAGTATGGGATTTGTTATCCAGCATGCACCATTTGAGCGTGCGACATTAAGGATGATCCCAGCAGAGAGAGATATTACTGATGCCAATGTATGGGCCGAATTTCTACAACAAGATGTCGATGCGGTTTTCATCAGCCATGTTTACTCCAACACGGGTCAGCAGGCTCCTGTTGAGGATATCCTTGCTTTAGCACGGGGAAAAAATATTCTTTCAATTGTTGATGTTGCACAGTCTGCCGGTGTGATCCCGCTGGACTTGCAGGTTTCAAGGCCTGATTTTCTGGTGGGTTCATCTGTGAAGTGGTTGTGCGGTGGACCAGGTGCTGGATACCTTTGGATAAATCCTGACATCCTACCTCAATGTCAGCCCGCCGATGTTGGCTGGTTCAGTCATCAAGATCCCTTTGAATTTGACATACATCATTTTGAGTTCCACGAGTCCGCACTGAGGTTTATGGGGGGCACACCGGCGGTTGCACCGTTCGTCATGGCAAAGCAGAGTATGGAGTATTTTGCGTCCCTTGGAATTAACAATGTGCACAATCACAATCAGCGTCTTGTAGACAGATTACACGATCAAATGGGTGAGCACCTTGTGTCGCCAGATGATATGAGTTGTCGTGGGGCGACGGCGATTGTCAGTTGTGAACATATTTCTGACGCATCGGAGTTGATGAAAAGCAACCATATTTTCATTGACCAAAGAAAATACGGACTCCGTGTTTCGCCACATATTTACAATAACGACGATGACATCGATGCATTTGTCGAGGTGTATAAACGTGGCCTCAAATGAGGTAGGTCTTTATCCGGCAAACCCTTACAGGTAAGGGGCACCTTCTAGAAGCAAATTACTGGGATCGTGCCTCGCAATATGCTGAAAGGTGTTGCGGTTCCCCTAAAAAGTATCCCTGATAATAATCAATATTGAGGGCTAACATTGCAGAAAATTGCTCTTGGCTCTCAATACCTTCAATCAGTGTTTTTGCACCAACATCATTTGCCAGCTCAATAGAGTGCAGAAGCCACTCTTTATCACCTGCCATATACTGAAGCAGCACAGAGCGATCTATTTTGAGAATATTAGGTCGTATGGAGCGAACTCTATCTTCCTGTGACGCATTCACGCCATAGTCATCTATCGCGATTTGAAAACCTGAAGACAAACGTTTAGCGGCGGCAATGGCGAGGCTTTTATCATCTTCAGATTCATGTTCGACCATTTCAAAAACCACATTGTTTATGTTCAAACCCAACTCGTTGATACGATCTGTGATCAGTCCATGCTCTTTATTTATCTTCAACCAGTGTATTGCTGATTGAGGAAGCACGTTGAGGAATAGAGAGCTGGTGGATTCAAACTTTGAAAAATTACGTAGGTGAATGACCCGAGTAAGTTTATCGAGGTTACGCTGATGAATTATCCAGTGCTTGTCGTAACATTGACAAAAAATATCTGAACAACAAATAGGGTTACCATCGCTATCATAAATTCTGCAGAGTGCTTCGAACCCAATAACCTCTCTTTGTCGATCAATGATAGGTTGGAAAACACTCGAGAGCACCACATTTTCGTAAGACGCCGTGACGTCTCCGTTTGCCTCTAGATTCAGGTGTACTTCAAAATCTTGTTGGCTCATTAGTTCTTTAGTCAATGGATTAAACCTACTAAGCCCGTTCATTTGGATCTGCATTTTATTTTCATCGAAAAATAAGTCTGTCAGTTTCGATCCCGTTCGGGATAATTGTCACGATAAATATTAAGCGACAAAATAATGACACCCTTTTTTTTAGATATGTATCGATAATTTTATTTTGATTTTTCGAGTGAAATCATATGTAAATATATATTTACATTAATTACACACTTGTAAGCTATTGCTAACGTATAAATCTTCGCCAAATGCTCCTAACGTATTAATAACGATTGAGTTACATGCGTAACATTAAAGCCAAGGAGAGGTGGCTTAAATTATGGCTAAGACATCTAAATACGAGTCCAAACCTGTTGATGGTTCAGGTCATATTGCATGGAGCATGCAAGAGAATAGCGTCTGGAATCGCCTGGTTACTCGTCAGCTTGACTGCATAAACGATAAAGCTTGTGAGGAATATTTTACAGGTCTGGATCTCCTGAGTCTTCCCGTCGATAGAGCACCTCACTTATCGGAAGTAAATGAGGTACTTGCTGATACAACGGGGTGGCAATGCAAAGCTGTTCCGGCACTCATTGATTTTGACCATTTCTTCCATCTTCTTGCCAACAAACAATTTCCGGTAGCCACTTTTCTTCGAACTGAGGAAGATTTTGACTACTTGCAGGAACCAGATTTTTTCCATGAAATATTCGGCCATTGTGCGATGCTTACGAATCCAGCATTTGCCGAATTCACGCATACGTATGGAAAACTGGGTTACGCAGCCAACAAACAGCAGCGCATTTACTTAGCGCGCTTGTATTGGTTCACCGTAGAGTTTGGGTTAATCGAAAATCTTGACGGGTTAACTATTTATGGTGGCGGTATTTTGTCGTCTCCGGGTGAAACCCATTATGCTTTTAGTCATCCTGATGTCATCAGGAAGCCACTTAATGTGGTGGACGTCATGCGTACCCCTTACCGCATAGACATTATGCAACCAATATATTTTACCATCGACAGCTTAGACAGGCTGTTTGATTTCACCAATATGGATTTGATGGCGTGTGTTGAGGAAGCTAAGTCGCTCGGGCTTCATGCGCCGCTTTTTCCACCGAAATCTGCTCAAAAGGAACAACAATATGGATGATTTGAACGAACTGAAATGTGAAGCCTGCGTTGCTGATGCTCCGCGCATTGAAGGCGAAGAAGCAAAAGCAATGTTGGAAATGATCCCTGCTTGGGAGATTGTTGAAAGAGACGGAATTCCTCAGTTGGAAAGGGTATTTAAATTCAGGACCTTTAAGCAGGCATGGGCATTTTCTGACAAGGTGGCAACCTTGGCAGAAGATGAAGGGCATCACCCGGCCATTCTATTGGAATGGGGAAAGGTAACTGTATCTTGGTGGTCTCACAAAATTAAGGGTCTTCACAAAAACGATTTTATTTGCGCGGCCAAAACAGACAGCCTGTGTGATTGATTTTGGCGTGATTTTATAGTCATCACAACTAAAGACAGTGGAGAAAATCCCACTGTCTTTTTTTGGGTATCCGGTTGAAATCATTAATACAAATGGATTAATTGATGACGTTTGGTATCAGGAGATAAAAGCAAGGCTCAGATACGGCGGCTATCTTGCCAGATTCAAATTTGATTGAGTTCGAGCAGCTCTGGCAGGTCTTTGCGGCGGTGCTCGGTCAGGCTGCTACGAAAGGAAGTATGCGGGACAAGATTGGCAATTGAGCTGGTTCCTGATCCGCCGGATCATCACTTTGTTAGGGATATCGAACGTTTCCCACCATTAAACTGACACTGAATTAGCCACAGGCAGTTCCATAACAACCAAAGAGGGAGAGCGAATAAAGGTCAGGTAGACACTAGCTGGTATCTGCCTGAATATTCAAAGTCCTGTTGCGCCCCACATAGCCGAGCCCCGGCGTCATCTGTTACCTCAGCAAATTCCACTCAAACCCAGACCGCCTGATATGGCGTAGGGGTATTGGGGTACGCTAAAGCACGTATAGAAATAATCTGGACTGGGTACTGCCTGATAGTTTGCAAACTCGTCACATTCGTTATGGCAAGGTTACGGTGACAACGTACTCATGGATTATTCCCTCTCAAGCGTCTGAATTTAGGCCTTTTAAATTTTAAAAATCGAAAGATGCCTTTGTTTTTGATTATCGGAACACATAAAGAGGGGTTGATTGATACCGCTTCGTTTTGGTCATTAAAGCCAATGGAACCACCACAGCCTAAAACAACAGTCACTTCGGGGTATGTGTCTATCTCTGTCTTATTTCCCTTATAATACACCTCAAGTTGATTACCAATCTCACTGTCAATTGTATATTTTTGAGAGCCGCCCAAGCCTAATAGCGATAATGACTTTGGTATACCAGCAGGTATGCCGTGTTTGCAGAGAAAGAAAGAGCTTCCCACCATGTGGTTACCTCGTGTCTTAAAGTTATGAACTTCTGTTGAAAACATTTGTTCAAACTTAGCCCCACTCCAGTGTACTAACACCCATCCCTCTATCATGTTTACTTTGAACCCGCTGACTTCTTCAATCGGTGACTTCGTTCCAGATTTGGGTTTTGCGGGAGATGCTTTACACTTATTACACGAACAAAAATATGCCATCGTTTTTCCTGTTGCATGACTAACTGAACATTACTTTCATTGTTACTTTATTAACTATCTTTGAGAGAGTACCTCTGGTACGGTCAACTCCTCGTGAGGGCGCTCAGAATGAGATCAGGCAGAGCGTGGTTGAAGCCGATGCGCGGCAACTGTCGAACACCTTAAACCGCGACCTTATCCGTTTTTTCATCGATTTCAACTTCAGTTCCTAGAGAACCTATCCAGAGATGGTAATCGTTATCCCAGAAAGGGTGACATCAACGCACTGGCGGCCAACATTGAAAAGTTGAAGACGCAGATCTTTGGCGTGAACCCAAGTAGGAACTGGGACCATAATGACGCTATCCCCCAGTGATATCGCGATGGAAGAGAAAGACCACAGTGTTTACGCTCAGACGTTTGAGTCAATCACCTGAGCAACTTCGTAAAGCCTACCAGTCTGGGGTTGAAGCAGGTAAGTAAGCCATCGTACGTTGGCATCAGCTGTCTGGGTAAAGAGTGAATTGCTGTACCCAGACAATCCATCAAACTGTCGCGGTTGATTAGGCTTCACCTTTGATTGTGAGGCTGTCCTTGTTTTCCGGCTTCTTCTTTATTAACAAACTTAAATACCACTGAGGGTTGAGGGTGATGTCATAGTTATCCTGTTGTAATTTTTGTAGGTAACATTTGAGTTCGGGTATAGTATTTATTATCACTATCGGCTTCTTCGGGGTAAAAAAGATCAGAGGAAAATCAATGCTTCCGAATGGATTTCCAAAATAGTCACTGTGCATGACGACTTTTTGCCCAATTCTGCTGTTTATTTCATTACCTAATTTTTTTATTTCAAGGGAAATGTTCCCACTATTTTTACATTCTTTCTTGTCTGCAAGTACATTTATATTATCAGGTCGTAAGAATGGTGTTCCTTTACATCTATTTATAATCGATTCTTTAGTGCCAGGTCGTAGCGTTGCGTGGAGGGGGAGAAGTCTGTCGTTATAACCGTTTGATGCATTACTAGGTGAGATGATCCCCCATAAATCATAATCACCACAAACGGCGGATTTATAGGTTAACGGTTTTTCGTTGGGGTTTGTGAGCCCACAGACTGGAAGATATCCATCTAACTTCAGGTTGAAAAATCGGACAATATTCTCTTTTTCATTGGGATTATTGGCATCCTTTCTATCGTCATAACAAATACACCACATGTTATCCATATGTGTCTGTCTAATAAGGCAAAAGGTTGTCCCATCCGCATTGGCTGTCACGTATGTTTTTTGACTGGAAATGACGGTGAGAGTCACTAAATTCCAGTCTCTAAGGTTATAGAGACGTTGAGTTGATATAAACAGAGGAACCGATCTGGCTCCCTTCTTCTTCGCTCTAATTATTGCTCTCTCCTGATCTGAAATTTTTTGTTTGGCTTTTGTGTAACGATGATCATCAGGAACAAAGCCAGCCATTGGTCCCCAATCACAGGTCTTTGCTTTAATATGGAAGCCCTTTGACGAATAACCATCTAGCATCAGGTCCGTACAAAGAGGGTTTAGTTCTCTGGAAATGATGACGATATTTTTCTTATTTGAGATATCTTGAAAAATATCGGCGTGTTCTTTAGGAAAACCAGCTAGCTCTCGGTATTCTGTTAAAGATGACACTTTTTTCCCCTTTATCGTTTGTTGAAAAATATCTCATACTTATATTTCATATTTGATGTGCATATTGCTCTTCGACAGGGTTATCAATATCCAAGAGGCCGGAGAGTGCAGTAGTAATTAGGAATGTCTATTCTGAATAAAGATAAATTTTCGCTAGACGTAATGGCGACAATATAATGAATGGAAACATAAAATACAAAATAGAGACCAAACCATTAGCTCATCATACAAACACAAAATAAAAATAAAATTGATAGTAGTCTTGAAATAAAAAATGTAAAAAGTGTTTAGCAAAAGAAGTGAAACGTTAACAACAGGCCATGAAGTTTCTGCCCAAACAACCTGAAGATGCTCGAATTCAGAGTGAATTCAGCGAGCTTGATTCAAGGAAAGTATGAGCAGGAATAGTAGACTATATCAAACAACATCCTGTCGCTTCTTTCCCTGTGATTGTCATTACTGTAGATAAAATTCGGGCGGCGAGTCGTCATGCTGTTGAAGAAATCAAACTGGAGTTTATGTCTCCGATGTCCACCCGCTGCTCATGGCGCAGGTGTCTGCGTTCAATAGACTCGCCAAACATGTAATAAACCAAGTTGCCGTCTCTTAACAGGGCAGGGATGTTGTCAACCCGCGAGGTGCGGTCGATGTGATAAGACGGGCACCAGACGTTGACAGTTCGACAGGTACTTCTGAATCGGATAGCTCACATAGTGAAAAACACTGTATAAAAAAATACTATAAATGTAGTAAAGGGGGAGAGGTGAGAGTAAGGGGGACTTTGTGATGGCGAACAAATAGAGAGGTGAGTCCCTAATTTCTTGATCAATTGTGTGAGCAACTAATGCTGATAAATTAATTTAATTAATTTTCATGTATTTACAATCAATTTTAATATCTAGTTGCATTAGTGATATTTTTACTTTCATTACATCTATTATCACCTTATAGAAGACATTCTGCCTTTTTTAAACGGCCATCTGCCTAGTATTTTTATATGCTGCTTAGGCATATAAAAATAGACAGTCAGCGGGGTAGGTAAATGCATAATCCAATAACACCACCAACACCACCAACAACACCAACACCAACAACAACGACGTCAACGACACCAACGACACCAACGACACCAACACCAACACCAACACCAACAACAACACTACCAACAACAACACCAACAACAACTCTGCGGCAAAAGGTAGAACCGAATAGTAGCCGTCATATGGCTACGAGCCATTCGAGAACTTCGCGTATCGAGGAAATTCGTAAACCTAAGGGTAATTCTCAATCCGCTGCACTTCCGGCAAGCCCAAGACAAACTGATGTGGGTGATAATTATGGGGAACATCAAGTACATCATCTAGAACCAGTTCCAGCGGTTCATGATGTCGGATCTGAGGGTGATTCTGAGTCCGCCGCACCTCCTACAGTAGAATCAAGACAAAATGAAGAAGCGCATAAGGGCTCTTTCTACAACCCCTATAAATTTGGTCAGGACGTATCCTCAGGCGTCCAAGCGCCTCTGGTGTCAGAAGAAAACCAAGTCGTTTATGCCACGGATGGAAAAAGTATGTATATGCTTGATTACAATAATAGAGTGTATGACGACACTGGGAATAGTTGGACGAATCCTTGGGTGATAGTTCCTGAGCCAGCACAGAAAACCAGCGCGAAATCAACTGCGGTACCGAGCAGTTTAGTAGTTAGTACACCTACATCTCCCCCACCTATTGCGGGTGGGCAGCCCACTACGGGGACTCAGCCTGCACCTCGCGCCACACCTGATGTATCTAACGAACAGAATGTGCAGAGCGCTGAGGGAGAGCCACAAACTTATGATAATACACTAAATACGGACGGACCAAAATTGCAGCCAGTTCCAGCGGTTCCTGATGTCGAGCCTATGGATAATTCTGAATCCGCTGCACCTCCGGCAAGCCCAAGACAAACTGATGTGGGTAATAATTATGGGGAACATCAAGTACATCATCTAGAACCAGTTCCAGCGGTTCCTGATATCGGACCTAAGGGTGATTCTGAGTCCGCCGCACCTCCTAGAGTAGAATCGAGACAAAATGAAGAAGCGCATAAGGGCTCTTTCGACAACCCCTATAAATTTGGTCAGGGAGTACTCTCAGGCGTCCACGAGCCTATAGTGTCAGAAGAAAACAAAGTCGCTTTTGCCACGGATGGAAAAAGTATGTACCAGCTTCATTACAATGGCAGAGCGTATGACGACACTGGGAATAGTTGGACGAATCCTTGGGTGATAGTTCCTGAGCCAGCACAGCAACCCAGCGCGGAATCGACTGCGGTATCGGGTAATCCAGTAGGCAGTACACCTACATCTCCCGCACTTGTTGCGGGCGGGCAGCCCACTACGGAGACTCAGCCTGCACCACGCGCCACATCTGACGTATCTAACGAACAGAATATGCAGAGCGCTGGGGGAGAGCCACAAAGTTTTGAAAACTCAGAGGTGTCAAAGGTCGTTCAAAACTTCAATGCTGAAGTCCAATCACTCAAGGAACAAATGTCGTCTTTGGAAAACCAATATTCGTCTCTGCAAAACCAATATTTGTCTCTGGAAAAGCAAGCGCTGGATAGTTTAAAGCAAATTTACAACGACGGCAGTTTTCCACCTGCGGAGAAAAAACAGATTTCATCAGCCGTGTTGGAAACAGCTTGGATACGTTACAGACAAGACAATATGGAGCCTGATGGGACGGTTAACATTGACGTTGAAGGTAAGGAAATACTGCAACGTTGGCAGAATTTAGAAGATAAGTATGAGGTGGCAGAAAATGACGTCACTAGAGGGTATATTAAAAGACAATTCACTGATCTTATTGACGGAACAGCTGGCAACTTACCAAAGCAGGTAGAGGACCTGACAGATATTTACCTAGAGCAAGCACTATTGGAGTATTTGAGAACAGCTTCGAACGCATTGCAACAACAAAACGCTGATAATTAAGAAGTGATTGAGGAAATGCGCCGCAGAATTTACAGAAAGAAGCCAGAATGGCAAGGGATGAGTCTTTATTACTTCTGATGTTGAGACATTTTGGTGCCATTGAATGATAGAGATTTCCCGGGCCGAGAGTGAATGGACGGTGCTACATACAAACACGCATAAGGTGCTTTTTTAAATCATAGCAAAAAGAGTTTGTTTGTCAGTGTGGAGGTAAGACGATATTAAAATCAGCGCAGTGTATTAAGCAGCCTGGAGATAATATTCCTGGCATCCATGGTTCTGAAAACTGTCATGAAAGTGCTGCTGAAATTGGTAACAATCAATGTGCATGTCAAGCGGTTCGGGGGGCGAGCCTGATAAATAGTCAGTACCAATCCCGTATGAACAGCAGGGAAACACACCATCGGCATACTACTGCGCCCGGCTCTCAGAGTGCACAGAGAAAAAAAACTGAGACAGCAAACATTCGTGCGGGTAAATCATTAGCGCTTGATGAGTCGAGTACCTCGAACAAGGTAGCAAGCAATCTCGTAGCATTTAGAAGAGGCCAATGGGTTACTATTGATGGCAGTCAAGCGCTTCAGCAAGGTGTACCGTATTATGCTGGTGACAAAGCGAAAATTAATGGAAGTGTTTACGAGCTTGGGGCGGATCGACAAACATGGAAAATCGCAAATGCCGAAGGTGAAAATAATGAGGGCGCACCTTCTAAGGTTTTCCGACCTGTTGCTCCGCCAAAACAAACGAGTGGGCAAGCACTACCGTCAGGATTGGACTTTGAATCAGTGATTAAAGACATCGAGACCGGTAAGAGTAATGCCTTTGATGCGATCACCCCGAAAACACACCTAAGAACGTTCAAATATGGTGATAAGACCGTGACGATTGGAGGTCTCCATGATTCAGTTACTCAAGGTGACGTTGTTAAGGCAGAAGAAATGATAAAAACCTTGATGGATAAGACAGGGTTTGGAAACGCAATAAAGGGGGCCCCAAAGTACGTTTCAAAATTCTATGTTGGTCTTGGGTGGTATGGCAAACAGCCTGAAAACGCGACAATATACGGCATTAATACTGGCCGCAATAAGCCTGAAAACTATACTGTGCTTGACCTGAACGCCATAGAGAATTATCAAAGGGACGTTGATGCTCAGACTGGCGAATTGCGTATGGCTGATCTGATTCTGCATGAGATGGGTGGGCATGGTGCGTATATTGGCGATGTGTTTACAAGTGATTTTGAGAATGTCGCCTACGGTGTCGCTAATAAATGGGCGACTGAATATGCATTAGAAAAGGGGTATGACGTTGCTAAAGTATTTAATCCCGGCTTAGGAGGCTCAAATACAGCGAGTAATTACAGCAACCGCTTCGACTATAAAGAATTCAACCGAAACAATAAGTAAGGACAGGTAGTTTTTAAAGGTGGGAACGTGGCAGACGGCATTGAATTACATAGCAAAAAGTTTTGAAAACTTTATGTTTAAAACTCCTTCGTAGCTATAACTTTTCTTGTTTTGGCCTGACATCGACATGGTGTTAAGTCGACATATCAATCATTTAAGATAACAAGGACATCCCGTGAACCGCTTTTTACTCGCTGCCGCCAGTCTGATGCTACCCTCGCTGGCCTCCGCCAACACTTGATTCCGGCAAGCATAACTTGCTCTAAATAGGCAGTGTCCATTTCAGGTTGTCTGGCCTGCCAACCTTCATCGACAGACCAGAGGGCGGTCAAAAAACGGCATTAACTGAAGTACGTGGAGCTGACCACCATAACTTTATTCCTGCGGATTTTTGCAATTATTCATCTAGGCTTACTGTTCAAATTCGAATTGGCACTCTTCAGCATCGCCAGTACAGACAAAATAGGTCACAAAGCCGCTATCTTCTTTTGTCCATTTATCCTGATAGTTTTTAATCTCCACCTCTCTGTCTCTGGTGCTGGCGTCTTGTAAAGACAAATCGACAACGCCTTTTTCCTCAAGATTGTAGGTACAATGCACAAGTCGCAGCTTACCGTTATCGACGACCATCAAAGCCTCGTCAAAGGATTTTATTCCCCCACGATTAGGCGCCTGAACGGTTTGACTCCAATTTCCAGCAGCATTACTGGCTTCAAAAACGAAGTCAAAAGGCCGATGGATTTCATCTATTGCAGGACAAGATGAAACTACAGTATTTGCAAATACCGGTGCCGACAAAGAGAGCAAGCTAAGACAAATGCCTTTTTTAAATATATTCATGATTACTTTCTATTTTATAAGATGAGTCAGATAAAAGTTTTTAGGCGACCTTCATCACTGAAGGTCAATTTACCGTCTAATTTTCTGAGGCTGGAATAAGAAATAACAGTATTTTTATAGAGATAAGTTGAGCTATGTGAACAAGATAATCACATGATTATTTCTTCATCAGTAAAAAAATAAATTTATTAACGGAAAGTCGAAACTTGTTTACTTTTCTATGATGCAGACTTAGAAAAGTAAATCATGAGTGTGATCTGCGAGCCTCTAAACGCATTGAGTTCTCGTATGTGTCGATAGTTGTCCAAAGCCCTATGCGGTAAAAAGCACTGAACTTGGTATAAGAATATAATTCTGCCTAAGTACACCGATGTGGTTACTATTTTTATAAATGTTATGAGCTTGTCAATGTTTGGGGCAGAAGGCTAAGGGAAGGTGGTCTGATTAACTGACAGACCGAACTCCTGAAGAAAATGGCGGAGATGATGAAGGGGTAGATACTCCGTTTTCTTCAGGCTTTCATTTAGCCAACCTTGGTGTGTTGGCTCGGTGTCTGACAAAAGTTTGTCTGACAGTTCGGTATATTTCGGCTGATGGGTAATAGTAAAAGTAAGAAGGATGTTTACAATGAGTCGCTCTGCATAAACCTTAAAGTGCCAATTATAAAAGGTCACTTTGATTACTGTGTTGAATTCAACTAATAGCGACTATGCAAGAAAGACCTTTGCTTTGTTCATGAAACTTGAGTTTCAAAGGTTTATTACGAATAGAGTCTTCTTGATTGAAAATACCTTGAAGACGAATACCATACAATTCAACGACCATACCTACAGTTGCTCCGTTCTCTTCCAAAGGTGCACTGATACGACTTGCTTAATATCGAAGTTTTCATTTTTTTGCATTTCAATGTTGAGTTGAATTGAATTAGCCACCTTTTTATTTCTTGAATACACTAAGCGCGCTAATTCAGACTCTACCACAGCAGGTGGGTATTGAAAGAATTCATATAAACCCAAAAAAGTTTTAACAAACCAACGGGTAAGTTTTTCTCGATCGATATGTTTATTATGAACACTAAACTTCTTTTGCTTGGAATGTCTTCTTTCTAATGACAAATTCAGGGCGTATTCAAGTGCTTTCCCAAATCGAATAGCTTCGTCATCGAAGATGGACAGTAGTTCATTATGTTTTTTACATAAGCACTTTCTGGTTAAAGATGCCTTTGATAATTGTTTCATACCGCCACCAAGAAATGGGGCATTTTTAACCTTTACTATTTTTCCGGAGAATAACCCCTTAGTTATATAGTGCTCACGAGATTGAGTAGTACAGCAACCTGAAACTGACCTGGCCCAACACTTCATAATTATTTCCTTTTGAACCGCAATCGTATTGCGTTGTGAGCAATGCTGCCAAGAAACTCAACCATACCAGCTTAATCGTTTAAACCAACGCTTAGTGGAAATACCACGCGTTGCGAATCCCTCTTGAGCAGTTTTTCAAGCTTATGGCTGAGGGAAAAACGTGACTACATTTTGATGCACAAAAGATCTCAGTATCTCAAGTGATTTTAGCGCGTCTGATTGAGCTAGGTCTTCAGCCGATTCAAATCGACCATCAATCATTTTTTTAACCAATGAACCATTTTTAAGTCCCGCTTTCGCATGAACGTAAGGGTTACGGATTTTTCGTAACACTTCCAGTTGTTCAAAAAGAGCTTCACTTATAATTTCAAAGCTTTTTGCAGACTCGAGGATTTTCTTAAATGATGATTCCGCTATTGTATTATGTCCTCTCATGATGAACTCACCGGATAATGAGTGTTCAATAAAAGCTTGGCATAATAATACAACTGCCATGTAATTGCCGTTAACGTAACTATTACCCAATTCATGAAAAGCTAAGTCAGACTGTAAACCTCCAGTTAAAAGCATATCTCCCTGAGGAGAAAACAATTCATTTAGTTCAACAAATCTAACAATTCGATCAGGTCTGGTTTTTTTTTCATCATCGATAAAATCAGAGATACCCTGACGTTTTATTTCTTCGTAGTCCATATTGTCCTCATTGAAGCTTATCAGTGTAATAAACCCCAAAGTGTCCAATATCATTTAAGGACTAACCCTTCAACCATCTGTATGCCTCTAATCCTGATACCTGCTGATAATCGGTTTCGTAAAAACACTAGACTGGGGCATATTAATTATATGGATAGAGTATACCAAACTGTGCATGAGGCGAGAATCCTGCCTTGGTGCTTTCGCTCAAAAAGCAATCATATTTTGTTAGGGAATTAACTTAGTAGAGTTAAGTGATTTCTATTCTCTTTTATAGGTTGCGAGGGTGTGAAAGGTTTGGGTGAAAAAGGCTAAAAGTTGATAATCCCCGCAAGGGCGGGGACTAAATAGTGTCAGAGTTTAAGCAGGGCACTTTGCATCAAGCACATAGCTTGTTTGGTCAAATTGTTGCCATGCGCCAGTGCCGATACCATCTACGACAAATATAGATACGATACCGAGGTCAATGAACGTGCCCAGAAGCGTTGTCGGGTCAAAAGATTTACTCACAGGAATAGTTATGGCATTGCAACCTTCTTGCTCCACGCGGATAGTGTAAGCATTTTTCTTTTTGAAACTTGTAACAACATCACCTTGACCAAGGTACATATCATTTACATATATTTTAGCTTTTGGGTTATGGCTTCTTATTGCAACTTGCTGAGTTGTTCCATTGAACATTGCGGCACAACCATTCAGAAGAAAAATAGATAAAAGAAAGATAACAATTTTTTTCATAATAATATTCCTATAAATAATATGACTATTCTCCTTTTTTTAAATCATTTATGAATTTTAAAACAACGTTTTATTTTTTGATTGGTTGATTATTGAGCAAGTTAATACTTGAAATACATTTTAGAAAATAAATTAGTGCAGCCTGTCAACAAATCTCACATATATATAAAATATAAATGAAATTGATTTTTATTTTATATATTTCGAGATTGTAAAAGTTTTGGGGGGGTGAAAAGTAAAAGGCTGATGAGTCGAGCAGTGGGTGGAGCAACCTTCTCAGGAAAATGACGGAGCTGATAAAGGGGGAGGGATTATCTGAGGGCGTCCGCATTTACCAATCTTTCCTCAGTCCAATTTTGGTCCTTGAGTGTATGATCTGTGCTATCGAATATTTCTCTTAATAAGGATGCGCAATGAGGCACCTCTCTTTCCTCTTCTTTTTAATATCGTTTGCTCTTCTATCTGGCTGCTCTTCTGAGAGTAGTAAACAGCATGAACAAAAATTTTCAATTCCCAAGCTCGGCTCAGTATCGTTAGAGCTCAATGTTAAAAGTGAAAAACGTTTGGATACGGTTGTAGTAAGCCTCTTTGCATCTGAAAACGGCGTTTACACTACTCATGACTTCGACGGATATAATGAGTTACTAGAGTTGACCTCAACACTCTCTAACACCAAGACTAAGAAATATGGTGATTCGTCAATATTCATAGAAGATGAGAGCGGGAAAGATATCATCAATATATTAGGAGACTATAAGGGCAAATTTTTCTTCAATTATATCAAGAGTTCGGCGTCATACACTTGGATAAGACACGATATATCAAGAACTTCTGCCAACTACACAGGTTGGCATATTTTCAAAGATAAAATGATTGTTTTTGATAGAACCATGCCATTACAGGTCTACCAATATCCTTCGTTTGAGCTCATAAAGGAGTACAAACTTCCGGGCGTTAATAGACCGACTAACTATAAGCACGTCGTTTCGGGTAACTATTTTCACCTGTCGGTAGATCGAAGGAATGTTCATAAGGTTATCGATTTAGATACGGGTAGGGTGGTTCGGGATGGTCCTATCCTTGGTTTGAAAAGTGGGATCAAATCTATCGGCTTGATAAAAAAAGATGATGAAGTATTTGTTTTCTTCAAAGAGGGAGTATTCGCGCAACTTGATGAGCGAGGGAACCTGAAACGCTTAGGGAAAGTGGATATTGATGTAGAGTCTCTGGCACATGTTGGTCAGTGTCTAGCGATCGGCTCGACGGACGGTCATTTAGCCTTTATACCAGATGACTTATCGAGCTTATTGATTACATCGAAAATCCATGATGGCTGGGTTTCTCATGTTACTGCAGATGAAAATGGTAACGGCTACTCCGCAGGAATAGACAAAAGAGTTTTATCTTGGTCAGTACCAGAAGCCTGCTTATAAATTGTTTGAAAATATTGCACAAAAAAAGCGGTACTTGAGGAAGTGGGCAGATTACTCGCCCTAATCTTCCTCATAACCCTGAGCAAAAGGACACAAGCTAAGATTAATTCCCAGCTGACTCAACCTAATAATGTCTAGATTTAATCAAATAATTCAACACTAAGTGCACCATTTCACCTGATCAACTCATCATTGCCCACGCTACTGTGCGGGCATGAATACTAAAACCTTTGCGTTAAACACTGACCTTACTGCCATTGCAGAGCCTGCCACGGACGGCGCACCCCAGTGTGCGGAATTTATCCCTGCGGGTGCCGCTATCACAGGCCGGGACGGCCGTGCATGGGTCAATGACAATCCTGACGCCATCGTGTCGGCCTTTGCCCATAACGGCGCAGACCTGCCCATCGATATCGAGCATGCCACGGAGATTAAGGGTAAGGCCGGAGAGCCTCCACACGCTGTGGGTTGGATAAAGGCCTTACAAGCCCGCGAAGTGGGATCAATCTGGGGACTGATCGAGTGTACCCAAGAGGGCGAGCAACTGGTAAGTAACCGGGCGTACCGCTCAAGTAAGTAATATCATTTATTTTTGGTTGGTTTTTTGGTTGTGCAAATAGAAAAGCGAGGAAGAACCTCGCTTTATGTCACTCAGGGCAGATTTTACCAAAATATTTCTCTAAGATTTCTGGCGTCAATTCACCTTTCTCTTCCAGTTCTTTGAGCTCAGCCGCTATTTTTTTCTGCTCATCTAGAGAGGGCAGAGGGACTTCAGGTTTCTTCTCAGGCATACCTGTCAGTAGTTCGTCTAAATCTTTCATATCTTGCGCTCTTCAACGATTTTTGTGCCACTCGATTCTATGTCGATGACGGGAAAAAAACTATGCCGATAGCCTGTCTTTGTTTACCGAGTGACCTTTGAGAAGACTGCTGGCTCGTTTTTTCATCACTTTTCTTCTTTGACAACACAGTCAGTATCCTGAAACACCGAATATTTCGCTGATTTTCATCCAAATACTTGTGTTTTTTCCAAATATGTAACACTGTAACAAATAGATGTATGTTTGAGATACATACTAAGGATCCTAAAAAAAGGGCGGAAACAAAGGACGTGTAATTATGGCTGATTATTTAGAAGTTTATCGCTCCGAAGCCTTCGTAGCAGACGGCCAGGGAGGAAATACCGCTGGTGTCGTACTCAATGCTGAACATTTAACTGACCAACAAATGCAATCTATCGCAGCCGAGCTTGGTTTTTCTGAGACAGCGTTTATGATGCCGTCAAAAAAAGCAGATTATCAGGTAAGGTTTTTCACTCCAGAGGAAGAAGTGGATTTCTGTGGTCATGCGACTGTTGCGGCTTTCTCTACTGTTTTCAAGCTAGGAAAACAACCTTTGGGGCATTACACCCAACAAACAAAAGCAGGCTTGTTAGGTGTTGAGATCACCGAAGATGGAAGGGTGGTCATGGAGCAAGTCAAGCCGTCTTTCGGCAAGAGTTTTCAGCCAGAAGACATTGTAGATTTGTTTGGTCTCACCACCAAAGATATTCTGGCGACAGGTATGCCGATAAAAGATGTGTCCACTGGGCTGGCTGACATTATCGTTCCTCTTGCTGATAAGAATGTTCTTAGCCGCTTAAAACCTGATTTCAAAGCTATCGCCGCCTTCAACAAGCGAACCAAAACGTGTGGCTTCCATTTATTTGCTCTTACGCCACACGAATCTGATATTTCGGCAAAATGCAGAAACTTTGCACCCGTTCTCGGCATTGATGAAGAATCAGCGACTGGCAGCGCAGCCGGCGCACTCGCGGCCTATTTGTATCGTTATCAAGGAACCAGAAACAGATATGTATTTGAGCAGGGAGCAGCGTTAGCAAAGCGTTCTTTGTTGTACGCATCCGTAGTTGCCGATGGCGAAGATATTAAGAAAATCCATGTTGGTGGCGCCAGTGATAAGCCCCAGAGGGTGCCTTACAGACTGACACGATTGGTAAGCTGATTTTCATGCTCCGAATCAACGAATAAGGCCTGCGAACGCAGGCCTTATTTTTTCAAATCATTACATCATCTTTTTTGTCTGCATGGCTTAGCGAAAATACATGTGGCCGATATCGAAAGCAGGGAAGCCCAGCACACGTACTGCGTCACAGAGAATGCTCACTTTCTCACTCAGGTCTGGGTTCATGTCATTTTGATTATTTGTCCCCGTTGTCAAAACCTGCCTGTTAGTGATTCCCTGTTTATAGAGTGCTATATTGAGAAGGACCGTACTGCGTGGCAAGTGTTGATTGCAGCTTACGACACAGACGGTACTCAGCGGTATCTGAGCAATAATCTCGGCACTGAATAGCGCGTTGTCTACGGTATTTTTTGCCCAACTCTCTTTTATGATCAGATGACTTGGAACACCGGCTGACAGCAACCATTGAGCCATTTCATGCGCCTCTGTTTTACCGTTTACCGGCAATCCGCCAGTGACAACAATCTTACTTTGCTTATTTGTCTCCCACACGGCTAGCCCACTTTTTAGTCGGTTTATCAACTCGGGTGTTTTATTGCCATGTTCATCGAGCTTCAATCCCTGAATAACGATAATCGCAGGCTGAGAAAGACAAATGTGTTCAGAATATACGCTTTGCCATCCTGCCAATTGGCCCAGAATATATTCCGCGTATCGGCCGAGATCAGGTGCATTGTTTAGTAACTCTTTTCTCGCCATTTCCTTTTTTTCATCATCTAACAGAGTCGTCCATATATAGATATGGAAGAGAGCCAGAGAATGTCCTCCTGTGATTTCTCTTATTTCTCTATATTTTTGTAGTGCTTCCTTGGGCGCGCGTTTAAATAAATAGGCGGTTGCAATACCGAAATGCGCTGAAAGCCGGAAAACGTCGTCTTTTAGAATTTGCTGAAGACAGAAAATAACCTCGTCCATATTATTTACTGTCTGGCCATCCGCGTTCTGGTAATGTGCTCTGTTTTTAGTCATGAACGCATGTTGGGCACGACCCAGCCAATCGTTGCTAGAAGGCCATTTATCGTGGTCAGGCATTCAAAATAACTCCCGGATAGTATCCATTTTTTATTCATCCATATGTCTTTGGCGGGTTATTCCCGGCAATACGGCGATAACATGATTAATGTATTTAGCCAACTGATCGAAAAATACATTGGGTTTTTATCAAAGGCTCTACCATAACGGGAAACCCGCCTAAGTCTTTGAACTTTTCAGCTTATATACGAAACAAATGAGATAAAAGTGAGATTTTGATCTAACTTTTAAGGGTGTATTCGTCGATTGGAGCAACAAAGAGTGGCCGAGGTTTTTTTCTCCTGCCAACCCGTTTTTGACGCTGATTTAAAACATTGGGGCAATGATCTTCTGTTCCGTGAAGGCCTCGAAAATAAGTTTCCTTCTATTGATGAGGATACCGCGACGTCGCGTGTATTGAGTGCAAATTTCTTAGCGAGTGGCAATCAGTCAGGCGCAAAGTACATTGTTAATTTCGGTGAATCGTCATTGATTGACGAAATTCCTCTCTCAATGCCTGCTGAGTCTTTGGTTATATCTGTCACCAAAGATTCCACTCCCAGTCAGCGTCTGATTGACAACTTAAAAGCCTATCGCAGTGACGGATACCAGATCATGGTGGATGGTAACGCATTTCGGCAAAGTTGGAGTCAGTATATTGAGCTGATTGACATTATCAGAGTCAGTATGGATGTCGATGATCCCGCCGCATGGGAAGCTATCGCGACTAAATACGCAAACAAGACATTTCTTGCCTGTAAAGTCGAAACGCAAGATGAATTAATGATGGCTAAACAATTTGGCTTCTCATTATTTCAAGGATATTTCTTTGAAAAACCGCAAATTGTTCGTTCTGAAGACGTCGCACCTTCTGTACTTACCCTGCTGGACGTATGCATCATTATTAATCGCTCGCCAAACGACATTGATGGACTCACCCAATTAATATCGAAAGATGTCTCGCTGCTCTACAAGGTCGTCGCCAGTGCAAATATTCTGGCTAAAACGAAAACCAGTGCGATAACGAATCCAAGGCAAGCTGTGGTCTACCTTGGGGTTGAATCACTGAGAAGGTTGGTATCCCTGCTCATCATGTCAAATATGAGTAATAAAGCCGCCTTTCAGTTACAAAATACGGCACTTCTGAGAGCGACGTTTATGTCATCTCTTAATGTCAGCGATCAGAACTTTGATCCGGATGAGGGGTTTATTGTCGGTGCATTTTCCTTACTTGACGTCATGCTCAGCCGACCCATGGAGGAAATCACACAACATCTGGACCTTTCTTATGATGTAAAGCGGGCGATGGTATCGCAGGACGGGGTATATGGTTGTGCCCTTGCGCTTTGCAAAGACATTGAGCGAGCGAATTGGAACGGCGTGACACATTGGTGCAACCAGTTTTCTGTTTCTGATAAAGCAGTACTCAAGACATATGAAAAATGTCGTGATGAAACTGCTGAAATTATGTCAAGCATGCAGGTGTGACTATGTTTGCCCTTCGAACGCGCCTCGCTGTTGTCTTGCTTATTTGCGGCACATTAATTCTCAGCCTCTTCGGTTTTTTGAATTATCACCATACCAAATCACGATTGATGGATGATATGGATGCTGAGATCACCGCCTTGGCAAATCGCCTCAAATTTCGTTTGCCTGATACGTTGAGAAATGGCGATTACGACTCGGTGATCAAGGATTTAGAAAGTGAGTCAAACTCCCGTTTTGTGAAAAAACTTGAGGTGATTGCTGAACGGGATAAATTTCGTTATGCCACGAGAGAAACGCCATTAGCTTCCGGCAGTGACGGTGCATTCCAGGTGCGTATTTTTGATTTGCAATTTACCGAGCCAGGAATCAATACCAATGTAGGTTCATTGTTTATCTATGAAGATGCCAGCTTAATAAAGGAAACATTGGCATCTGAGATACTCACCGGTGTTGCCCAGATTTTCGTGCTTGATGTCATGATCATGTTCCTTATCTGGAAATATGCGCGGGCAATAACCGAAATTGAATCACGTAAAAATTACTTAAACACCGTCATACATAGTTATCAGGATGGTCTTTTGGTCTTGGCAGACAACCATCAGGTGATCACCGCAAACGATGCTGCAACAAAAATATTCGACCTGCCACAAATTAAGCCCGGGGAGATCAAGCTGGCCGATATTATCGCCCGGGTTGTACCGGATTCGCGGGCATACTTTTCACAGGCACTCTACGGACTGAACAACAAACAGGTGAGCTATCAGTTAGAGACCTCTGGCGGAAAGATCATTGTTCAGGTGCGTTCGACGCAAATCACTGTTGGTGATGAATTGCTTCAGGTTGCCATCATCCGCGATATCACTGAACAACATTTAGACAAAATTAAGGTGTCTAAGGGCGCAGAGTTATTTTCTGCCGTTAAAACGCTACAAGACAAATTTCTTATCAGCGATGATTTCCATCGTAGCTTTCGGGAAGTACTGAGTATTCTGCTTAAAATTGGCGAAAGTAACCATGGTGTGATTTTGGATGTGGACTCAGGCGAAGAGAAACGTCTTCGGGTGCTTGCCCAAACTCGTTTGATTGCTAACGGCTACATATCCTCAGACTTCGTCGACACCGTCATTAATGAAGTGATGGAAACCAGAAAGGCAACGCGAAACCTTCAGGTGGCAGGCTTAGGCGGAGAGAGCAAATTGGTGATTAACACGCTCTGTATCCCCTTATATTTGTCTGATGAACTGGTTGGAGTCGTTTGTCTGTTTGATGAGTCGACACTTTATGAGACTGAATTACAGCAGTGGATAGAGCCTGTGTTATCGAGTCTCAGTGCAATGGTGCACTTCGTCAGACAACAGAATCTTAATGAGATGATTTCGGCCGAAATGGCTCGCGCTAAGGAACAAGCCGAGAATGCTAACGAGGCTAAAACTAACTTTCTAGCCATGATGAGTCATGAGATAAGAACGCCGATGAACGGTATTGTTGGTATGTCTAACATGCTGCGTGAAACCGTGCTTACCAAGCAGCAGGCATATTTTGTAGATACGCTGCTGCACTCTTCGAATGCGCTGCTCAATATCATTAATGATGTTTTGGACCTCAGCAAAATAGAAGCGGGAAAAATGCAGCTCAATATCAAGCCTTCAGATATTGAAGAGCTGGTCTACGAGTCACTTATGGTGTTTACAGCAAAAACGGCTGAAAAACATCTGCGAATGCATTGTTCTATCAGTCCGGAGTTACCGAGGAAACTGGATCTGGACGAGGTGAGGTTTAGACAAGTGGTGATAAACCTCGTGGGAAATGCAGTGAAGTTTACCAAGCAGGGTGCCATCGAGGTCAACTTGAATATGGTGTCTGTTGATGGTGATAACCTTCTGGAGATGGAGGTCATCGATACAGGCATTGGGATACCTGAAAACAGACTTGAAGCGATATTTGATAATTTCACTCAGGCTGATAACTCTGCGTCTCGTACCTATCAAGGAACAGGTTTAGGTCTTCCTTTGTGTCGAAAACTGGTCGGCCTCATGGGCGGCGAGATTGAGCTGGAAAGTGACGAGGGAGTGGGAAGCACCTTTAAAGTGAGGATACCCATTAATGATGTCTCTGGCCCGGATGAAAGGCTATTGTCGACGTTCACTCCCTTGCCACATGAAGAGATCCGGAGAGTCTATGTTGCCAGTCGTGACACTAAACTGTTCAGAGTGTTACATATATACCTGACTGAATTTGGCTTTTCAGTGACTCAATGTGGTTTACCGTCGACGATGCCATATCAAATGCTGGCGGGTTCACTACTCTTTGTCGATCAAGAACTGGTGGACGAACTCAGTGATGCAATTTCAGAGGCGGGTAAGACGATTATCATCAGCCACCATGGTGCGTTGGATTTATACCCGCACCCTTGTATAACAAGCCCTATTCGCCCTACAGACCTTTACAACACCATTGTTAATGGTGGTATTGATAAACATGTGTCACCTGTATCGCTTGATTCTTCGTTTGAAGGAATGCGGGTATTGGTCGCTGAAGATCATATGGTCAATCAGGATTTGATGACTCTCATTCTATCGAGTTTAGGATGTGCCACAACGGTCGCTGACAATGGAAGAGTTGCCTTGTCAAAGCACAGAAAACAGCGATTTGACATGATTTTAATGGATTGCCAAATGCCTGAAATGGATGGTTTTGAGGCAACAAAAAGAATACGTGAATTTGATACTGAAACGCCGATAATTGCGGTTACCGCTAACGCAATGACGGGAGATGCTGATCGTTGCTTGGCTTTTGGTATGAATGCCCATCTGGGTAAACCATTCACCAAAGATCAACTTATCGAAATGATGAAAAACTTTCTCCCATTGCGTGATCAAAAAAATACTGGCTCGCAGAGTGGGAGTGAAAAAAACGCTCCTTTACCTGTGGTACAGCAGGATATGGTTATTTCATCTCAGGCTATCGGGTGTACCTCTTGTGAAGTCGATAATATGAATGAGGGCAGAAAAATTAATAATGCGACCCAGATAATCGATTTGAAACATCTTGAACAGCAGATTGGAGAGGGCATAGATATTTTACAAATTCTGCTTGGTAAATATGCTGCGACACAATCTGTCGATCTCGAAAGCTTCAGAGTGGCTCTGGAAGAGGGCAATATTGACCAAGCAAGAAAAGTTGCTCACAAAATGAAAGGTGCGGCGGCAATGATTGGTGCCAGTGCGTTTGCTGAGCTTTGCCTTTCAATAGAAAAACACGCAAGCAATGATATCGAAGACATTGAAAAGTATTGGTCATCGCTGTCTGAACAGGCCAATGCCATTGCAGATGAGATTGAGGAAATTATGTCTATGTAGGAGAGTGGTTTTTAATACTGGCAGCGTCCGCTTTTTCGTCGTGACATTTTTGACGAAAAATCTCACAGATTCCCCGTTGTGCAAAAATAACTTATCTAATCTCTCCCCACCGTCACTGTCATAACTAACTGATTAATCAGTAATTAGTAAAATCATATATTTTTATGACCAAATAAAATACACATTTGGTATTTAATTACCATTCTGAAAGAAAATATTCTAACAGGTGCGTTTATCTATCATGTTGAAAATGCGCTTTTCGTCACACTGGCTTTCGGCTATTCACCTGACAAGATATGTTTACATTTTAAAATCAATTAAAACAATGAGTTAACGGTTTTTATAAAGCTGTGGATAATTTCCGTTATCCACAAAAATGGTTGATAACTCGTTGCTTAGTGGTCTGATGCCGCGCCATCACTGAGATTTTTAAAAGTCAACCATACCTTAAAGTGCACCAGGATATTTTCTCGCTTACCATGTGTGAAAATAAGATAAGAAAGAAATATTATTAAGGAATGTTTTAAAGCGAACGCCATATAATTTTTCGGCTGAAATTATACCGTTTGTTGTGCCATAAATAAACAACAGCTTACTTTGATTTATTATAATGTGGCGTGTGGCTGTTTTAATTGGTAAAGACCAACTGTGAGCGATGAAATAACTTAAGTCAGTCGTAATAATCGGTTCTATGAAGTGCTGAGTACGAGTCCATTTAGGTTCGTATGGCTTTGCTGAATAGGATGTTTTTCGGGGGGCGCTTCTATTAAGAATCACAAAGTAAATAATCGCACTATGAGGGGTTTATTGTAGGCTAAGAACAATTTTCAGATAGAAAAAAGGGCACTAACAAGGAAATTGTCAGCGCCCTCTTATGTCACGTTAAATCAGTTTGTCGCATTCGCCTCCGCGACTTTCTCTGATTCTGTTTGATTATCAACATCAGGTTTTTTATGGCGTTTAACCTCCGTTGGATAACGTTCAAATACATATTTGAGCACCATATAACCAATGATGGCAGAGGCGAAAGAACCGATAAAGATAGCGATACGAGATGTATTGATCAGTTCGGGACCAACATTGCTCGGAAAGGCAAGGGTTGCGATAAAGATAGACATGGTGAACCCGATACCACACAGGATAGAAGCCCCCAATATGTGACCAAAGTTAATCTCATCTGGCAGCTTCGCAATGCCAAGCTTGTGGGACAGCCAGCAAGCCCCTGTGACGCCGATAGGTTTTCCTATAATCAGCCCAAGTGCGATGCCTAAAGGGAGAGGCTGTAAAAGTGTGCCAGCATCAAGACCACCAAGGGGAACGCCAGAATTGGCAAACGCAAAGAGGGGTAAAATAAGGAAGTTACTCCATGGTGAGATACCGTGTTCGAGGTTTCTTAGCGGTGAGCGTTTGTCTGTCGTACCCAGAGGAATAAGGAAGCCCAGTATGACGCCGGCAACTGTCGCATGAACGCCAGATTTAAGTACTGCAATCCAAAGTATGGCGCCAACAAGCAAATAAGCTGTCAGTCTATGTACCTCATGTTTATTCATATAATACAAGATAAGGCATGCAGCAGCGGCCACAACAAGGGCTGTTATTGAAAGGTCAGAACTAAAGAACAAGGCGATGATGAGCACTGCGCCGAGGTCATCGATTACTGCAAGCGCTAAGAGGAAGATTTTAAGACAAACGGGGACGCGCTTACCGAAAAGAGCTAATACACCAAGTGTGAACGCAATGTCTGTGGCTGACGGAATGGCCCAGCCAGTCATTGCGATGCTGTCTCCATGATTAAACACAGTAAAAATCAGTACTGGCACTACCATGCCGCCGATAGCCGCAACAACGGGAAAGATAGCCTGTTTCTTGGTTTTTAGTGACCCCTCTACGAGTTCTCGCTTTACCTCCAATCCGATTAATAAGAAAAAAATTGCCATCAACCCGTCGTTGATGAGCAAAAGCATATTTTTCTCAATATCTAGGGCCCCTATACGAAACTGTACAGGGAGTTCTAAAAAATGGAGGTAGTGACCTGCCAATGATGAGTTGGCAACGACCAAAGCAGCAAATGCTGTAAAAATTAATACAATACCCGGTGCCGTATCCTGTTGGAAAAACGCTTTCAGTTTCTTGGTTACACTCACAGTAAACTCCTGTAACAAACTGTTTTGCCAATAAATCTAGTAGTTAAAATTATTTAAAGGCAAAACAGAGTTAACGTTTCAAAAACTAAAGCCGGATTTACGGGAAAGAAACCAAGTTATCACCCAGTTTTGAATTGTAAGCCTCAACATAAGCAGTATGATTGTTGAGAAACATCACTCTTATATATTATCGTGATGGTAAGTTTTTAATATTTTTGAGCTATTTAATGCCCTTTAATGAAAGGGTTAAGTATAGGTTAGCCATTGGCTCTTGTCCGTGTAGCGAAGGACAGATTGCTGTTACCTTAACCTCTTTATTCACCCTTTCACCTGTTCTGAATGTTTCTTCTAACATTTCTTCTATCAAGGTTCCTTGATCGCAAATGAAAACAACATCATCTTCAGGTCGTTTCAAAAAATCGGCTCTCATGCTTTTAAAGGCCAGTGATACCTTCCTGTTGTCTTGACTTGTTTTGTAGTAGGCGAGGTATCCGCCTGCAATATCTGCACCTACTGCCAAGGCTCCAAGATACATACTGCTTAAGTGATTTTTTGTTTTTCGCTTTAGCGGAATTTTTATTTCTACACGTTGGTCGTCTAAGTAAATAAGTTTTGCTTTGCAAAATGAGATAAGAGGAATCTTCACCATGGCAAATAGATTCAACTTAAGGTTTTCTAACCATAAATTGGATTTTGGTGTCGGAGCTTTATTATTGTTACTTGCTACTTCCTGTTGCACTCAATGTTCTCCTTTTAAAATGTTGCTAGATTGATGATCAGAGAAGTCTGTGTTTTTTCGTTAAGTAAAGAGCGGATATTGTCTTACTGTCTTTCAACGTGTTGTCTAAAAGCATCTTATCAATATCATCAATACTTAATGATATAACATCTATAAACTCATCCTCGTCGGGGATACCGCTCCCATCACTTAGGTCGGACGCAAGAAAAATATGCATTTCTTCATCACAAAAGCCGGGGGCAGGAAAGATCACCCCGAGCTTGGTCCATGTTTTTGCTACCAGTTGTGTTTCTTCCGCCAGCTCTCTCTTGGCACAAACTTCCGCCGTTTCACTCTCTTCGAGTGTGCCAGCAGGAAACTCATAAATCCAATCGTCGATTGCTGAGCGGTATTGACGAACCATAACGAGGTCGCCATTTTCTAATACTGGCACAATTAACACTGCGCCTGGGTGATGAACGATAGTTTCAACCGTTTTACACCCATCTGGTCGCTGGATAACTCTCTCCTCAAGAGCCAATCTTTTCCAGCGATGAATAACATTGGTGTTACTCATGCTACTTTCCTTATCAGTTAATGTCCGCACTGAACTTGAGACTTCAAATGCAAAAATGCATCTATCCAGAGTTTAAATTTGTGATCAAGGGCGCTTTTGGTGCGGAAAACCATGAGTTTTATGATAAACTCCGCGCCAATTAATGGCGGCGATAAGGTGCTGCTGGCCGACTTCTGCGCTTATGCAGAAAAAGATAACACCATTGGAGTGATACATTGCAATTTGAAGATCTGAATTTAGACAAACGACTGATGAAAACCATTGAGCATCTCGGCTTTCAGCAGCCTACAGAGATTCAACAAAGCGCGATTCCAGTTGCCTGTGCAGGTAAAGACTTACTGGCATCCTCAAAAACAGGATCGGGGAAAACACTGGCTTTCCTGTTACCCGCATTGCAACGTATGTTCCGGGCGAAACCGTTCAGTCGACGTGATCCCAGAGTAGTGATACTCGCGCCAACACGTGAGCTTGCCAAGCAGGTTTTCGGTCAGTTACGTCAACTTATTTCTGCTACTCCTTACAAGGCGGCTTTGATCCTCGGTGGTGAAAACTTTAATGACCAGGCAAAGGCCTTCCGAAAAGACCCGATATTTGTTGTCGCTACGCCGGGACGCCTTGCAGACCACCTTGAACACCGCCATTTGAGTCTTGATGGACTTGAGATGTTGATCATGGATGAAGCGGACAGAATGCTTGATCTGGGTTTTGCTCCTCAGTTAAAGGCTATCAACGAAGCTGCATCTCATCGCAAACGTCAGACATTAATGTTTTCTGCGACACTTGATCACCATCAGGTGAATGATATCGCTGGAGATATGTTAACGGATCCTAAACGAGTCGCTATTGGCTACGCCAACGATGAACATAAGGACATTACTCAACATTTTTATCTCAGTGACCATCTTGATCACAAACAGGCTTTGCTCGAAAGAATCATGGAACAGGAGTATCAACAGTTAATGATATTCACTGCCACACGGGCGGATACCGACAGGCTTGCGAAGGAATTTATTGAGCGTGGCATAAAAGCAGTGGCACTGAGTGGCGATCTTAATCAGGCTCAGCGGAACCGAATCATGGATGAGTTCGAACGAGGTCTCCATAAGGTGCTTGTGACTACAGATGTGGCTTCACGTGGTCTTGACATCAACAACGTCTCCCATGTAGTTAACTTCGACATGCCAAAGCATGCAGAAGAGTACGTTCATCGCATTGGGCGAACTGGAAGGGCAGGGAACAAGGGCTTGGCATTTTCATTTGTTGGGCCTAAAGACTGGCATAACTTTAAAAATGTTGAAGCATTTTTGGCCCAAAAAATTCAGTTTCATGTTCTAGATGGGCTGGAAGCTAAATTCAAAGGCCTTGCACCGAAAAAAAAGAAATTTGTAGGTAAAAAACCGGGTAAAAAACAGGTTAAAAAGCCAACACAGGATAAACGCACGCCGAAACAGCGTAATAAGAGTTTTTACCAAGGCGTAGCCGTTGGAGAGCAAGTCTTTATGCCGAAAAAGGTAAAAAAAGAAGCTGAATAAGGCAGTGCGATAAGCTTTACTGTACCTCACTCAAGATAGATTGAGCGCTTTTGAGTGAGGTATGTCGCTTTAAAATTGTCGCAATTAAGTGAAAATCATTAACTATTTCGATTTAAGTCACGCCAACAGCTGTATTGCCGTGAATTCTTAGTGAGAAAACTATAGAATATGCGCGTTTATTTAAGGTTTGTCTTTGAACCTAACAAAATTTTAACACTTCCCGGAGGAAACTAGTGGAAACAGTACTCGTTGTTACATTTATCATCATCGGCTTGTTGGTTGTCCGAAAAGAACGTGCAGAAAGAAAATAATCGCATCACACTCTTATAAATCACCATGTTTAGTGCGATTAATGATCAATATATCGATAATGTGTAGATAAGCCGCCGAAAAGTAGTATTTCAGGCGGTTTTTTATTTGTGTAATCCCCCATCTTGCGTGTGAGCTATTCTCAGTCTGATTATTTCATGATGAAATACCGAGCAATCATTTACATGGGGCTGCAAACGACTGACTTTGCCTCAGCTCTTCTGATGAGGAAGTGAAGCATGGCGTTACTGATATCTGAATTTTCCGCTGTGATATCGTAAATACCACTCACCCAATCTTGATCTTCCAAGCTTTCAAACAGCATACCCACACCGACTGGCATTCCATCTTGCGTGGCCAGATACAGTGCAATTTTTGTATTGTTTTCGACCTCTTGGTCTGTCAAAGACACCTGAGAAAGGTATTCCAAAATCAATGGTCGTTGTGTTTCTGGCCATGCCTTGGACAGTGTTACAGCGTAACGAATCATAAGAGGATGACAGTCAACCCGGTGAAAGGTGAGGTTGAGGTCGGTGTTTTCTTGAGAGTTGTTGTGCTCAACGGGCAGACGTTCAGTTTTCTGATATAGGCTATGTCCTTCTAGGCTCTCTTTCGTTGGGAACTTGGCATCTTGGACATGGCTTGCCATCCAGCGCTGTTTTCTCTTGAAATGGCTGTCTATTGCTGCGTTCGCCATACACTCTCCACGGAAACGTCGTCCGTCATCTTCTTGGATTTATGGCCATTGATATTAAGGATCTCGCTACAAATAACAATCAATAAACGTTTGTTCGCTCATTTTGTGCGCGTGGAATGTAATTAAGTGCTTGGTTTGTAGGGTCTGTTTCAGGATTTAGGTTTAGAATAGGGGAAATTAAGTGTTTAAGTTTTGGAAATATTGGGTTCCTCTTTTATGTCGAGTCAGCGTTTACAGTCACAATTTGCTCGTGTCTATGGCCATTTTGGGGGTAAAGACAGCGAAACAACCCTTCAGGATATGTCTGCCATCCTCGAGTGCACGAGGAGAAATGCGCGAATGGTACTCAACAAGATGGCTGAGACAGGCTGGATCACTTGGCAACCCGCTGTGGGGCGCGGAAAGCTCAGCCGTTTAATATTTCATCGCTCTACGTCTGATCTGCAGCAAAAAAGATTAAGGCAGTGGATAAGCGAAGGAAAACTGGATGCCGCGTTTGATGCTTTGAATCATGACGCAGGGAAATTAGCTCTTCTTATTCAGGAATTACTCGGATCGAGTACAAGGGAAGGGAAGCAAATTATCAGGCTGCCTTACTACCGCCCCTTTTACTGCCTAAACCCTGCTAAACCTTTAAGACGCTCTGAAAACCATCTTATCCGTCAGATATTCAACGGATTGACACGAGTTAATGATAAAACCGAGCGGGTTGAGCCGGATCTGGCTCATCACTGGCAGAAGATCACTGAAAGACACTGGCGTTTTTTTATAAGGCCCTCAGTCTATTTTCATGATGGTAAACCACTGCAGGTGAGAGATATCATCTGGTCGTTAGAGAGTTTGCGTAATCACACCTACTTTTCTCATATTGATCGTGTGAATTCCCCAGCAATCAATGTGATTGATGTTTTCCTGACAATAGCTGATCACCGTTTTGCAGATTCGTTAGCACTACCGATGGCCAGTATTCGTTCCAGAGAAGCATCTGCCACAAAAAATGCGGATAGATTTCCTGTTGGAACAGGGGCGTATAAGGTCGCAGAAAACACTGACCGGAAGCTAGTTTTAGAGGCTCATGATCAGTATTTTGGTTTCAGGGCGCTAACAGATACTGTCGAAATATGGGTTCTTGATAATACTGCGATGTGCCAATTGCACCCCAGTGCATCATTGCACCCTGGAGCGCTGGATACACGCAGAGGAACATTCAGTAATATGACGGGGAAAAGAATGGTGCTTGATGAGGGGAGTAACTTCCTTCTACTTAACCGGCGATCTGGCATTGCAAAAGATCCCAGGTGGGCAGCATTCTTCCAGTACCGTTTATCTCCTGCTCATATGTTACCGCTTCTGGAGGCGTCTGGCGCTGCTGAATATCGCCTTACACCCGCCTATGGATTGAGACCGGGTTGGGCGCATACACCTGCTGTATTGCCTGAGATAGATACTCCGGGCCCCACAACAATATATCTTGGATATCAGGGGAGTCATCCTCTTTATCCGATAATGGGTAAGGTGATTAAGACCATCCTCGCTCGTGACAATATCAACGTTGAATTTATCGTGTTAGAGCATGAGCAGATCCAATCTGGAAAAGATCTCAAGAAAATCGACATATGGCTGGGAGGAGTGAGTCTGGGCAGTAAAAGGAGTGATGCATTGCTTCAGTGGGTTTTCTGTTTCGGTTTATTTTCTGCAATGATGCCTGAACGCGAATATGAAGCCACGATGCGCGAAGTAGATAAATCGCGCTCAAACGATACAGAAGACAGTTACTACGATGAAAGTCTTGCACGAACGCTGGTGGATACCCGACAGCTCCTCCCGCTTTTCCATATTTGGTTGGGCGTTATCGATGACAGCGAACTGCAGGACTTTAGTTCTAATACGGTGGGTTGGTTTGACTTTAAGTCAGTCTGGACAAAGCCTTCAGACAATGATTTAGAAGTCTAAATGATTGCAATCTCAATCATTACCGAGAGTATTATTGGGGTGAAGCGTAAAAGACGCTGACATCAACATGTACTTGTATATCACTTCATTATCTTTAAGCCTTTTCAAAGGATGGAAAAGCTTAAAGTTCCCATTGTCCAGTGAACATTGATGTTCGATGTCCTTCGATAAACTCCCATCACTGAGTTGCAATTTGATTCCCTGACTTTGGTAGGCTTCCAGATCAACTGGCATGTTTCCCAACCACCAACTGGGGAGCGTTTTGCTTGCCATCGTGCGATCAAACCAGTGGTCTGATACCAATAGTAGTCTGAAGTCAGCGTCGCTTGAGAGTTCAAGCTTCTCAAGCGACCACTGTATATCGGTTATAAGAGCATGACGGCAACCCGCTCCGGGGCTAACCATACGGTGACCAATGACGTAGAGCTGATATTGGCCGCCATTTATGTGGAAAATAGGAAGTCTGATATGCTCAGCTGTTTCCAACTGAACAAGAGATGCATAATGCCCGCCTGCACTGAGTGTGCTGACGATACGGCGAGACAAGGCTTTGCCAAGATGAATGTCTCTCATGCCACGGTTATGGATTGTTGGGTAGTGGTTTTCACAAAGCTTACGGCAATCAGCCTTAAACCCTTCAAGGCTTTGTGATATCACATCGTCCAGCAAGCTGCCTCTCCAGAAAAAGTTGTAACTACATAGATTTACCCGAAGTATGGCAAATTTTTAAGAAAAGTGACATCCTGAGTCACTATTCCGCCTTCGCTCTTGTGTGATAAATCAGCCTTTGCAAGGGAGAAAGGACACTTTGTATCCACATTTTAACGTTTCGTCGTCTAAGCAGTAGCAGTGCCGCCGAGATGACCAGATAAATACCAGGCTCAATCAGCTCAGACTTTGATGACCAATAAAAGTGGATAGGCGCAAGTGCAGCAGCCAGGTATACCCAGTTGTGCAGCGTTTGCCATCGGCGACCCAGTTTTCGTTGAATCGCCTGTGTAGATGTCACTGTTAGTGCCAACAGCACCAACCAAACAACAAATCCCACGGTAAGATACGGACGTTCTACGATTTCACTTATCAGTAAGCTGACATTCAAACCCAAATCTAGGAAGGCGTAGACAGCGAGGTGAAGGGATGCCCAGACAAAACTGTAAATGCCAGCAGGTCGACGCAACCTTATCATGAGTCCCATCCGGTAAAAACGGGTTGCCGGACCTATCACCAATGAAACCACCAGACTATTCAGCGCTGCTATGCCTGTGTATTTTGTCAGTCCCTCTACAGGGTCTGCTCCAAATCCCCCTCCCAAAGTCAGTGTGACTAATTGAACCAAAAAATACGCCTGAATAAGGTGTAAAAGGGTTTTGAGGATGATGACATGTCTTTGAGTAACCCGCATTAAAACTCCCTGGTGAGGTCCATCCCAGAATATAGGCTGGCAACCTCTTCAGCATATCCATTGAACATGAGTGTTTTTTGTCGTTGTGAGCTAAATACTGTTCCTTCTCCAATAAATCTCTCTGACCCCTGACTCCATCGCGGATGGTCTACTTCTGGGTTAACGTTGGCGTAAAAACCGTACTCATGTCTTGCAAGTATATTCCATGTGGTTGGTGGTTTTTTCTCCAGCAAGTGGATCTTGACGATGGATTTAATGTTTTTAAAACCGTATTTCCAAGGCACAACAAGTCGTATCGGAGCTCCATTCTGCGGAGCCAGAGTTTTGCCATACAGGCCAACGCTTAATAGCGTCAAAGGGTGCATTGCTTCATCAATACGAAGTCCTTCTACATACGGATAATCAATACCGCCGCCGGTAAATGACGATGCTTGCCCCGGCATTTGCTTTGGGTCGTACAAGGTTTCGAATGCGACATATTTCGCGCTACCGAGTGGGTCTGCCGCCTTGAGTAACTCAGATAGAGGGAAACCCAACCATGGAATGTTCATTGACCATGCCTCAACGCAACGCATCCTGTAGCGCCTTTCTTCTATCGGGAAGCGAGAGAGAAGATCTTGGTAATTCAAGGTCAACGGCTTGTTCACTAAACCTGTCACTTCAAGCTTCCAAGGATCAACGACAAAACCTTGGCTGTTGTCGACAGGATCTGTTTTTCCAGTGCCAAATTCATAAAAGTTGTTATAGGTAAGAATCTTTTTCTCGGGTGTCATCGTTAATGACTGCCCGTAATCGGTTTTCTTCGCAGTTAATACATCTCTCTTGAAGGCTTTTGTTTGTTTTTTGTCGTCGTCACCTGAAAAAAAACCAAATAAATCAGCGTTTGCATTGTGCGCAACGGGCAGAGCAGCCGCAGCAATACCAAACTTTTTTAAGGCATCACGTCGCGATAAATATGATTGCTCAGAGGTGAGTTCGTTCTCTGACAATTCCGATCGCTTCTTTGATTTTATGAGCATAATTACTATTCCTTGACTTGCTTGTCCCGATAAGACCGACCTAAATTCCTAATACTTTCACTAAACTTGTACCAATACTGAAAAATATGACTCGAATATGGAAAACCTAGTGTTACACAACTAGAGTGACAGTGAAATTCACTTCAACTTTTAGATAAACTCTATGCAAATATTTAAAAACATAGTGATTGTTACCTCTCTGTCTGTCATTCCTCTTTCCGTATCGAATGCATACGAAAACGTTATAGGCATATCAGTTGGATCACCGGGTTACACAATTAGTTATAACCGAGAAAACTTCCGTATTTCAGCTGGTTTCGAAGAATTTCATGCAGGGTTGGATTTACTTTGGAATGTTGAGTGGGCAGGAACGCTGGGTGGTTATTCATATACCGGCGCTCAGTGGCTTGATGAGACCGACAAAGAATGGGGAATAAAAACCGGTTTAGGTATTTCTGTTCCTCTAGTAGGCACCAATGCGGAATGTTTTGGAGAATTTGGACCTGTATGGTACGGCCAAAATAGGTCAGATATAGAGTTTGAAGGCAGTTTTGGTGTCCGGTTAATGTTCTGACTGGTAAAAGCCCTCAAACCACCGCACAGATATTTATTTAAGAGGTTTTGCAAGGGATGAATGTAGACGCGATGAGGTGTGGTAAATGGTTGTTATTACTTCTAGCAATTTTCGCTTTTAATCTACACGCCGTAGAGTACACGCTCCCGTCGCAAGGTAGCAGAATAATCGGCAAAAATATCATTCATGTCAGCGACAAAACTGAAGATCTTGAATCCATAGCAGCACAATACAATGTAGGCTTTCTTGCTCTGATAGCCGCGAATCCTGGTGTGTCTCCTCATTTAGTAGAACCAGGTACTTTCGTTACCATCCCAAGAAAGTTAATTTTACCCGTCGTCGACTATGAAGGAATAGTGGTCAACTTGGCAGAGCTAAGGCTTTATTACTTCGAAAAAGGAAAGAGTAATGTTCATGTTTTTCCAATTGGAATTGGCAGGGTAGGGCGTGAAACGCCATTAATGACAACCAGCATCAGAAACAAAAGGGAAAATCCTACTTGGCGACCGACCAAAGAGATTAAGGCTGAATATCTGGAACGTGAAATTGAACTTCCCGATGTTGTGCCACCGGGGCCGGATAACCCTCTTGGTACTCATGCCCTCAGACTATCCTATGGTTCAGGTGAATACCTCATTCACGGCACTAATAAAGACTTTGGAATCGGTCTCCGTGTCAGCTCTGGCTGTATTCGTATGCGACCAGAAGACATAGTTTGGTTGTATGATAAAGCGCGTGTTGGCGAAACGGTGAAAATAATTAATCAGGCGGTAAAAATAAGTGTAGAGCCTGACGGTGCAGTCTTTGTTGAAGCCCACAGGCCGCTGTCGAGAACAAAAGAAGACAAGGACAAGCGACTTGTTTCTCGCCCTGATGAGTTATTGACAGAGTGGTTAGGGGAAAATTCATTGCACTCAATAAGATATCGTGCAACGCTCTCCGTACAGTCGGGCATACCCGTCGAAGTAGGAACAATGCCGCTATAGTTCGCTATCTAGCTACGCGTGGTCAGTTACCATTGATACCTTTCAATACGCAACAAAAAAGGCACCATGGCGCCTTTCTATTTTTTTCGAACACTACCTTGTGAAACGATTATTTCAACTTGACGTCTGCCTACTTCACATAGCTTTGAGACTTCACAATGCTCTGCGACATTAAGTCTATACGCTCGTTAGCGCGCGTTGCCTCGTCATATGCCAGATCTGAAGTTGCTTTAGCATCAAAAATACCGCCTTTCAAAGATGCCGCTTCCTCAGACACTTGCTCCAACTGCTCAGTAAGTTGGTCTACCTGACTAGACAGTTGATATACTTTGGCTGAAAGTCCCGCCACGCTTTTCTCCACGCCATTAGAGCTGGAGCATCCCACCAGCAGAGCGCAACATGCCAGCGGTGCGAGGGCGAGTAGACGTTTTTTCATAGTGAACCTCATAATACTTGTTAGTGTGCCTGTTACTGCATTGTCAAAATAATAATGCTACTTCCTGTAGAATATGTATTAACAGTAGACCCTACTTCGATATTATGACGCCAATCATTGGTTCACGGGCGACTCAAACTTGAAACGCAAAGATAAAAACTTTCTTATTTCAAATGTTTATTTGGCCATTCTCAATGCAAAAGTCTCACTTTACTATCAATGTTTGTGATCTGAGTCCATTGCCATACCGTTCATCACGGTCTTTACAGGAACTAGATGCTCAATTACATCTCCATTGGCAAAGTGTAGACTTAGATCAATAGACTCGCCTTCTTTTAGTCTTGATTTTAAATCAAAAAGCATGATGTGGAGACCTCCAGGCTTAAGTGAGACAACTCCATTTTTTGCGATAGCAATATTCTCCACCTTTCTCATCTTCATCATCCCATTTTGCATCGAATGTCCGTGAAGCTCGACACGATCTGCCCGAGGGGAAGAGGCGGAAACAAGCAGACGATCATCGTCACTATGATTGTGAATATTGGCAAATATGGCTGAAGTTTTGGCATTAGGTGCCATTTCTCTGGCATATGCTTGGTCTAACATAATGTGTGCATTTGCGAACGAGCTTGCGAAGATAAAAAGCAGCGCAGTGAAGCTTGAAGCTTTGATCATATTAACTGTCCTTAAACGTGATAGTCAGATGTTCTGAGTCGTTCTGAAAATCGCATCGGCGATAATGGCTGGATTGAGAGTATGCTGGACTTTTTCAATCAACGTGCCGTCAGAGGCAATGAAATAAAAATAAGAACTGTGGTCCACGGTATACTCCATCGCAGAATCCTCTAATTGCGTGACCATAAAGAGCACACCATATCGCTCGGCGAGCTTCCTGATCTGATCTTCGGGACCACTAGCTCCTGCTATATTAGGGTGAAAGTGTCTGGCATACTCTTCCGCCACTTTTCCTGTGTCTCTCTCAGGGTCGAGTGTAATAAAGACTGGTTTGATTTTTTGTAATGTGTCTTGCGGTAAGGTTTTCATTGCTGCTGATAGGATAGCCAAGGAAGTGGGGCATACATCCGGGCAATGAGTATATCCAAAGTAGACCACTCTGACGCGTGGATCCTGCTGATCATACAGGTCTAACATCTTATCGCCGCTCTGTAATTGTCCAAGAGCAAGAGCGTCCTTAGTATCTTGTCCGTCTATATAATATCTAGCACCCAGCCCCGCAATGAGAGCAATAGCTAATATCAGAATTTTTACTTTCATCGGCTCATCCTAATGCTGATGGGAAATCGAACATCCTCAGATTCTTCAACGATATGACCTTCCCAGCTCATCTCTTTTTGCGTGCACACTGGCAAAAACATAGTGCCAGTGTATTGCCCTGCTTTTTGTTTCTGAAGTTTCAGGCGATACACACCCATGTCCATTTCTCGTCCGTGAAGTTCCAACATGAGTTCAGGAGCTGAAGACGCTAATACCACTTTTAGTTCTGCCTCTTCGAGCGGTTTTATAATGGGTACTGATAGCGACACTGTTGCTAGGGGAAAATGGCAAGACTCAATACCAAGTTCACAAAATTTGGTTGTCTCTTCTTTTTCGCCTTTTGTCAGGAAAACAACTAACTCTGGCAAAAAAAATCCTACACCCAGAAAAAGGAAGAGAGAAATGGCAATAACCACATTTTTGACATGAGTTAAGGAAACATCCATGGAGAGTGACTAATAGATGATCTAAAACATGATATTAACATAGCTGTAAATATTCAGAACACTGACAATTTGATGGTTATGATGTGAATCTGATGACTCGAAGCGGGTGTAAATTTGTTATCTATTTGCCAATGAACTTTTTGACGGCGCGGTAATTTTTTTGACTTGGTAACTGGCTGTCATGAAAAATGAAGATGAGTCATTTTTTTCATGGATATGGCCTTGAGGAATACTACCCGGGAAGTAAGAAAGCGGAGTAGTCAAACTATCCGCTTTCTTGATATCTTGCGGGAAAAACTTAGTCTGCGAGTTTGTATGCCACCTTTTCCATGGCTAACACCAGCATGAAACCAACAACCATCATGACTACAGCAATCGTAAGTTGTGAAGGTTGTGAGGTCACTGTCTCATAGACCCATGGAAGCAGGTTTTTTTCGATCAGTGGGACTTGCTCACCCGCGCTATTGATTCTCCAGCTAATCACTTCCTTCCAAGGCCATATCTTAACCAACGCACCTATAATGAGTCCTGTGAGGAAAGTAATGGTCAGTTCCCGGAAACGTCGGAGTAACCATGATAAGAGATGCGAGAAGGACAGCAAACCGATCAGGCACCCAAGTGCAAATACGGCTAGGGTAACAACATCAAACTGCTTTGCAGCGGAGAGCACTGTGCTGTACATACCTAAAATCAATAAGATAAGGCTGCCAGATATGCCAGGCAAAATCATCGCACAGATTGCTATCGCACCTGATGCAAACACGGTAAATAGATTAACTTCAAAAGCTAAGGGATTAGCCATTGTGATTTGCCAGGCAAACAGTGCACCAAATACCACCATCGCCATTCGGGCTAAAGACCATTGTTCAACTTGTTTAATCATATGAATAGCGGAAGCGACAATCAGGCCAAAGAAAAAAGACCAAAGTACAATAGGGTGGTTGGTGAGTCCCCATGTCACTCCTTTTGCGAGAGTAAAAATCGCAAGAAGAATGCCGCTGAGTAACGCTAACAGAAAAGAGCCATTCACATACTGCCAAACGGCTTTGAAACCTTCCTTTCTCCAAAGTGGAATGATGCTTGGGTTTACACGGCGAATACTTTCAAGAAGGGTGTCATAAATACCGGTAATAAATGCGATTGTACCGCCAGAGACGCCGGGGACGACATCTGCACTTCCCATTGCGATACCTTTTAAAAAGGTGAGTAGATGTGTTTTCATTATTTAACTGCTGACTAAAATCCGTGGCCGTCATTATATACTCAAAAGACAGGAAAAAGCAGAGTTTCAGTGGCTTGGAGCCGCAACAATACATAAAGTATTTTCCTATATTACCCCTGTTACTGATGAAGAGTTTGTACTGCCGTGTTTATATCAGCGCTTATGATTTCCAGATAGAAAACAGGCGCAGATAACAAATGTCGTTGATGTATGTTGAAGATTAACGAGGCGGTTGAGTTAGCCATTCAGTGCCCAGCTAAATGCTTTGATAATGTGCTTTTTGCCCTCACCGGCAATGGGTTGACCATGAATAGGTAAAATCGATTCGAAAGGCCAGGACAAAACTTCCTGTAGAGATTGTCTTATCTGAGTTTTCTCTTCCAGATACATTGAAGTTGATGGTGTCGTGGCGGGTTCAAAGTACCGTCCGGTCAGTAAACCCGCAAACTGTGTGAGAAGGGTACCTCGATTCAGGTGACTAAAGACGGTTCCGAACACCAATGTTTTTGTGACAGGGTCACAGAATATAATATCCTTATTCTCTCCGTAGGTCGTAAATACAGTCTGAAGCAGATCATCTCGCCAAAGAGGCTGGCTTTGCGTTGATAGCGGCGCATCAAATCCAATATCGGTTCTTTTCGCTTCAAGGCCCGGCGCGGCGTAAAAATAAGCATCGGGATAAGTCAGCCACCAATCTGATAGATAGTGGTGGAGATGGGTATTTACTGTCGTTATTCCTTGTATATGACCAAGCTTTGCAAGCTGGTCTTTTAGCGACTCGGTGAGTTCTATGGGGTTGTGAACTAACAAACCGCCGTTTGCGAGGCGGAAGATTGTCATCCGAAGCCCAATACTAATCCCCCAATGCGAGTATTTGCCTGTCTGATACCAAATACGATCCGGTTGCCATTCAATCATCCTTGTTCCCTTTAGTAGGAGGGTATTTTTATAAGAAGACCTGCAGTAGATGATTCGCCCGCAGGTCTTTTTTCCTAGGACTCGTGTTATTTCAGTAAATCAAAGAAAAAGGCATATTCTAGCGCTTTGTCGTGGAGCGCTTTGAAGCGTCCTGATGCTCCTCCGTGTCCTGCCTCCATATCTGTTTTAAACAGTAATTTGTTGTTGTCAGTTTTTAGCTCACGTAGCTTCGCAACCCATTTCATAGGCTCAAAATACTGTACTTGCGAGTCATGTAAACCAGTGGTCACCAAGATATGTGGGTATGCCTGCGGCGTGATGTTGTCGTAAGGCGAATAACTCAGCATATAGTCGTAATAGACTTTTTCGTTGGGATTGCCCCACTCACCGTATTCATTGGTTGTAAGCGGGATAGATTCATCAAGCATGGTAGTGACGACATCGACGAAGGGAACATGAGAAGCAATACCACGATAAAGTTCTGGTGCCATATTAACAACGGCACCCATCAGGAGACCACCTGCCGAGCCACCAACAGCAAATACCTTATCATCGGCACAATATTTCTGTTCAACAAGTGACATTGTCACGTCTATAAAATCGGTAAACGTATTCATTTTATTGAGTAATTTACCGTCTTCATACCAGGGGCGTCCAAGCATTTCAGAACCGCGGATATGAGCTATTGCACACACAAAACCACGGTCTAGCAAGCTAAGCCAATTTCTGGAGAAGCTTGGATCAATTGTTGCACCATAGGATCCATAACCATATTGATACAGCGGATTAGTCCCATCTTGTTTGAAGGAATCTTTTCTGTAAACAAGAGAAACAGGGACGCGCTTACCGTCTCGTGCTGTCACCATGATACGTTCAGACTGGTAATTATCCGGGCTGAATTCTCCAAGCACTTTTTGTTGTTTCAGCAATGTTGAATGGCCAGTGGTCAATTCAAAATCATAACTGGATGCTGGTGTCGTTAAACTGGAGTAATAGATACGGACAGCAGGTGCATCCATCTCGATATTACCAGACATACCAGCCGTGAAGGCCTGCTCTTCAAATGGCAACTGATATTCTGAACCGGACGTGATTTCGCGAACGGTTATTGATGTGATCCCATCCTTTCTTTTTTGATAGACGAGATGGTTTTCGAAAAGCTCAAAATCTTCCAGTAAAGCATCCGTCTCTGGTTCAACAGCATCTTGCCACAAATCAATATCGTATTTTTCTGCGGCATTGGTTGTCATCAACCTAAAGTTTGTTGCCTTATGGTTAGTTAAAACAAAATAGCTATCTCCGTGTTTTTCGATGGAGTATTCAAGCCCATGTTCACGGGGATAAAACAGCTCAGGCACTGCATTGGCATCATCCGCAGAAAGCACAGATACGGCTTTACAGTCAGTACTGTAATGCCAGATGTAGACTTCTGTATCGTCCTTACTTTTTGAGAGGAAGGTGTAGAAAGACAGATCAGTTTCTTCGTAAATCAGCACATCCTCTGACTGATCAGTCCCTAATTCATGCTTGTAAACCTGATATTCAAGCAGCGTCTGTTCATCTTTTTTGATGTAGTAAAACGCTTTATTATCATTCTGCCACACGACTTGACCAGAAGTGCCAGCCAGCTCATCTTTAAGTAGCTGATCTGTCGTAAGGTCTTTAATTCTTAACGTGTAAATTCTTCTGCTCAGTGTGTCTTCACCGTAAGCAAGAAGATTGGCATCAGGACTTATGCTGGTACCTGACAGATGATAATACTCGTGCTCGCTGGCTAATTGGTTAACATCCAACAGAGTCAGTTTGTTTTCACCATCAAAATTATCTGCTCTTACGTAAACCGGGTACTCGTTGTCGCCGCTGACTTCTGTGGTGTAAAAAAAGTTGCCTTTTTTCACCGGGACAGAGCTGTCGTCTTTGACGATTCGTCCTTTTAACTCCTCAAAGAGTACATTTTGCTCGGCCTCTGTGTGAGAGAGCATAGTGTCAGTGAAGGCATTTTCAGCCTCAAGGTGTGCAAGAATCTCTTTGTCACTGCGACTGTCATCGCGCATCCAGTAATAGTTATCTACCCTTTTGTGGTCGTGGTGTGTCATTTCATATGGCACTTTTTTAGCCACAGGTGCTGATGGAATATCTGTATTCTGGGATGAACTGGAATGTGTTTTATTTTGCAATCTTGAATCCTCTTAAATGCCATACATGAATGAGACAATTGGGACGTTGACTATCGCATCTTACCTATTCGGTTTTCGCCTCAATATAGGTAAAATAGCGATGCCAGATGGATGCATGTCCTGTGTACCTGACCTTGCTGGAAATCATAAACTTTCGATTCTTTGGGGCATGAGGGCCACAGGCATTTTTGATGTGTTGCCAATGTATTTATTTAGGAAGAAGGTATACCTGAACTAGCAATATAGGAACAACTGATTTATCCAATTTTGTGTTTTTGTTCTCGATTCATTGGTGAGGGGAGGGAAGAAGCGATTGTTATCCTTAATTACTGACAGATAATAGTGATCTATATCACTTAAATTTTTATTTGTAGAAATATTACAAAAACTCATGGTGTTATCAAGTTTAATTTGTGACGAATGACGCAATATTTAACTTTAAAATGAGTTTAAATGAGATCAAATTACAAATTAAAGTATGAAAAACAATCGGTTGAATGTGTCTCCAATCAAAAAAAGATAAAAAAATGTCGTGTCTAGGCTGGATGGTGTCACAAAATTACCAAGTGTTAACCACTATGTAACTGTTTTTCACATTACAAGAGAAGTCTGGAAAGACAAATCAACCTGATACATTTTCCAGCTTTCAATATTTTTTTATCGCTTAGCCCGAGAGAACTTTTATGACTATGTATTCTCATGGTTCTAACTTTGACAAGGAACAATTCCAGCGGGAATTGCGTCAGGTGCTGAAGAGCCAATTGGCCGTTATCGAGAAAAATGCGACGACCAAAGATTGGTATCTGGCACTCGGCAGGGTTCTGTCACAGTATACTTCGATGAATTTGCTTGATACGGAAGCGTTCATAGACGGAGAGAAAACCCGCAAAATAAATTACCTGTCATTAGAGTTTCTGATTGGTCGTTTAACGGGCAATAACCTTATAAACCTTGGTCTTTATGAAAAGATTGAGGAAGCCCTCCAAGAGATGGATCTTGCATTGTCAGATATTCTGGAGGAGGAGCGCGATCCTGCATTGGGTAATGGTGGATTAGGCAGACTTGCAGCCTGTTTTATGGACTCACTAGCCAGTCAGGCTCTCCCTGCTGTCGGTTATGGTCTCCATTATGAATACGGGTTGTTCAAGCAATCCTTCGCTGCTGGCCGACAAGTTGAGAGTCCTGATACCTGGAGAGAAGCGCTTGGATATCCATGGGAACGTCGGCGTCCTGAATTAACGCAAACTGTGGGTTTCTGGGGCCATGTTGAGCAGTATTCTGATGATAGAGGGAAACTGCGTAAAAGATGGGTGCCCGGATTGAAGGTTGAGGGCATTGCCTGGGACTTACCTGTTGTCGGCTATCAGAATGAAATCACTCTGCCGCTTCGTCTTTGGGAGTGCCACACCGGTGATCCGTTTGATTTAGCCCGATTCAATGAGGGTGATTTTGTTGGTGCTCAGTATCCCGTTCTTGAAGCGTCAAACATAACCAAAGTGCTGTATCCCAATGACAATCACGAACAGGGTAAAACGCTTCGCTTGATGCAGCAATATTTCCATTGTGCGTGCTCTGTTGGTGATATTTTGCGCCGTCATCTTGCTTTAGGGCGAGAACTGAAGACACTACCAAAGCTTGAAACCATTCAGCTCAACGACACGCACCCTGTCATCGCCATTCCTGAACTGATGAGGCTGTTGATCGATGATCATGATCTGAGCTGGGATGAGGCATGGGACATTTGTACCCGGACATTTGCATACACCAACCATACCCTTCTACCTGAGGCCTTGGAGACATGGAGTGAGGGTCTTATTGCTCACTTGTTGCCGCGGCATATGGAAATTATCTTCGACATAAACCATGAATTGATGGTTAAAGTTCAACAGCAATGGCCGGGTGATATCGGCAAGATGTCGAAGTTGTCGATTATCCAAGAGGGTGATCATCGTCAGGTGCGTATGGCTAACTTGGCAGTTGTTACCAGTTACGCAGTCAACGGCGTCGCCGCGCTGCACTCAGATTTGGTAAAACGCGATCTCTTCCCTGAGTTTGACAAGCTTTACCCCAGAAAGCTGACTAATGTGACCAATGGTGTGACTCCTCGTCGCTGGATAAAAGCGTGTAACCCGGCATTGTCTTCCATTATTACCGAAAAACTCGGAGATGGCTGGATACGTGAGCTGAGCGAAATTGAAGGGCTGAAAGCGTTTGCTGATGATAAGGAATTTCAGCAAGCCTTCATGACTGTAAAGAAAGCCAACAAACAGAAATTGGCTGACTGGGTAGAGGAGCACCATGGTATTACTCTGAACACAGATGCGATATTTGATGTTCAGATTAAGCGACTGCATGAGTACAAACGCCAGCATCTCAACCTGCTGCACATTCTGTCTCTGTATCACAGACTCCTAAACGAGCCTGAGTTCGATATTCATCCCCGTGTCTTTATTTTTGCAGCTAAAGCAGCGCCGGGATATGCCATCGCCAAGGACATTATCTATGCCATTAATCGGGTTGCGGAAACCGTTAACAATGACCAACGCCTCAACGACAAACTCAAAGTCATTTTCTTACCGGATTATCGGGTAAGTCTGGCAGAGCTTATTATCCCCGCTGCAGATATTTCCGAGCAGATCTCTACGGCTGGTAAAGAGGCCTCAGGCACTGGCAATATGAAACTTGCGATGAATGGTGCCCTGACAATCGGTACTATGGATGGTGCAAATGTTGAGATCAGAGAGGAAGTTGGAGATGACAACATCTTCATCTTCGGTCTCAAAGTCGATGAGGTGAAAGCTCTGCAAGCTAGAGGGTACGACTCGTTTATCTATTACGACAGCGACCCACAATTGAAAGCTTGCCTGAATATGCTACAGGACGACACCTTTACTCCTGAGCGCCCTGGAGAGTTAATTTCTGTTGCCCGTAATTTGCTCGATTATGGCGACCCATACCTTGTTCTCGCTGATTTCAGTGCCTATTGCGATGCGCAATGCGCAGTTGATAAATCTTATCGTGACCAGTCATCTTGGGCGAAGAAAGCGATTCTCAATACCGCACTTACATCCAAGTTCAGTTCGGACCGAAGCATACAGGATTATGCTAATAATATTTGGCGGCTGTCATCGGTTCGATAACAAACTGAGTTTTATCGTTTACTGATTAATTGCCCGACAGCTTGTCGGGCATGTCAGTGATTCGGACCGCTGAGAAAGCGAGGTTCAATGGAGCATTGGATGATATTGAGCCAGCGAAAATAACACAGAATATGTCGGTAAAAATGATTTAAACCGACAGTTAGCTGGGGTGAGTAGCTTTTCACCTGCTAGGAGATAGGGAAGTGAATATGGATACGACCATTGAAAAGGTTGCAGTCGAAGCTGGCATTGCAGGAGAGTACAAGGATGCATGGGGGCGTGATGCAGTCGTTGATAAGCAGACAAAAGAAGCCTTGTTGTCAGCGCTGGGCTATGACCTTAGCTCTGAAAAAGCGTTACTGAAATCGGCAGAGAAGAAAAAAAATAAAGAAATTATCGCACCAGTAACTGTATTCACGCAGGATGCTGAAAAAATTTTTCATCTCAACCTTTCAAAGGCAGCAAGAGTCAGTGATTTCAGTTGGCAACTCACCACTGAGTGCGGTCAAAAGTTATCAGGAGATATCTCTTCTCTGCTAGTTTCAGACGGCCGTGAAGCTAATCAGCCTGTCACAATAGCACTCCCTGACTCTTTGCCTATGGGATACCACAGTTTTCAACTGAGACGTAAACGCAGAAAATCTCCCATTCAGATGAGACTGATAATAGCGCCAACGCAGTGCTACAAGCCCTCAGTATTACGAAATGGGGATAAACTCTGGGGGGCAAGTGTTCAGCTTTATACTCTCCGCAGCAAAAATAACTGGGGGATTGGTGATTTCAGTGATTTGAAAGCGCTGGTGGCCAGTGTTGCCAAACATGGTGGCGATTTTGTTGGCATTAATCCTATTCACGCTTTGTTCCCAGCCACGCCTGAATCAGCAAGTCCTTACAGTCCATCATCGCGTTTGTGGTTGAATATTCTCTATATCGATGTTCAGTCTGTGCCTGAGTTTTTATCCAGTCAGCATGTACAAGAATATGTAAATACCGAGGACTTCAAAGAACAGTTAGCACTCATCCGTGACTCTGAGTGGGTCGATTATCAGGGTGTTACCGCACTGAAGCTGCCTGTACTCCGGTTGTTATTTGATGAATTCAAGCAATTGCGTGATGATACATCAAGAGTGCAGACATTTAAGGACTTCATAAGAGACGGTGGAGAGAGTCTTGAGCAACAAGCACTCTTTGATGCGTTACATATTGAACTGAACCAGTCTACTGGCAATGATGCTGGAGATGTGTGGGGATGGCCAGTATTCCCTGAGACGTTGAAACATGCAAAGAAACCAGCGGTAGCAGACTTCGCTAAAACCCATCACGAAGACATTGAATTCTTCATGTACCTTCAATGGATTAGCCAACAGCAGTTAGAATTAGTCCATCAGGAAGCGACGGATAAAGGCATGAAGCTGGGTCTTTATCGAGATTTGGCGGTTGGAGTCTGTCACTCGGGGGCTGAAACATGGGCAGATGAAGGAGGACTGGTTCTCGATGCAAGTATTGGTGCACCTCCCGATGCGCTTGGTCCACTTGGACAGGTCTGGGGTTTACCACCTTTCAACCCGGATTATCTCGAAAACAACGCATATCAGCCGTTCATTGAGCTTCTTCGCGCCAATATGCAGTATTGTGGCGCCCTGAGAATCGACCATATCCTGGGCTTACTTCGCTTGTGGTGGGTGCCTAAAGGTCGACCAGCATGTGACGGAGCCTACATTTATAACAAAGTTAACGACTTACTCTCTATTCTTGCCCTTGAAAGTCATAGATATAAGTGTAGTGTTATCGGCGAAGATCTTGGCACTGTACCAGATGAAATAGTGTCAATGTTGAATAATGCAGGTATTCACTCTTATAAAGTGCTATTTTTTGAAACAGCGAAGGATGGTGGCTACTACTCGCCTCAACACTATGCGCCTCAGTCTATGGCTACGCTGTGCACCCATGATATGCCTACACTGAAGGGCTTCTGGCATTGTGAGGATTTAAAATTAGGTGAGAAGCTTGGTCTTTATAATGACCAAGAAGAGTTGAAAGTACTTTATGACGGCCGTGCATACAATAAACAGCGACTTCTAGACAGTCTCCATTGGCATGTGGTACTCCCTGACCACATAGGTCACGACGCCGCTTATGTGCCTATGGATACAGCGTTAAGTCATGCGTTACACCTTCATCTTGCCGCTGGTGCAAGCTCGCTTTTCAGTGTGCAGCTTGAGGATTTACTTGAAATGGATAGCCCGGTTAATGTTCCCGGAACCTGTAACGAGTATCCTAACTGGCGGCGCAAACTCAGTGTATCTCTTGAAGAAATCTTCGCCCGATCTGATATCAACGTGCTGGCAGAAAAATTAACGAAAATAAGAGTTGAAGCCAGTCGTTCTGACTCGTAAGGAGACATTTTTTGGCTATTTCATGTCCTGAAAAGGATATTTATCAGCAGCTTGAAAGAGCTGCTTTCTCAGATCCCTTCGCTTTTCTTGGTCCTCAGTATCGTGAGCACGACAATACAGGCGACATCGCTTTGCGTGTTTGGATGCCTAGTGCGGAATCAGTCGTTCTCGTTCGTGCGTCAGGCACTCGACAGACACTTCGCCGTGACGGCGACTCTGCCGGGTTTTATCTCGACAGTGCTGATGATTTGACAGGGGAGCTGTACGAGTTAGAGATCGACTGGGGAAAACAGACACAGACGATCTGCGATCCTTATCAGTTTCATCAGGTAATGCCTGAGGAAAATGCCGTTCTGGACCCCATTCGTATGCATAAAGAGATGGGTGCCCAAAAGCTTGCTTTAGCGAGAGCAGGGGAAACGGTACAAGGTACCCGTTTTATCGTTTTTGCCCCGCATGCTTCCTCGGCCAGTGTTATTGGTGACTTCAATAGCTGGGATGGTCGTCGCAATCCGATGCAACGCATTGACCACGGATTATGGGTACTATTCATACCTGATATTGAAACTGGTGCCAGATATAAATTTGAGCTCAAGGATTCAGCAGGTAATGGTTTACCTCATAAGATGGACCCTTGGGGTATGCACGCAGAGCAGCACCCATCTTTTTCTTCCCGAGTGTATGATCGCAAAGCTTACCAGTGGAATGACAAGAAATGGCAAAATCGGCAACTGGAGACAAAGCATGAGCTGCCTTTGTCCTTTTACGAATTACATCCGGGCTCATGGCGTCGACATGAAAACGGAGATATGTATACGTACCGTGATCTTGCTGAGCATCTTGTCCCTTACCTTAAAGAAATGGGTTACAGCCATGTCGAATTGATGCCTATTTCAGAGCATCCATTTTATGGTTCTTGGGGATATCAGCCAGTTGGGATGTTTGCTCCTACGAGCAGATACGGTACACCTGATGACTTCAAATTTTTCGTCGATGCCTGCCATCAGGCCAATATCGGTGTGGTCTTAGATTGGGTTCCTGCTCATTTTCCTTCAGATGACCATGGTTTGGCCAATTTTGATGGTACATCATTATTCAATGATCCCGATCCTCGCAGAGGATGGCATCAGGATTGGAACAGCTTTATCTATGACTACGGAAGAGATCATGTTCGACGCTTTTTAGTCTCGAATGCACTTTTCTGGCTCGAAGAATTCCACATCGATGGGTTACGGGTAGATGCAGTCGCCTCTATGCTCTATCTGGACTACTCTCGCGAGCATGACCAGTGGATCCCAAATGCAGACGGTGGAAATGAGAATTATGATGCAATCAGCCTTCTTCGTTGGATGAACGAGGAGGTATACAAACATTTCCCTAATGCACTGACTATTGCTGAGGAATCGACGGCATTTCCCGGTGTTTCCCGTCCGACCTCAATGGGGGGACTGGGTTTTGGCCTTAAATGGAACATGGGCTGGATGCACGATAGCCTGAGCTATATTCAGGAAGAGTCAGTCCATCGCAAATATCATCACAATACGGTGACGTTCCCAATGGTTTACGCTTTTAGCGAAAACTATGTGTTGTCGCTGTCTCATGATGAAGTCGTATACGGTAAAGGGGCTGTTCACGATAAAATGCCGGGTGATGAGTGGCAAAAAACAGCTAATTTACGCGCTTACCTTGGTTACATGTATGGTCAACCGGGCAAGAAACTCAATTTCATGGGAACCGAGTTCGGACAGACGTCTGAATGGGATCACGACAACCAACTTCAGTGGTTTTTGTTAGAGTACGACCGACATGCTGGTGTGCAGAAACTGGTGAAAGATCTCAACCATCTCTATCGTGAATTTCCTGCATTGCATCAACTGGATTGCTCGCCAGAAGGCTTTGAGTGGCGGATGCAAGATGACAGTGAACATTCTGTTTTAGTTCATGAGCGTTTTGACCGCACTGGACAGCGTATTCTGGTCGTTTCCAACTTCACGCCAGTGCCAAGAGAAGATTATCGTCTCGGGGTACCAGTGGACGGAGATTATCGTCTGATCCTGAATACCGACGATAAACAGTATCATGGTAGTGGTTATGATATTGGTTCATCGATAAAAACAGAGAGGGTCGAGTGTCATACATTGCCACAATCTGTGGCGTTGAATTTGCCGCCTCTATCGACCCAGTTCTATATTTTTGAACCTAAGTAAAGCGTAAAACGAGACCAAAACCCTGTTCGAAAGCAGCCCAGTTGTGGCTGCTTTTTTTGTGATTAACTGCGTGTGACTTTTATGTTGTTCGATCCAAACTTAGCTCTGGTAAGTATACTGAACTAAGCAGTTGCTAAAGAACATTGATTGATTTTAAGGGGTTAGGATGCAATATCGAAAGGTTGCTCGACAGATTAAAAGCCACCGACGTCGGATGGCGATGGAGTGAGTATTAGCCGTGTACATGGATTCGATGATCCTTTGTCTTTCAGTCCTTTCCTGCTTCTTGATGAATTAAAAAGTGACAACCCTGATGATTATATCGGGGGATTTCCGCCACATCCTCACAGAGGTATCGAAACGCTGACATATATGTTGTGTGGTCATTTTGAGCATAAAGATCATCTTGGTAATCGCGGTGCGCTGAAAAGTGGCGGTGCTCAGTTTATGAGTGCTGGCCGCGGGGTAATACACAGTGAAATGCCAATCATTACAGAGGGTAAACTGCATGGATTTCAAATGTGGATTAATTTACCGGCGGCAAAAAAAATGCAGACACCTTGGTATGAAGATTTTCAATCTCCTCAAATCGCGGAGTATAGCGAGGGTGAGGGAAACCTGCTTCGCCTGATCGCTGGACAGGTTTCGGATGGCGAAGCCATATTACGTGGCCCTTTGATGAAGACAGGTGTCCCGGTAATTGTTGCAGACTGGCAGGCTAAATCGGGTGAGGAACGTGAGATTATTTTCGAACCTGATTTTCAGGCAAAAGTGTTTGTTTATGAGGGCAGCGTTGAAATAGGTAACGCTATCGTTGAGAAAGGTTACCTTGCATTGTTGTCTGAGGGAGAAGCGTTGTCGATAAGAAGCCGGGAAGCGACTGGCGTATTGATTCTGGCTGGTCAGGTAATTGACGAGCCAGTGGCCCACTACGGTCCGTTCGTGATGAACACTGACCAGGAGATTGAGCAGGCCTTGAAGGACTACCGCAACGGCGTACTAGCCAGAGACGACTTAGGCGAGTGAGTGGTTTTTAACAACCTGTTACTGCGTTTTTTCGGCGCGCTCAATGCCTGCAGGTTGTGTGTGACCAGCGATCGAAACTCTCTGGCCATTTTGTCGCCTTGATGACTGTTGCTTCATGATCGCTACTGCTTCTTTTGATTGAATTGTTTTATAAGCGCTGATATGTCGCTTCGGCTGTCACCATTTTGTGCGAGTTCTTCATAACGCTGTAAAGTTTGTTCGGTGAGGGGAAGTTGAGCATCGATTCGATGACCCTCATCAAGACAATAGGTCAGATCTTTGATCATCCATTCGATTGCGAAACCAAAATCAAAGTCGTCATTCGCCATTGTGCTGGCACGATTAGCCATCTGCCATGAGCCAGCGGCACCTTGTGACAGTGTCGCGAAAACTTTTTGTATATCAAGGCCAGAACGAAGTGCGAAGTTGACCCCTTCAGAGAGGCTTTGCAATACGCCAGTGACACAAATTTGGTTGACCATCTTACAGAGTTGCCCTGAGCCATGTGGGCCCATTAGGGTCACTACTCTGGAATAGGTGTTTAAAGCCTGAGTGATCTCGTTCAGGTCAGATTCATTTCCACCTGCCATGACGGCCAGTTGACCAGCTTCTGCACCTGCCTGACCACCCGACACGGGAGCATCTACGAATTGGCATTCATGCTCGGAGAACACATCAGCCAATTCGCGGGCAAGTTGAGCAGATGTAGTTGTGTGATCAACAAAGGTGGTACCCGGTTTGGCCGTTTCCAATACACCTCTCTCACCATAAACGACATCTCTGACGTCGTTGTCATTGCCTACGCATATAAAAACAACATCACTGTCTTTTGCTGCTTCGGCTGGTGATGCACATACCTGACCAACATGTTTTCTTCGCCAGTTCAGGGCCTTTTCAGCGCTGCGGTTGAATACTTTTAAGGTAGAACCCAAGCGAGATAGGTGACCGGCCATTGGAAATCCCATATTTCCTAAACCGATAAACGCGACCTTTTGAGACATATCGAACATAATCCTTTGTTCTAAACTGTTACCTGTTAACTATGCATGATCGCTTATTTGGTATCAAATTCTTGATTATATTGTAAATATCTGATTTATAATGTCATTAAGGAAAAACGTAAGGAATAGTGTGTTTTTGTCAACCATATTTCACGCAGTTGAGACAGTTCTCCTTATCACAGGTGCCCTGATGTTAATACGCTCAGCCTTCCAATATGGCCAGAGAACGGGCGATTGGCATCATATCAGCCTAGTGGTATTTAATGCGGCTGTTCTCAGCAGGGATGAACTCAGGTGGCGGTCATGTGCCATTATTTGTCTGCTTGTGGGATTCGTGGTGAAATTTTCTTCCTTACTGTTGATCGTCTCCTAATATCGAGGCTTGTAATCCATACAGCTCCAGTCAATCTGCCCTTCATTTAAGAAATACAACGTGAGTTGGCAGCATATCGATATGTCTGGCATCGACGTTCATCGTATTCAGAAACAGTTTAACGAGGGAAGAGGTATATGGCCGATATCGCTATGACGGGTATGGAGCCGAATCTGGTACTGAAAAAAAGCGTTAAGAAGATTCTTTTTTTTGGCATTTTAAGTGTGGCTCTTGCAACAATCGTCACTATCTCGGTGAGAAATACGGTATCAGATGTTTTGTTGGCATCGGTTCACTCTGAAGGAGAAGACAGGTTACTGTCTTATATCAGTGATATACGTAGAGTCCTCGGTCGATATAGAGTATTACCTTATCTGACCTCAGACAATGACAGCATTAACCAGCTTTTACTCGGCGATCCAGCGGCTGAGAGGGAAAGTGAGGCGTTTCTTACCCACATGGACAAGGCCGCCAATACTCGAGGTTGGTATGTATTTCGCTCCGACGGTTCTTTGGCATCCGCAAGCATAGAAGACTATCCCGATAATAAAATGCTTTCATCGCTATTTCAGCGTCTTGAAGACTCTGGTGGTGAGGTAGTCACAGCCACAGATACGACATCTACTCCTGTCTTCCATTATTTTGCAGCGCCTCTATACGGAGAAGGCAAGCTGGCAGGATTGTCTGTTATTCGTTTCGAGCTCAATCAGTTAGAAGAATCATGGTCTGCGGCTAATGAACATGTTTTTGTCAGCGATATGGACGGTAAATTTTTTCTTCGTGTAAGAGAGGATTTGCCGATTAACCTTTCATCCAGTGTTACTCAGCAACGCGTGGAGCTCAGCGGCGGCTACTCCATCTCAATAATGACGTTGGTGGACTCGAATAAGTCATTTCTTGAACAGAGCGTGTTACTTGATGATGTTAATTGGCGGGTTTATTTTTTGACACCGCTTGATACGATCCATGCTTATGCTAACGGATCTGCGGCAATCGCACTGACCTTGACGGTATCGCTGATTGCTCTGTGTTTATACCTCAATGAGCGAAAAAGACGCCTCAGAACAAGGGAGCAATTTCAGCTAGCTATTACTGACTCTGAACAGCAATTAAGGCAAATCATCACAGGTACCAATGTTGGGTTGATCATGCTGGATAGATGGGGAGAGACATTATTTATTAACCCAATGGCTCAAAGGTACCTTACTCTTTCAGATTCAGAGGCAAGAGGATTCTCTTTAAATCAACTTTTCCCGGACGATGAGCGAAATGAAATTATCAATGCTCTTCTGGAACGACTCAAAGATAGTGATTTTGTTGAAATGACTGGCGTTGAAGCTCATGCTCAGCGAAGTGACGGTTCGACATTTCCGATCTTATTTTCTATTACTGCCTCCCCACAGGCTTCCCAAAAAGTGTATCTCGTCACCATACTCGATATCAGTAAGAGAAAGAAAGCCGAGCATGCACTTCAGGAACTCAATAGCCGGCTAGAGCAAAGAGTATTAGAGCGAACAGCCGAGCTGGAGTCTGCAAAACAAACTCTGATTGACCAACAAAAGCTTGCTGCGATGGGCAAAATGTCGACCGCCATTGTCCATGAGCTAAACCAACCCCTGACAGGCCTGAAAACACTGCTTTCTAGCAATAGTCTTCTGATTGAACGTCAGCAAATGGATACTTTAAGAACGAATATGGCAATGGTCGATACATTAATCGATCGTATGGCAGCGATGACATCTCAATTAAAAACGTTTGCTTTTAACAGGCCCAGCGAACTTTTGCCTTTGTCCATTTACACGCTTATCGACAGGGTTGTGTTGATAAATCAGGACCGCCTAGAGAGGGTGATGTTTTCACGAAAAATTGAGTATGGCATCCCACTTATTAAGGGCGAAGCTCAGCGTGTCGAACAAGCGATTGGAAATCTATTATCCAACGCGATGGATGCGGTAGAAGGTGTTAAAGAGCCAATGATCGAGCTGAAGGTCAAGCTAAAAGTGTGCTCTGATACCAAGCAAAAATACGTTAATTTGGATGTGATAGACAATGGCCCCGGTGTGTCTGATCAAGAATTAGGACAGATCTTTGAACCTTTCTATACCAGTAAGAAGATGGGGGAGGGTTTGGGTATAGGGCTTGCTATTACTGCGAACAGCATGCGTGATATCGGAGGAAGCATAGAAGCGTTTCGAAATAATGGTCAGGGAATGACATTCCGGCTCCAATTCGACGTTTTTAGCAAATAGCGGCGGCCCCTTTGTGAGTGACGATTTTTAGAGTGGGCAAGTAACGCCGAAAATCAAAAAGTGGGTGACATTTAAGTCGACGTTACTTGATGGAGTTTATCTTTTACCTCGCAATTGACTCACGGTTCAATTTGTAATTTTTTGTGGTAACGGCAAATAAGATGGCAAATATCAAAAGACCGAGCATACGAAAATAAATCTCGATATCTGGCCATAACATCAGAAGCGCCGATATAAGAAGGACACCTCTCAATAGCGGGTTGAGAGGGCTCTCCAAATATCCCTCTAACGTCGCTACCAATGCCCAAGTCCCGAGAATGGCAAAACCTCCGACGACAATGACATCAGTGATATCGCCATTTACCAGCGGTGTATAAGCCATAAGTAGTGGAACGAGATAGAGACCTTTAGCAACTTTCCAGGCCGTAAATCCAGTTTTCATTGGTGGTGTTTTGGCGATGGTCGCTGCCGCGAACGCTGTCAGACAGACCGGTGGTGTCACATTACTGTCTTGAGACAACCAGAATATGATCAGATGAGCCGTTAAAAGAGCCAGCCCTACTTTTTCCAGACCCAGTCCCTGCTCTAGGAGGCTCGATTTAAAATCATCGGGTACCAGACTAAACAGCACTTTTGCATCCTCAAGCAACATTGGCCTTGCAAGCGCGTCAATACTCTCCGGTGCCAGAAGCATAAAGATTGTTTTCGCCTGTTCAGGGAGCTGCCCGTTTACCATCATTTCCAGAAGCTGTTGTTCCGCAATGAGGCTATATATTGCGGGGGCAGAGAGTGTTCCCAACACGATATAAGAGGCTGTTACAGGTAGGCCCATGCCAAGAACCAGTGAGGCTATAGCGACCAGCCCGAGCATCATAAATAAATTGCCATCGGCCCATGAATTAATCATGAGTGAAAAGGTATTACCCACGCCAGTTGTGCTGATGACATTGACGACCAGCCCGATCCCGGTCAGTAGCACTGCAGTGGTTGCCATGTTTTTCGAGCCTTGTGACAAGGCATCAATGACATCTCTCAGTCCCATTTTATTCGGCGATAACCAAGAGGCTACGACTACTGAGAGAATGGACAGCCCAGCGGCATAGGTTGGAGTAAACCCATTAATCAGAAGAATAACCAATACAACAAGGGGAATAAGATAATGCCAACCACTGATTAACACTTTCAAAACGGGCTCTGAATTTTTTTCTACTGATTGCACACCACTTCGTTTTGCTTCAATACGAACGAAAAAAGCAACGGAAAGAAAGTAAATGAGAGCAGGTACAAAGGACACTGCAATAATATCGACGTAAGGGATTTGGGTGTATGAAGCCATAATAAAGGCTCCTGCTCCCATTACAGGAGGCATAAGTTGCCCGCCTGTTGACGCGGCGGCTTCGACACCTGCAGAAAAACGGGCGGGAAAACCTGCTTTTTTCATCAGGGGGATAGTAATTACACCCGTTGAAACAGTGTTTGCAACGCTTGAGCCCGATACCGAGCCCATCAACCCGGAGCCAAGTACTGCAACAAATCCAGGGCCACCTATGATTTTTCCTGCCACTGCGCGTGATACACGAATGATGAAATCACCTGCGCCGGATTTAACCAGAAAGGCACCAAATAGAATAAACATAAAGACATAGCTCCATGAAATCCGAGAAATGGGGCCAAAAAGTCCTTCTGAGCTATAAAAACTACGGTAGAGAATTGTCTCAGTTGATAAACCGGGAAAAGCGAATACGCCGCTGATAAGATCTCCCCACCATACGACATAACTCAACGCGACGATGATTAGCAGGGGAATAAACCATCCCATGGTTCTTCTGATCAGCTCGAGTACGATGACAACGGCCAGAATAGAAAAAAACCAGTCAGATGCAATGAAGGTAACGCCACGCTCGTAAAGTGCATCTTCTGCCAGTGCGATATAAATAAGGCATGACATTGCGGCAATTGCGATGATTATATCGATACACAGGGCTATTTTGCTGTATTTCAGACGCTTAGCGGCAGGATAGGTTAATGCACACATTGCCGCGAAACCTGCAAAGTGTGTGGCCGAGACCAATAACTCGGGTACAGTGGCCAGAGTGTTAAACCAGATATGTAGTAACGCCAATATGACTGCGATGGTAGTGATCACGTTTGTGAGTAGCGGTGAGTGATCTCTTTGTGACAGCTCAAATTGTGAGAGGGCTTCCTCGCCACTCTCACTGCTGTCTTTTGTTAGATTGGTATTCATTGCGACTCCTGAGGTAAGGCTTCAGGTAACCAGAAGCTAACAGATGTCAGCCCCTGTACTTCCGTGTCGATAGATTGATGGCGGTCATTACTGCGTTTTTAAATGAGCCGGGATAGTCAGTCCCATTTCTTCATAAAAACGTGCTGCTCCCGGATGAAGCGGAACTGGCAAGCCTGCAATGGCTTTTTCTAATGCCATCGCTTTGGTGGCTTTATGAATACCATTCAGGAAAGGGAGATTGTCATATATGGTTTTCGTTAGCATGTACACGTCTTCATCGCTAATGTCATAGCGGGCAGCAAGGAAGTTTGGCTGTGCAATAGTTTTTACTGTTTTGGTTTGGCCCGGATATGTATTTGCTGGTATTTCAAGGCTATTCCAGAGGTTATAACCCTTATTGGCTGCTTTTATCTGCTTATCTGTGAATGATAGTAGTGTGATATTGTCTCCCATGGCGGCAAAGGCTCTGGTTACCGCACTCACAGGAACACCAGCAGGGGTATTCATTCCCTCAATGGCACCATTTTGAAGTGCATCGGCACTTGCACCATATCCCATGTAAGCGAGATTAAATGACTCCGGGTCAATTTTCAGACCAGACATAATATGCCTGCCGGAACCCTCAGTACCTGAATTTTTTTTGCCGATTGAAAATTTCTTTTTCTTCAGATTTTTCAGGTCTGACACATTTCCTGTTTTGGCTAAATCAGAATGAATAACAAAATGTTCGACATTTTGCCAAAGCATGGAAACTGAGCGAAGTTGTTTTTGCGGACCGGCTTGTTTAAGTTTACCTTCACCATTCCATGCCCACGCACCATAAAGACCCTGCAAAATTGCAAATTGCGCTTCATTCTCGCGTAACAATTTAACGTTTTCGCCAGACCCAGCAGAGCTGATAGCAGACAGCGAGAATTTGTGCTTAGGTTCTAATTTGATTTTACTGAGAGTGGCGAGTGCAACCCCAACAGGATAATAGGTTCCGCCAGTTGAGGCGGTGGCGAGAATATAACTACGATTCTCAGAGGCATGTGACGCGGCTGTCACTGTGGACATGGCGATAAAAATTGTTGTTAAGGCGGCATGTTTAAATCGAGCTGCGATGTTCATTATTCACTCCTTTATTCAGCGTGACTGATACACACTTTCCTTTCGATGACATTGTCATTACTGTGAGCCCAAATAGCATGTTACGTGCCAAAATATAAATTATTGATATTGATGTGATTTATATGAGTGAAGTATCGGAATGAGCAAAAAGATGCTGAGAGAGGTAAGGTAGAGTGAGCAAGATTATGCTCATGTGAACCGAGCTGTTGTGATTGGAAGGTATTGACGTCTAATGTGTTGGAGTATTTGTATGACTCTCATCACGCCATTTTGTAGATATGATGAGCAAAAAAATGCTCATAGGCTCGAGATAACGTTTGTGAGATATACACGTTATCAAATTAATAGCGACACATCTGATGTGCAATGTTGATCGATTCTTTTTGAGCCTGAGAGGTAATCGATGACTTGAACCTGATACCGCTTTATTTGCCACCGTCATTACTGATGTAGTCTGCCCGATTTAATCCATGCTTTTGCATCTTTTGATTAATGGTCCGTCGAGGTAGATCTAATTCATCCATGACTGCTTGAATATGCCCCTTATGACGCCGTAACGCTTCCTGAAGAATCTGACGCTCAGCATTTTGCATTCTGATCGCGAGTGGAAGTCTGTTTTCTGAACTGGCTGGCGTTGTATCAGGCCCACTGGCAAGAATCTCACCGACAGACACACTGCTGTCCAATGCAAACTGAGTTGCCACATTGCGAAGTTCTCTAACGTTTCCGGGCCATGCGTAGCCAGCAAGCGTATCTTGATCATTAATACTCAATGAACGAGTAGAACGATGTTCAGAGCAAAAGTACTCAAAAAGTAGGATGATATCCTGAACTCTCTCCCTCAATGGCGGTATGCATATTTGCGAAACATTTAGACGATAATATAAGTCTTGTCGAAAGTTAGGGTTGTCTTTCAAATCCTCTTTCGCTGCCGCTATACAGCGGATATTAATATCTTTTAGCTTGTTGGTTCCCACCCGTTCTATCTGTTGTTCCTGAATGGCTCGCAGCAGCTTTATCTGCATGGCGAGTGGAACACTTTCAACTTCATCGAGAAATACACTTCCCTGGTCGGCAAATTCCAACTTTCCGATCCGACTTTTTGTCGCGCCAGTAAATGCACCTTGCTCATGACCGAACAACTCACTTTCAAATAGGTTCTCAGGGATGGCAGCGCAGTTTAGTGCAACAAATTCAGCAGCGTTTCGTTGACTATGACGATGAAGACTCTCAGCAACCAATTCCTTACCGCAGCCAGTTTCACCATAGATGATCACGTTTGTGTCCATGTCAGCAAGACGTACTATTTGATCTCGCACTCTCTGCATTTGAGGGCTACTTCCAATTAGAACTCTTTCAAGACCATGGAGTTGTTCAAGGTATGCTTCCCTATCACCGCGTTTTTTTTCGTTCTCAGACTGAGCGAGTCCTTTTTTTACTGCATCTGTCAGTCTTGCCGGGTCAAAAGGCTTTTCAAGAAAATCGAAGGCACCAAGCCGGAGGGCACTGACGGCCATATCAATATCACCATGACCAGTGATCAGAATAACAGGTAACTGAGGAACAATATCCTGAAGTTGAGCGATCAGGGAAATACCGTCAATGTCTGGTAATTTAACGTCGCTGACAACCACACCCGAAAATGAAGGCGACATTGCATCTATCGCGGCATGGCCTGTTTCACAGGTGACCACCGTAAAACCGGCAAGCTCAAGCCATTGTGCAGTTGCCTGACGCACTATACTGTCATCTTCAATTAACAGTACCTGTCCAAACTTTTCCATATCACTCCAAGGGAACAAATATATTTATCCATTCATACTGTTTGGTATTAAACCTATTACGAGAGTGGTTAACACTTCTACTATTTATGAAAATAGGCGAGGCTATTTTTTCCTTGTATGCTGCTAACTATGTATGCAGCTTTCGTGGTTATCCGCGGGAAAATACAACGACATCAAACATTTCATATCCGCTACGATCCGGATAACCGAGCATGTATCTGTGACGATTGTAATGTAGAATGCTTGGCAGCTGTATTGCATTTCATTATTAAAGGGATCTATGCCGACAATAAACCCACTTATTCTTTCTGTTACTCATATTAATGACACACACTCGCATTTCGAGCCCTCGCCAATCACTTTGTCCTTGCCAGATAGCCATATGCAAATAAAAACGACAACAGGTGGCTTTGCTCGCATCAAGAATGTCGTTGAACACTTCAGACAACAGGCAAAAGAGAAGCAGCAGGGCTTTCTTTTTTTGCATGCTGGTGACTGTTTTCAGGGGTCACTGTATTACAGCCTTTTCAAGGGAGACATTAATGCCCGCCTTTTGAACATGCTGGGTCTTGATGCAATGACACTGGGAAATCATGAGTTGGACTTGGGAAACGGTCCGGTCTCAGACTTTCTTTCTGATATCCATTTTCCCCTACTGGCAGGCAATTGGGATGTCAGCCATGAATTGCCCAACAAAACTAAACGGCTCTCTGATAAGCCGCAATTACGTCCTTATCTGGCAAAACAAAAGCGGGCAGATGTCGTCATTAAAGAGTTCAACGGACATCAAGTGGCTATATTTGGTGTGTCGATAGATAAAATGTCTGCTATTGCCAACCCTGATCCAGACACTCCTTTTGTTTCTTCACTGGAGGTTGTCAAAAATACGGTCAAGCGCCTCCATGACCAAGGCATCAAAAATATAATTTTGCTCAGTCACCTTGGCTATGCAGCAGATCTTGATATGGCAGAGCAGGTTGATGGCCTATCGGTGATAATTGGTGGACATAGTCATACTCTACAAGGCGATTTTAGTGCTCTCGGGCTGGGTTTCGAGGAACCATACGGTCGCTGTGAATCTGGAACATTGGTTTTGCAGGCTTGCTGTCATGCGATGTTTTTAGGTGCAGTTGAACTCGAGTTCAATTCACATGGTGAGGTCACCCATCATTCTGGAAACAACTTTCTCTTACTTGATGAGGACTGTTGTCAAAATGCCAGCTTGACTGATGGGAACAGTGATATTGATGACGTTGATGCAAAACGCGAAGCAATTTGCGCTCTGAAGCAACAAGACAACGTCTTGTTCACTAAAACTGAAAATGATATCCATGATGTCATTGGCCGAGATTACAAGCCCGCCGTACACCGACTAGAAAGTGACATCGTCACTTTTGTTCCTCACTTGCTCAGGCATATCAGAGTTCCAGATCAAAAAGGAGGCAGTGAGATCGCGCCTTTGGTTTGTGAAGCAATGTTGTTCTCCGCTCGATGTCGTGGAATACCCGCCGATTTTGCCATCCACAATGCTGGTGGAGTAAGGGTGAGTGTGTCGTCAGGCTCACTTACTGCCGCTGAAATAGCTGGCCGTTTGCTGCCATTCGAAATTGATATTGTGGAATATCGTGTATCAGGTAAGCAGGTAAGGCTCGCGTTGGAAGGTGCCATAGATAACGCTATTAATAATGGTATAAATGGAACGGGTGACGGCAGTTTTCCTTACACTGCTTATTTGCGTTTTGACTACGATAAAGACTTGCCGATCGGACGCAGAATCAGCTCCCTTCAATACAGGGTTGAGAATGAATGGCGATCTGTTGAAGATAATGGTCTGTATCGATCCGTATCATCAGCGTATACGACAAAAGGAAAGGAAGGGTATGATGCACTGGAGCATCCAGGAAATAATGTCCGGTCGGTCGGTGTGACCTTGTCTGAGAGTTTTATTGAATACGCAAGGACAATAGAATCTCTTGAACCTGTGAAACCGGATATGGCTGGCTTTCAGCGGTTTTAATCGGGTGAAGTCATCTCAGTCATTCAATGACTTCAAGGCGAGGCGCTTCAACGTTACCGTTACCACCATACAAGAAATATGCGAACAACATCATCACTCTTCTTAAAGTAACTTGCTACATATCTTCATACCAGCGGCCTTTTCGTTCTTGATATTTACCTTTTGTTTGTTGTGCTTAACGTAACTACTTTAGTGCTTACTGGCACATGGTTTGCTTGTGAAAAGTGTATACGCCATATGACAACTCTAGTGAAAAGTCGCCGAAAGACCTAGAACATCGTGATTCAAGATGAACGCGTTGAGGCCGATAAAATGGAAAAGCAGTGGAAGGGAGAAACTGGATGGAAAAGCGTGACTGGCTCGATGTAGCATTAATTATTTTTTGGCTTGCTGCATGGGCATCTTTAACATACTTCGTCCCCATTTCCAGTTAATCAGAGTGTGTTGTGAGAAACAAATAAATGCCCAGACCTAAAAAAGGGCGCTGACCTTTGTCTGAGCGCCCTTTGCGGGAATATGACCCTTTACCTTTTTTGGGTTTTTCTACCCTCACTCTGAACAGCCTATCTGTTACTAGTGCTTTTAGGGCATTATCTTTTATTTCTCCTCTGTGGTGTTGGTAACTGTTGCCCTCAACGTTTTGTTCATCCCTCTGTGTCTCGCGGTCAGTTTTATTAAGTTTGCGCTTTGTCATTTCGGTATTTTCTCCGTTCTTTGGTTGTTGTCTGTCGATTAATGATAAACACATGATAAATAATAACAAAACCAAAAAAGTTGTAAATGTCTACTCATACTTATTGCCGTTTGCACCGCCGTAGTTACTGTATTGGTTTGTAAGGGCTGGAATATTTTTATTGGTGTATTTTCCAACCGGTGAAAACCGAGCAACCAAATAGCCTCTCCATTTCAGTGACAAGATTGAGTGAAGTGTAAACAGATTGTTTATTTTGAGATAAATCTTTGTGCTTATATTTTATAATGAAAGTAAAGAATCGTTATTAGAACAAATACTATTTAAAATAAGTCGTTTAGACGAATTTAAATGTAACTTTTGCATTAGAAAATATAATGGCAAAGTGGAAAAATTGTCAGTGTTAAAGGTTAAGAAATAGCCTTAATATTTGCTCATAAATTGAACGGCGGATTGGGGGTAAAAATGACACAGGCAGTTGAACTAAATTACGACAATATCGAATTAAACCAAAAGAAAAGAGCAAATGCTTTCAGCGTTACGGCAATCTTACTCCGTTGCTTGAATGCGCTAATGTCTGATAGAAATCAGCCACCCTCGTGGTCATGTGTTAACTTGCCGGATCATATCAAGCGTGATATCGGCTTGTTAAAATAAAGTATGAGATATAAAAAAAGCCTGTCCTAGACAGTTTTTTATATCTGTATGCCACTGATACTGGACAAAAAAATGGCTCTTCGTCAGTATAACGTTTTAGTTACAACTCATTGTAGGAAATATCATGGGATTATTTTCATGGTTGTTTGGTGAAAAAGAGAGCGAGAGATCAGTCGATCCAATCGAATACAAAGGATTTCTCATATATTCAGAGCCTAAGAGCGAAGGAGGTCAGTACAGGATCAGTGGTCGTATCTGTAAAGAGACAGACGGTGAACCAAAAATCCATCATTTTATTAGGTCGGACATTCTCCCATCAGAGAGTGCCGCATCTGAGCTTATGGTTAACAAGGCGAGGATGTACATCGACCAAATGGGTGACAAGATGTTTGATTAGCCCCGCCCGATATTACGTTGGGTTTGTTTTTCGAAGTTTTAATGTTGTTTTTAATTATCGTTTAATGTTTGAGAATGTCATTATTTAATGCTTTTTTTCAACTGGTTAGATGATAAAAAGATATTGTCGCTTGTTTGTTACATAACTACATTTTCAAACGCGGATCGGCTTCGTTAGCTTACATATATATGAAGTTTATGAATTATTCCAACAAATAGGTTGTTGAGTTCGGGTTCGTTGGTTAAAAATGGAACAATTATTTAAGCCAATAGTCAGGGATAAACTATGCAAATTGGTGTGCCAAAAGAAATACTCGCCAATGAGACGCGGGTAGCTGCGACGCCAAAAACGGTTGAGCAGCTTATAAAAATGGGTTTCAGTGTTGTCATTGAAACAGGTGCCGGCAACTTAGCGAGCTTTGATGATGCGTCATACGAAGCTTCAGGTGCTGTTGTTAAAGAAGCCAAAGATGTCTGGAAATCAGACATTATTTTTAAAGTAAACGCCCCTAACGCAGACACCAAAGTAGGTGTCAATGAAATTGATTTACTTAACGATGGCGCGACATTGGTGAGTTTTATCTGGCCTGCTCAGAATGAGCCGCTGATGGAAAAGCTCTCAGAAAAAAATATCAATGTCATGGCGATGGACTCCGTGCCTCGTATCTCAAGAGCACAGGCTCTCGATGCATTGAGCTCAATGGCGAATATCGCGGGTTATCGCGCAGTCGTTGAATCCGCACACGAATTTGGCCGATTCTTCACTGGGCAAATTACAGCAGCGGGCAAAGTGCCACCTGCAAAAGTCTTCGTAGCGGGAGCGGGTGTTGCTGGACTCGCAGCGATAGGAGCGGCTGGTAGTCTGGGTGCAATTGTTCGCGCTTTTGATGTCAGACCTGAAGTGAAAGAACAGGTTGAGAGCATGGGCGCTGAGTTTCTTCAGGTACAGTTTGAAGAAGCGGCAGGAAGCGGTGATGGCTATGCCAAAGAAATGTCAGACGACTTTAATAAAAAGGCAGCAGAGCTATACGCAGAACAAGCAAAAGACGTCGATATTATCATCACCACCGCCTTGATTCCCGGCAGACCTGCGCCGAAATTGGTTACCAAGGAGATGGTAGATTCAATGAAACCGGGCAGTGTCATTGTTGACCTTGCTGCGGCTAACGGCGGAAACTGCGAATATACCGTCGCTGACAAAATCATTACGACCGATAACGGCGTAAAAATTATCGGTTACACCGATATGGTTGCCCGTCTTCCTACCCAGTCATCTCAGCTCTACAGTACAAACCTTGTCAATTTGATGAAGTTACTCTGCAAGGAAAAAGATGGCAACATTGATGTCGACTTTGATGATCAAGTGATACGTGGTGTCACCGTCATCAAAGAGGGTGAAATAACGTGGCCGGCTCCGCCTATTCAGGTATCAGCTCAGCCACAGCAAGCGAAAGAAGAGAAGCCAGCAGTTGTCATTAAAGAAGACAAACCTATGGCTCCCGAGAAGAAATACGGCCTTATAGCAGCGGGAATAGCGGCATTTGGTTGGGTTGCCAATTCAGCACCAGCAGAGTTCCTCTCTCACTTTACTGTCTTCGTTTTAGCCTGTGTGGTGGGATATTATGTGGTATGGAATGTTACTCATGCACTTCATACACCATTAATGTCTGTGACGAACGCGATATCAGGGATCATTATCGTTGGCGCAGTGTTGCAGATTGGGCAGGGCAACGGATTAGTGTCCTTTCTTGCCTTCATAGCCGTTCTTATAGCAAGCATAAACATCTTTGGCGGCTTTACTGTCACTAAGCGCATGCTTGAAATGTTCCGAAAAGATTAAGGAGTGATCATGTCTTCTGGAATTGTTCAGGCAGCGTATATAGTTGCTGCATTACTGTTCATTATGAGCCTTGCTGGCTTGTCAAAGCAGGAATCTGCCCGTTCAGGTAACTACTATGGCATAGCGGGTATGACAATTGCCTTATTGGCAACCATCTTTGACCCATCATCTCAAGGTACCACTTGGGTGATTCTGGCAATGGTTATTGGTGGTGCCATAGGTATGCATTTCGCCAGAAAAGTCGAAATGACAGAGATGCCTGAGCTTGTGGCAATTTTGCACAGCTTTGTCGGTATGGCTGCAGTACTTGTTGGTTTCAACACCTTCTTCAATCCTGGTGAAATCGTTGCAGAGACGCCTGAAATTGCGTCCACAATGCACACAATCCACTTGGTTGAGGTGTTCCTCGGCGTATTTATCGGTGCTGTAACCTTTACCGGTTCAGTCGTTGCGTTCGGCAAGCTTCGCGGTCTTATTTCTTCTTCGCCGCTTATGCTTCCTCATCGCCACAAGCTTAACCTGGCGGCTGTGTTGGTCTCGGTTTATTTACTGACGTCATTCGTTGGAAGTGAATCGACCTTCGCACTGGTACTCGCGACTCTGATTGCCTTCGCATTTGGCTATCATTTGGTTGCCTCTATTGGTGGCGCTGATATGCCGGTTGTCGTGTCTATGCTCAACTCTTACTCAGGTTGGGCCGCCGCAGCAGCCGGATTTATGTTGTCCAACGATTTGCTCATTGTCACTGGTGCATTAGTGGGGTCCTCGGGTGCGATTCTGTCTTACATTATGTGTAAAGCAATGAACCGTTCATTTATCAGTGTTATCGCTGGTGGATTCGGCACAGACGGATCAGTATCTTCTTCGGATGAGCCGCAGGGTGAGCACAGTGAGATTTCAGCACAAGAAGTGGCTGAGTTATTAAAAGACTCACGCTCAGTGATTATTACTCCGGGATATGGCATGGCCGTTGCTCAAGCTCAGTACCCAGTGTATGAAATCACTGAAAAGCTACGTTCTCGTGGTATTGAAGTTCGTTTCGGCATTCACCCTGTTGCAGGGCGTCTTCCGGGACATATGAATGTACTGCTTGCCGAAGCGAAAGTACCTTATGACATAGTGCTAGAAATGGATGAGATCAACGATGATTTCCCGGAAACAGACACTGTACTTGTCATTGGTGCGAATGACACAGTGAACCCTGCTGCGATGGAAGATCCTGCCAGTCCAATTGCTGGTATGCCAGTGCTCGAGGTGTGGAACGCCAAGAATGTTGTTGTATTCAAGCGTTCAATGAATACCGGTTATGCGGGTGTTCAGAATCCACTGTTCTTCAAAGAAAATGCATCAATGCTGTTTGGTGACGCAAAAGAGAGTGTAGACGCTATTTCTAAGGCGATTTAAACACGCTCACCATTCAAAATATTTGTAAATTAAAGCTGGCCTCAATGTGGCCAGCTTTTTTATATGGAATAAAATTCGAGAAACAAAAAAGAGGGCGGATGTTTTGTATAAATAATGCTCGTTTCCAGAGGTTGAAGCCCTTTAAATAAGCCCCTTATAAAATCAGAAGCATATCTATTTGAACTGAATTGATTATTCAGGTAATTTTGCCCAATTCAAACTTTCGACACTTGGATGAGTAAACCCCAGATTCTGGTGTTAGTCTTTGGCTATGCGAGTATTACTTTTTCTTTCTGGTATTGTGTCACTGTCCGTATCTGCAAATGACAGCTTTCCGGAGAACTATGATCGTTTCAGGCAGCGACTGGTTGATGAAAAGCCATTAGTCAGTTATGCGTTGAACAGTATTCACAGTCAGTTCCCGCGAGCTCTGTTAGATCTGGATAGCCTATTGCCACAATCGTCCAGTTATCCACTTAATGACCTCAAACTGCTTTATCAGGCCGCGACTAAATGTAGTGGTCCTTGGCCTGTCAGTCCAGAAGTGACAGAGCCTCTGCTATTTTCACGAGCAGTTTGCAATCAAACATGGCTGCCTGCGGCATGGTTTTCCAGAACAGATCTCATTCACCCCGGGGGGGGAAGTTATGGGTTACGCTATGTGGAAATATTTCCAAGTAGAATGAATGATCTGGAGCGGTACTTCCACATTCAAGAGCGGCAAATTGCAGAACCCGAGACGTTGTTAGGTCGCCTGCAGCGGATGCCAGAGCTTGCCATTGATGCCTTGAACTCGGGCTCAGAGTTTTTTCTTTCTGGAGATGAGCTTTGGTTTAGAAAGGGTGGTGATTACTATTTATATACCCGAGAAATTTGGCAGCCTGCGTTACATTCTTTAGATCTCGATATCAGTGATGCGGCTGAAAATAGCTACTGTCTGACCAAAGTCGGCAATCTGTGTTGGAATTGGCAGGAAACGTCCTCAGAGTGGCGCCAACTGGTCGTCTTTCTCGCAATCATTAACTTATTTGGTCTTGGTGGTTGGCTATTTAACCGGTGGAGTGTAAAACGCCGACTGATCAAAGAGAGAATGGCTGTTCTTCAAATTTTGACTCATGAGCTTCGCACTCCTATTGCCAGTCTAACAATGACTGTGGAAGGGTTTCGGAGAAAATTTGACTCATTGCCTGAAGAGTTTTACGACGAATTCAGGCGAATCTGTGAAGACAGTATGCGCCTTAAGCAGCTTGCCGAAGCGAGTAAAGACTATTTACAGTCAGGTCATAAGCCACTGGAAACTAATGAAATACCCTCTGTTAATGAGTGGCTGGCGTTTGTTTGTGACGAGCATGATGTCACATTGACCGTAAAAGAAGACAGCCCGGTTTATGTCAATATGTACTGGCTGAAAACGTCATTGGATAACCTTATTACAAATGCGCTTAAGTACGGCGTAGCGCCTGTCTCGGTGTGTGCTGAACGCCTGGATGGCAAACTGACAATCAGTGTGAGGGATCATGGCACCTTGTCAGATAAAGATTGGAAATCAATCAGAAAACCCTTTGTGTCTGAAAGTGGTCTTGGGCTTGGCCTAACCATCGTCGATGCAATGGTAAAAAGAATGGGTGGCAAACTGTCTTTTAGTGGTCCACCTACCACCTTTGTTTTGGAGATACCTTGTGACTCAGTTGACGCTGTTGCTCGTTGAGGATGATAACAACCTTGCCGATGGTCTGCTCGCCAGCCTTGAACAGGCAGGTTACAAATGCCTTCATGCAGACTGTGCCCAAAAGGTTAGCTACTATTGGGCGAAAGCTGATTTAGTGATTCTTGACAGGCAATTGCCTGAGGGAGACTCACTGGAATGGTTGCCTGAATGGAAGAAAATTAAGACGGTGCCCGTGATTTTACTGACTGCAATGGTTTCAGTCAGAGATCGTGTTGCCGGCTTAGATCGCGGTGCGGTTGACTACATGATAAAACCTTTTGCTGAAGCTGAACTTCTTGCCCGTATTCGCGTTCATTTAAGAGAAACAGAACAAGAGATAGAGGATAACGAAGAAACGGTGATTGGCAATCTGACGATTTATCCGGCGAGCCGCACTGTTCTCAGCGATCTGGGTGAGGTGATCCTCACTCGGACTGAATTCGATCTTCTGTTTTTTTTGGCAAAAAATGCAGGCCGTGTATTTACCCGGGATGAGCTTCTTGAACAAGTATGGGGATATTCTCATTACCCGACGACGAGAACTGTAGATACCCATGTCCTTCAGCTTCGACAGAAGTTACCGGATGTGGAGATTGAAACACTTAGGGGCGTCGGTTACAGAATGAGAACGATGTAGTGGGAAAAGGATATGGGGATATCTGTTTGAAGCCTTTTGTTATTGCGACCATGTTGATGACGACCGTATTACCTGTCTCTGCCAACTGGTTTAATGGTGCAGATTCTTTGATTCTCGCTCATCAAAAACTTCTTGAGGGGAACACTTCGGCTAGTTTCGATGCAATGATCGAAGTGCTGCAACGCAGTTCTCTCCCGGAAAAAGAGTCCCATGTCTCTGATTTATTAAACCTTGCTATCACGGAAGACTGTGGTCGAAGCTTAACCAAATCTAACATGCCTGATTGGTTGCCAAATCTGAGATTGCGTCGTGAGATGGTGCAGACACCAAATAGGATTTATCACCGATTGCTTATTGCGGGTGAATCTACACGACAGTTGGTTTCGGTAAAACTGAGCCGGTGGCCTGACACCACAGTTTTAGAGCGGCAGACTTTTAACCAGACAGGTAATACCTTTTCCTTTGAAGTCGATGGTTTATCATCCGCAATTTCAGCAGGCCTTTATAAACTCGATTTGCAGGTAGATGCAGCAACTAAAGATAATCAATTTGCCAACTGGTCAAGCTGGTTGATTATCACTCAGCCAACCCCACTTCAAAAGATTAGCTGGCAGGATGCACGAAGTTGGTACATCCTCCAGCAATCAGAGACAGACGCTAAATGTGAAAAACCTTATTTGGCTATTGCGTTAGAATCAAAACCTTTAGGCAGTGCGGAACCAATATGGTCGGTCGATATTCACCATAACTTGCCATCTACACTGCCAAAAATCGATGTACCTGAGGGTAGATATTGGCTATCTGTATCTCTTATAGAAAAGCGTTGGCAGGGTATTATTTCGATTGAAGAGGTTCAGCGGATTGTTAGAACGGTTGAACTACCTGATGTCGATGTTAGCAGTTTGACAACGGGAAAAAGTGGCGACAAGTTGCCCAAGTAATACGCGCAGTTATGAACGAAGAGCAGAAGACACAAACCTCTGGATACAAGGATTGAATCGCCACTGACGAGTGAACCGTCGATGGCAACTGACTGCTTGTTCAAGGTAGAATACAAAATTGAATTTACCGATCACTATTTACTGGATTTAACTCATGTTTAATATGCCAACCTTGTCTCACTCTGAACAACAGGAAGCTGCCGAGCGAATTCATGCGCTGATGGCCAAAGGAATGAGCAGCGGAGAAGCTATCCGGCAGGTCGCAGATGAGATTCGGGCGAGACAACCTCAAAACCATCAGGAAGAAGAGTAACAGAACAGCGGCCAAAATCAGGCCGCTGTTCTTTTTAGGAATATGCTATACCTGCTAATACGCACCGATAAAATTCAACGTCATTATCGAATAACGGGATCACGCATTGAATAATCGTCTTTCGCTGGCAAGAAGTTTCGCAAGAACTCGACATGAGGGACAAATGTACGGAGAGTTCCCATTTTACGTGCATTTGGATCAGGTTGAAAAGCTCGGAGAACCTTACGGGCTAAACGTGATGATTGTCAGTCATTTGCAATCACTCGTCGACGATACTACTACTCACCTCGACGAGCTTTATGCAGAGTTCGGTGAAACAATCGCTCTTGCTGTCAGCTACCTTACTTGTACGATATCAGAAGATAGGCACCACAGAACAATTAAGCAAAATGAGACCCTCAGCACCTTAGAAGGATTTGATGAGTCAGAGCGTCTTGCGTTAATTGTGAAAACCTGTGATCAGCTAGTTGATGCCAAAGCATCCCGGGTTTTTTTCCCAGAGAGATTTGTGTTGTATCAAAAAAACTATGCTGAATTCAGAGACGCTGTTTATCGTCCTGGCTTATGTGAAAAAATTTGGCTGGATTTAGACAGATTGATGGAAGTGGGGACTTTGCTGGGCAGAAAGTAAAGGACGCCTGCATCAAACTCAAATGCAGGCGTCATTATATTGATTATGCTTGATGCTTTTTATAGCTCATCATATATGGTCGGTATAGGTTGTCGTTTATGCTGAGTCGCCTGATAAATGCCAACCAGTCTTTCGATCACCGCTTCTGACACAGGCTTACCTTCCAAAAAGTCATCAATCTCATCGTAAGAAAGCTGAAGTGCATCCTCGTCTGCTTTTTGAGGGGTAAGTTCTTCCAAATCAGCGGTTGGTACTTTATCAACCAAAATCGAGGGGGCACCAAGGAATTTAGCTACTTCTCTGACCTGTCTTTTACTCAGACCAAACAAAGGTGCCAGATCACACGCACCATCACCAAACTTGGTGTAAAACCCGGTTATATTTTCTGCAGAGTGATCGGTTCCTAGAACCAAGCCACCTACTAGCCCCGCGATTTCATACTGGGCTACCATACGGGTACGTGCTTTCACATTACCTTTCACGAAATCAATTTTGCTATTTTCCGAGGGCAGTAATCCTGTCCCCTCCAAAGCTTCCAAGCCAGCACTGTGAATACCATCAACACCTTGTTTTATGTTTACGCTGACTGACTGAGACGGTTGGATAAAACGCAGAGCGAGCTGGGCTTCATCTTCATCTTGTTGGATACCGTAAGGGAGACGAACAGCAATAAACTTGAACTCATCAGTATTGTTTTCACTGTTTAGCTCATCCACTGCCAGTTGTGCCAATCGGCCACATGTTGAAGAATCAACACCGCCGCTGATACCGAGTACCAAAGACTTTGTGTTTGACGCGAGTAAGCGGTTTTTAATGAAACTGACTCTTCGGCTTACTTCATAAGCTGGATCAATTTCTGGCAGGACTCGCATTTCATCACGAATAACTTGCTCCATGGTAGGGAATTCCTCTTAGGCTTTTATGTTGTTCATCCGGGTTGTTATGTATGCCCGATGTTGTGACCGCTATGGCCCAAGTATTGAGGTCAGTATCATTGCTAAGGTAATTACGTCTTATGCTAAACACATACTACCTCTCAACACTTTAATGGTAAGCGTATGTTTAAATTTTACATTTTATTCCGATGAAGAAAACAGCAACCGATAAAAATAGCTGTAAATAGTCCCGAATGAGTTAAATATTGCTCGGTTATCCAAGAATTTAATCGGTGGGTCATCTAACTGTCGGGGATTTGGATGAAAGACTTCTGAATTACAGTGAAAAGGCTAGTGGGATAGTGTTTGTGGTTATCAAGGGGAAGTCAGCAGTATCAAAGAGGTGGCCTAAAAATATATCGATCTCTAAAACTAGGTAAGGCGATCGAGTGATTCAATAACACTTTCGCAGGTTGTTTGACTTATTGGCTGTCTGTTTGTGTATCATATTGATAAGAATTCAAGATTTATAAAAGCCATGTCAAAAACATCGACCAATACAATTGCGGTTCTCGGAAGCGCATTCAATCCACCAAGCCTAGGCCATAAAAGCATCATTAATAGATTGAAGCATTATGACAAAGTGCTTCTTGTTCCCAGTATATCTCACGCTTGGGGAAAAAAAATGGCAGACTTTACCCACCGATGCCACTGGGTAGAAGCATTTATTGATGATATCGAGCAATCGAATGTTGAGCTTAGTGATATAGAAAAGTCTCTTTTTTCAAATAATGAGCCGGTTACAACGTGGCAAGTATTATCATCACTGTCAGAGTCTTATCCTACTTCCGACATTACTTTTGTTGTTGGACCTGACAATTTACTCAAGTTCGCTAATTTCCATAAAGCTGAAGAGATCACCAAAAGATGGAATGTTTTGGCCTGTCCGGAGACTCTGGCGATAAGGAGCACAGATATTCGTAATGCACTTTGCCAAAAAGAAGAGATTAGCCATTTGACGACTCCTGGTGTTGCTGAGCTACTAAAGAAATTTTCGTTTTCTGATTAGCGATGATGAGCGGTAGGAGAGGAGACCATTGTGATAGTGTGAAATTCTCGTTTTAGTGGGTTAGCTGCACGCCGCAGCTAACCGTAATTATATACTCTAAATCCCACAAGTATTTTTGCTGTGCTGCTTGGCTAGAGGCTGATTTCTTTTAAGCTCTCCACAACTTTATCTTCTCCTACCTGATGCATTTCGGCAATTTGCTTGGTTTTTTTTCCTGAGCGAGACAGTCTCAACCACTCTCGTGATTGAATTAAATCAAAAAGTTGTTGAGGTAAAAGGTGCGTTTTTTGTTGGCATAAGTCTGCCATTTCCGAATTTTTCGCAGATTCAGGTAGTTGCAACTCTATTTTAGTGACGCTGTCACATATGATGCGAACGAATCTATTAATTGTTTGTTGCTCTGTACTGATGTTATCAAGAGTGGCTTCACACTCACTAAGTTGGTCTCTCAGTACTCTCAGCAGTCTTCCCTGTGCCGTTTGCCACTCAGGCTCGAACGTTGTTTTAGACAACTCAGTAAAAATGGCTGTTGTTACCTGTGACGGTGTCACATATCCAGCTGTTTCGGGTAGTGAATAGGTATTGCGAAGAGAAAATGTTGCCTCACTAAAAGTAGTCAAAGGGAGCGCGGTAATAGAGTAGAGTGCGCCAGTAGGCAGCCAAAAACATTGCGATTGTCCCACAAAGTACTCAGTCTTCCCTAAGCGAACTATCAGTGCACCGTTGTGAACAAACAGAAGAGTATGAAAGGGAAACTTTTTACGTGCAGTAAGAATTAGGTGAGAAGCGACCTTATGGCTAAACTCAATAGCTTGTTTCATGTTCTATCTCTCAGATGAGTGAGCTGCACATACTCTGCAGTTTTATTGCCCAGATCAAGCATTAGCGTCGTTCCAATATTTGAATGTTCACATTTCGTGCAAATTCAATAACAATGTAATATAAGACCTCCAACCAGTAAGGTTTCAGGTCTTATATAAATGAGACGAGTCCAATTACTGCGTACAATGGTGCGGAACCAATAAAATAAGTGAAAGAACGTGCATTCTAAAAACGATACCTATTTCGACATTCGTCCTTATAACGACGAGGAAGTCTCTCCAGCACTTCATAGATTGATTGACGATAAAGAATTTATCACCGCAATATTAACATATCGCTTTCCAGTACTTGTCCGACATTTTCCGTGGTTTGGAGAACTGCTACTTAAGCAGTATCTGAAGATGAGATGGTCAAAGATTCAGACGATTAATGATGTGCAACTCCAGGTTGCCAAATACATGCGAGCGATGATTAGCTCAACGACTGACGGTTTGACATATAGCGGACTGGATAAGCTTGATCCTAACAAAGGCTATTTGTTTGTCTCAAATCACCGAGATATCGCGATGGATCCTGCAATGGTTAATTGGTGTCTCCATTTAGAGGGAAGGGATACAGTAAGGATTGCGATTGGCGATAATTTATTGAAAAAGCCATGTGCTACTGAATTAATGAAGCTTAACAAGAGTTTTATTGTGAAACGCTCTGCAAAAGGTCCTCGTGAAATGATGAAAGCGCTTGGACAATTATCTTCTTATATTAAGCATTCGCTGGACGAAAAACAGTCCATATGGATTGCGCAAAAAGAGGGGCGTGCGAAAGACGGAAACGATAAAACTGATCCTGCGATCCTAAAAATGTTCCATGTAGAGGGACGCCGCCGAAAAGAGAGTTTTTCAGAGTACATTGCGTCGTTGAATATTGTGCCTGTATCTATCAGTTATGAAAATGACCCTTGTGATTTGGCCAAGGCTAACGAACTGCACCAAAAATCAGTCGATGGTGAATACGAGAAGGGTGAGTTTGAAGACATCGAGAGTATTGTACAGGGTATTGTCGGCCACAAAAGAAAGATTCATGTGGCGTTTGGCAGTGTCATCTCTGGTGATATCGATAGTCCTGCAGACCTTGCTGAAGAAATAGACCGCCAGATTTGCGCCAACTATAAACTCTTTCCAAATAATTATATTGCGGCTGACATCGACCATGAATCAGTAACCTCACATGACAAAGAGTTGTTTGCCAGCAAACTAAGCACAATGCCAAACGGAATCTCGGATATTGTTCGTCAGATGTACGCAATACCTGCGGAAAAAAAGGCTCATTAAAATAGATAATTAAACGAAAGCTATCTGCAAAGGCCATGTGACAACGTCACATGGCCTTTTTTTCTTGTGCTGGTTATAAAAAGATACAGTGTCACGTTTCATCCATCACAATTGGTTGATTAGAAAATTTATGAAGGCTTCGCAGACATTCGGAATATCTTGAGTGTCTGGATAAATCAGATAAAGCGATGACGTTGACGTGTTCGTCAATTCATCTAATAGGCTCACCAGGTGGCCCTCTCTAATTTTTTCGTTAACGAGGTGAGCGGGTAGGTAACCAATTCCACAATGTTGTTCTACCGCGATTAATACATCTTCACAATTTTCCAGCTTAATATTTCCCTCGACAAATAGCGCTTTCATTTTTTCGTGTTGGCTTGTCCTCCAACCCTGTTGGATCGAAGCTTGTCTTGATTGGGTGGCAATACAATTAAATTGTGATAAATCAGCGTGTGATTTTGGCCTGCCATTTTTATCGATGTATTTCTTTGATGCAACCAAGCGAAGAGGGTAACGAGTGAGGCGTAATGATTTCACTGAGGATGGTGGTGACGGTAACACGGCAAGGTGGAAAATAGGGTCGAACTCGTGGCGATGTGTTTGTCTTATAAAATGAAAACGAACATCGGGATATTGAGTCTGAAAAGGGGAGGTTAGTGCCATGGCTTGCTGGAGAGTCACATTCTCGTCTAGGTAAAGGTCAATATTACCCGTCTCGGTTTGCTCGAAACGTTGAACAGAGCATTCAGCTTCATCAAAAAGCTGCAAGATTTTAATACCATGTGCGGCGTATTGTATCCCTGTTTCAGTAAGTGATACTGATCTGGTATTTCGATTTACCAGAGGAATACCCAGCCTATCTTCCAGTGCGCGTACTTGCTTGCTTACCTGAGATTTAGATATACCGAGTCGATTACCAGCCCGGGTAAAATGCTGTTCTTTAGCCAGCATGGTAAACACTACTAACTGCTCTAAGTGATCAAGCGTTCCTTTTTTCACATTGAATTCCTTCTCTGAGTCTCAGCGTTCTGACATACAAAGCAGAGCAACTCTTCGATACTTTCATTTAAGTATGAAAGAAACGCTTCATGATTTGTGACAATCATACTGAAAGTGTTTACACACTTACTTACATGATATTCTTAAATGGAATACCATGACAGTGTTGTGAAATTAACTTACAGTTTGAGTTTTCACCATATCTAAAATGTTATCAGACTGAGAGTTCATCGTTTCCTCATGGAAACAAAAATCCAATCTGTGTAACGAAATATTTTGAGCATGGGGAGGAATCTAAGTTTGTAATGAAGTTGTCATTTTAGTGAGGCATATTAATGTGTTAACTATCATTTTTACATCAGAGTGTTTTTCCTTTCCTAGACCATTCCACTGCAATGCAAAACAACATTTTTCTTGTTAAATGCGCGCATAGGCAGAACATCGAGTCGACGTTCAGTTGCCTCTTCTTCGAATGCCTTGATAGGAGATCACGAATACAGGAGGTATGAATGTTTGAGGTGTTTTATCGCTTCTTACTATTAGGTTGTATGAGCTTCGGTGGTCCGGTTGCTCACATAGGGTATTTTCAAAGAGAATTTGTTGATAAAAGAAAGTGGCTTTCTGATGAGGAATTTGCCAGTGCATTAAGCCTGTGTCAGTTTTTGCCGGGCCCGGCGAGCAGTCAGATGGGAATGTATATTGGCCATAACAGGGCAGGGTTTTCTGGGGCACTGATGGCTTTTATCGGTTTCACTCTTCCTTCTGCTGTTTTGTTAACCCTTTTAGCTGTATCAACCTCATCAACATCAGGTGATGCTCCTTGGCTTGTAATGTCGATCGGTGCTGCAAAATTACTCGCTGTGGTCGTGGTCGCCGATGCGATATGGACCATGGGTAAAAAGTTTGTTCACAGCTTTGCTACTGTTGCGGCGTGTATACTGACGGCAGTTTGGATCCTCTGGCAAAGCGGCCTAGTTGCACAGCTGATGCCCATCATAATGTGTGGTGTTGTCGGAGCACTTTTCTTATCAAAGAAACCCAAGAGTTCTGAGAGCGAAAGAAAGTCTTCAGTATCTTCATCGCTGACCATACCACTGTTCATCATTTTTGCTCTGCTACTTATCTTACCCGTGTTACTTCCATCTTCTTCCCCGGTGAACGTGTTTCATTACTTTTATCAGGCTGGTAGTTTTGTTTTTGGTGGTGGTCATGTCGTATTACCACTTTTACAGCCAATAATAGGTGACAGCGTAACTGGTACTGCACTCGTTGAGGGATATGCTGCTGCACAATTAGTTCCTGGCCCTATGTTCACTGTTGCCAGTTATGTCGGGGCATCGTTTCAAGGCGTCGATCCGTATCTCGGCAGTTTTATTGCTACGCTCGCAATCTTTCTCCCGGGCGCTTTGCTACTTTTCGCTGCAATGCCGGTATGGCAGAAAGTTATGCTGAATCCGGCATTCGCAGGGGCTGTGACCTTAATCAACGCTGCAGTGGTTGGGTTACTGTTGGCGGCACTGTACCAACCTGTATGGATAAGTGCGGTAAATAACATTAGTGATATCGTCGTTGTGTCGATTGCATTCCTCATCATGCGTAAATATCAGTTTTCAGTGTTTTGGTTACTGGCTGCGATGCTGGTGTATAAGCTGGTTTTTTCTATGATTCTGTAGTTATCGGAATAGGTGGACCTTAATGGTCCATTTATTTAAATCATTTAACGCACTATAACTATATATCTAATCATAAAATGATCAAACAAACGGCGAAAAATCCTAAAGGTCTATCAAAATAATGATTTCATTCCTTAAAACTCCCAACGGTGCGCTTTCCCCGTATCTGCAGCGTGCTGTGCAAGCTCAATGGCATATATAACCTTAGTCGCATCCTCAGCATTTATCGGTGAAGGTTTTCCATCGATAATAGCTTCAGCCAATCTAGCGAAAAGCTCGGAATAACAGCCACGTTCAAGTGCGATATCTCTGGTTTCTTTACCATCGCCAACTTCTATTGTGCCTGGATGATTTTGGACACCAAAATCAGGAGCTGAGGTACTCAAACCCGCTCTTAGTTGCTTTTCTTGAATATCAACACCGTAGCTGGTGAAAGTGGCGATAGTTCCTTGTACCTCGAATCTAAGGCCATGTCCGGAACGAAACGGACTTGAACCAAGAATGACTTCTTTATCGGAGTAATGGAGTACCACACGGAAATAATCTACCGCTTGTGATTCCGGTCGCATGGCATGAGAACGGGCAGAAATAGCAGATGGATCACCAAAAAGGAGAAGTGCTTGGTCGATTAAATGAGAACCGAGGTCAAAAAGCATACCTGTTCCTGCACCCGGTAGTTCTCGCCAGCGACCTGAAACATTTGGTCGATAGCGATCAAAATGCGATTCAAATAGCCGTACTGACCCCAGCTCACCCGACTCAATAAGTGATTTAACAGTCAGGAAATCGCCGTCCCAGCGACGATTTTGAAAAGGACATAAGATTTTATTCCTTTCCCTTGCAATTTTAATAAGCTGAAGGCCTTCGCCAGAACGAATAACAAAAGGCTTTTCCACAAGCACATGGCAGTCAGACTCCAGAGCCTGTTTAGCGTAATTGAAGTGAGTATCATTGGGGGAAGTAATAACGATCAGGTCGAGCTCAGACTTAAGCAGCATCTCTTCTATCGTGGAGTAACAACTTGCAGTTGGCAGTACGGCTTCAACCTCATTAGGTCTACTACTCACGACTGCGGTGATAGAAAGCTCTGATAGGGCAGAGAGAAAGGGTATGTGAAATATTGTGGAAGAGACTCCGAATCCAATTAATCCTGTACGAATCATAACGCGCCCCAGATACATAGATACCGTATGCAGAATATACGACATCACAATGCCAGTGTCAGTACGATTACGACCTGATGTATACCCAAAGACTCATCAAAACGTGAGGTGAGACTCAGAAATATCGCGTATTAATTGTAATCAGTGATTTGGTGTGGAGAAATACACTCACTTTCTGATGACGGAGTTTACGCCTAAATGATTTGCTAACCCCTTACAATCTAATTCATTTTTAGTTTTTTTAGGGTTTGGTGGGCGTAAACCACATCTATCTCATATCTGTTTTCAGGCACTTGCCTGTTCATTCTCTGTATAGAGCACATGCTGCCCACAGCCCTACTTATTTCGATAAGGAGGCGCTATGCCATTAGTTATTTTTCAGAATGTTACATTTCAATTTGAAAATGGCGAATCACTATTTCCACCTTTAAATTTCTCACTCAACGCAAAACTGACAGGCCTGGTAGGAAGAAACGGTTGCGGTAAATCTGTTGTCGCCAAACTGCTGATTGGAGAAAAGCAACCCATATCAGGTACTGTTATTCGTCCACAACAATGTGGTTACTCAGCGCAGTTCCATGACTACGAGCAATCTGTGTCTGTTACTGATGGCGGCGACAGTAAGAAATACGCCGAATTGACGCTAGCTAACTTCCTCGGCGTAAACCAGAAGCTTGATGCTTTGAGACGAATAGAGCAGGGCAGTTGCGATATTTCTGACTTTGAAATGATTGCTGATGACTGGTCCGTGAGGGAGCATATTGATGATTTGTTGACTGAACTCAGATTGGAAAGCTGCGCAATGACTACACCAATGTCCTCATTGAGTGGCGGGCAAAGAACTATTCTAGGCTTATGGAAGCAATTTGAGTCAAGTAAGAGCTTATTGGTCTTAGATGAGCCTTCTAATCACCTAGATATTGATGCCAAGCACTGGCTGATCAACAAGATAAAAAACTATGAAGGGAAGATTTTGTTGATTAGTCATGACAGGCTCCTACTGGAACACTGTGATGAGATCCTTCATCTCGATGATATGGGTATTCGAAAATACTCGGGATCTTACAGTGACTATATCGCTATGCGAAAAATAGAGCAGGATGCGTTTGAAAAGCGCTGTTTGGACGCCGATAAAGCCTGTAAGAGAGCTGAGCGACAACTGCAAGATAACAAGGAAAAAGCGCAAAAGCGTGAAAAGGCGGGAAATAAGAGAGTGAAATCTTCGTCTCACGGAAAGATGCTAATGGGTTATATGAAAAATTCAGCAGAGGCGCGACGTGGGAACCAACAGAATAAAGATAATCAACGGTTGCTGAAGTTGAAGGAAAAAAAGAAAAAGCTCGACTGCCTCAAGGCAGAGATCTGCCAGCAACATTTGGCCTTTGGTAATTATTGGCATCACAAAGATCACGTCGTGATACTTAATGATGTCAGGCTGCCATACGGCACATCCAACAAAGTGACAATGTCACTAAGAGGTGGGCAAAAATTATTACTTTCTGGCGCTAATGGAAGCGGTAAATCGACCCTACTTAAAGTGTTAAGGGGGGAGTACTCAGCGCTTAGTGGAGAGGTAGCTTGCTCACTTTCAACTTTATATCTTGACCAGAACATCAGCGTCCTTGATGCAGATAAGGGCATGCTAGACAACTTATGTATGTTGTGTCCCGGTGTGAGCGTATCAGATGCTCGTCATTTCCTAGCTCAAGCTGGATTTCGTGGTGATAGTGTATTTAAAGAAGTCTCCTCTTTAAGCGGAGGCGAACGAATGAAACTGACGCTCGCAGCGATGAGTAACAGCAAAGAGCCAACCATATTGCTATTGGACGAACCGGACAACCACTTAGATATCGATTCGAAAATTATGTTGTCACGAGCTATTCGGGACTATGAAGGGAGTGTATTGCTTGTCAGTCACGATCCTGACTTTATCTCGGACTGTGGGATTTGTCATACCTACAATTTAATAAGTGACAATGTCACAAATACAATAAGGAAAGAGGCCGATCTGTGTAATACATAAAGTGGCCCAACTATATTTCAATTTACCCCATAACAACAGGGTGACCCCTTTCGGGGTGGCGAAAAACATCCACTGGCCAGCGATATACACGTTGAATAATATCGCTGGTTATCACTTGGTCTGGATCACCATCCGCAATAATAAATCCACCATTTAGCATGATAATCCTATCTGCATATTGAGCGGCCAAATTTAAATCGTGTATCACAGCAATGACTGCTCCACCACTGGATGCAATCTCTCTGGCAAGTCGCAGTGTCTTGTGTTGATGACTGAGGTCGAGCGCAGATGTAGGTTCGTCAAGTAGCAGAATTTTGTCATGCTTCGCCTGAGATATTTGTGTTAACACTCTGGCAAGATGAACACGCTGCTTCTCTCCGCCAGAGAGGGTGGGGTAAATACGTCCCGCAAGATGGAGAACGTCTGTTTTTTCCATATACTCATCAGCAATCTCGGCCAGAGCCTGTTGGCTCACAGATAAGGACAGTCCACCCATTTCAACCACTTCACGTACATTAAAGGCAAAGCTTAGATCGCTGGATTGCGGTAAAACGCCCAGGAACGATGCACGATTTTGTGGAGTCCATTCGTCAATATCTTTGTCATGAAGACAGATACTCCCGTTGCCTTTCCATTCCTGACTGAGTAATTTCAGTAGGCTACTTTTTCCCGTACCGTTAGGACCGAGGATAATGGTTAATTCGCCTTTTCGAAAACGTGTTGTGATATCAGAAATAATATCATTTCCACCCAGAGTCAGGCTCAATCCCTGAACTGAAACTGCCATCAGCGTAACCTTCCTCGTTGTTTAGCCAGAAGACCGATAAAGAATGGTGCACCAAGAATTGCTGTGACAATACCAACAGGCATGTCCATTGGTGCCGCGATAGTTCGTGAAATCATGTCAGCTATCAGTAGTAACAGCGCGCCAAGTATCATCGAAACAGGAAGAAGACTCCTATGATCTGGGCCAGTGAAAATGCGCCCTAAATGCGGAACGATGAGACCAATAAATCCGATCATCCCTGAAAGTGACACCGTCACACCAACACCAATTGCCGTGAGGATAATGAGATTTCGCTTCAATGACTGGATATTGATCCCTAGGTGACGGGCTTCGGCTTCACCCAGTAATAGGGCATTAAGCTTTGCTGCATCCCTCCGAAAGCAGAAGAAGAGAATAAATAAGGTCGTAAACGCGAGGACTAAACCGGGCCAACTTGCACCTGACAGAGCTCCCATGGTCCACATTGTAAAGTCACGCAGTGCCTGATCATCAGCAAAGTAGGTCATTAGCCCGATGCCAGCTCCTGCGAGTGCAGCGACGGCAACGCCAGCAAGCAACATAACGGTAACAGATGTCCCTGTTGGTCCAGAGCCAAGTCGATATATGAGAAGTGTGGTGACAGCTCCGCCAATAAAAGCAAAAACAGGAACAGTACCAAACTTGAGTAACATAGCGCTCTCGGCGGCAAGACTGCCGAAAATAATAACAGCGAACGCAGCACCGAGAGACGCACCAGCTGAGACCCCGATAATACCGGGGTCGGCGAGAGGATTTCTGAATAATCCCTGCATGACAGTACCGCACATTGCCAATATGGCTCCTACACTTAGTGCCAGTAGCGTTCTTGGCAATCTAACCTGCTGTATAATCACTTCGATGTGCGTAGGAAGCGAAGTTTCCATCGGCAACAGTGCTTTTAGACTGTCAACGAAGGAAATATCCATTGGTCCCAGCGTTACCGAACTGACCACTGCAACATACAAGGCAAAGCCTGAGATGATCAGTAGCCACTTCACAGGCACTCGCCTGCCATGCACGATATTCATTATTTCAATCCGTCAGCATTTTTCCTGAACATTTCGTTCATTGAATACGCAAGATTCAGGCTCTCAATCCCGAAGCCACCAAGAATAGCCTCTGTTGGAACAGGAAGAATACGCCCCTTCATTCCCGCTGGTGTTGCTCTCAGTAATGGATAGGCATTTAATACGGCCTCAGCGTTGTTCATTTCGCGCCATGTTCTTTCTGAGATAAGGATATATTCCGGTCCCATGTCGACAATGGCTTCATACGACAACGCTTTATAAGAGTCGATACTGGCTGCGGCTGGGTTGTTTCCACCCGCGAGATCTATCACTGTGTTGATAGTGGTTTTATCACCAGCAACATGAGTAGCTCGCTCTCCTGCCATCATCATGAACAAAACATTTGGCTGGTTTGAGGGCTTTTCCTTAGTCAGTGCCTTCATTCGTGATGACACTTCCGCCTTGATCAATTCAGCTTTTTCTTGTTTGTTTGTCAGTGCTGCAAGACTGTCTATACGTTGATTAAACTCTTTCAGCGTATGGCCTTCTGGTAATGTACTGACAGTTACACCGCTGGCTTTGAGTATATCCAGTGTGCTGTTGGGGCCCATTGCTTCTGACCCGATGAGGTGTGTGGGGGACAGCGCAAGTAATCCTTCAGAAGATAACTGCCTGTGATAGCCAACCTGAGGAATGTTGTCTCCCTCAATATAACTTCGGCTTGTCAGGTCGACAGCAACCAGTTTGTCCTGTGCACCAAGAGCATAGATTAACTCAGTGACACCAGAACCCGCGCTGATAATACGCAATGGCTCTGCAATGGCCGTTGAGGTGGTAAGTAATGACCCAGCCAGTGCTATTCCCTTAATAAATTGTAGCGCTTTTGTTTTCATGTCTTATCTTCTTCCATAACGATATTAGTGGCATCTATGTTGTTTGTCTGTAAAAACGCCAGTAGCTTAAGCATCCTTTCAACACTGGCGTCTTTATCAGGGGCGATAATCACCTTCCGGTCAGGATATCGGGCAACAGTCTCCTGAATTTGACCGGCGAATAATGCCCACTGCGAAAATGCTTTTCCTTCAATCGCCCAATGAGGTTCTTCAGCGAGTATGTTTATTGTGACAACGTCACTATCTGTTACTGAGAGAACACTTTTCTCATTTGTCGATGGAATGGTTACTTCCATCGTCTTTATCTGAACGCTGGCAGTGAGCAATAAAAAGACCATGACGATAAAGAGAATATCGAGGAGGGGAGTCAAATCGACGCCAAATGACTCTTTCTGGCTATCGCTAGCGTGGCTTATCATCTACCTGCCTCCAGCGCAACGGTGCGGTGGCCATCAATATTATGGTCACGCTCTTTGTGCTCAGCGTCATGTCCCGAGATTATAAGGTTACAGTGGTTCATAACATGCTCAGCTTTGTTTAGTCTTCGCTCAGCGTAAAGCTGGAAGAGCTGTGAACAAGCGATAGCTGGTAGTGCAAGCATCAGACCCGCAGCAGTGGTTGACATAGCAAGGCCAAGACCATCTGCAAGTACTGCTGGCGTCACTGAACCTGTACTTTTGCCAATACCCTGGAACATTTCCATCAGTCCAAGTACCGTGCCGAGTAAACCAACCAATGGACTTATCACACCAATAATATTCATTAGCTTGAGACCAGCGAAAAAGCGTGCCCGCTGTTCCTGAAGCCAGATAACGGCGATTTCCTCACGTTGTGCTTTTTCTGTCTGATGGTGGCGCAGTAACAAGCCGACGCCCTTGTTCGTCAAGCTTCGCTGACGGGACAGGGCTTCGCCTTTGTCTAAGACTGTCTGCGTGTTGTCGATATTGAGTGCTTTTATCTGCTTTTGAATGTTAATAGAGCCGACAGAGGCGTTCAGTAAAAAGAAAATCGTACGTTCAATAAGCAGCATCAAAAGGATGAAAGAAAGCGCAGTCAGCGGCCAAGTCATTAAACCAAGCTGAGACTGAATAGATGAAATAAGTTGTGCAAATGTCATGATTAATCCAATTTAAAATGTACCGGAATTCGAACACGGTGTGCAATTGCGACGCCGTTTTGAGCGATTCCTGAAAATTTCCAGTTTTTGATAGCTTTCAACGCGGCTCTATCGAGTTGAGAATGGCCGGATGAGCGAAGTAAAACGTGTTTGACCTGTTCGCCGCTTTGACTCAACCACACTTCAACCAACAATTTCCCTTCGAGTCCGCGACGTCGTGCGCTCCTCGGATATCTTGGTGGGATAGGCTTGACCTTATAGGTCGGCTTTTCCACCAAGAGCGGTTTACCGTCTGACTTCTTCACGATATCAATATTTGACTTGCTATCGACTTTTGTCTCTGCTTTCTCGCTGACCGGCTCACTTCTAGCCACTTCTATTTTTTTCTGTACGACTTTTTTAGGCTCTTCCTTTTTGACTACCTTTTTAGGCAAAGGCTTCTTTTTAATCTCAGCTTTCTTTTCATCCGCTTTTTTTGCAACTATTACTTTTTGCTGTTTTGCCTCTGTCGGCTTGGGCTTAGCCTTGGCCTTCGCTACAACAACCTTTCTTGGTTTTTTATCAGGCTGAGGTTTATTCTTCGTTTCCACTATTTTTTCAGGCTGATTTACTTTTTTAGCTGGTACAGGCTGTTTTGTTAATAACTGCGGTTTTTTTGTTGGTATTTCTTCTGGAGCTTCAGGCTCAGGAATAGTCTCTTTCTGTGCAGTTTTCTCTTTTATCTCCTTTGGGGGCAGGGGGTTAGTAACATCTGCTTCAGGCTGCTTTCTAGCAACAGAAACAATACTGATATTTATACTTTTACCTGACTTTTGCTCCATGTGTATGACAGGTTTTTCTGGTGGTGAAAAAGAAAGAACAACACCGTGTATAACCAATGAAATAACACCACATATCAGGTACCTTGTGGCACTCACACTCTCTCCTGAAAGTATTCAAATCATGACTCTTTTTTATTATGCACGTAATGTAAATAATATCAATTATCATTTACATTACGGCTGGTAGAGAATATTATTGCCTATTCTGTCGGGCTAACGTATTAAGCAACTGGCCTTATTGAGGCTAAGTTCTCACAAATGAGATAAATGAAATATGTTGCATCCTAGGTGATGACGCTATTCTTTAGGCCGAGAGTAAAAATAGTAGACAGTGACGTCGAAAACGAAAGTTCAGAGTGAGCAAGGAGAAACGCATGCAAGCAGTAGATATTTCACTGCAAACGCATCAAATGGTCGCAGAATATCTTGAAAAAGATCAAGACACACCAGTATCCATGATGGCTGATAGCCTAGGTAAAACAGAAGGTGAAATAACGCTCGCGCTCCCGAAGAATTTGGTCAAAGTTGCCAGTGCTGAGCACGCCCAAGCAATATTGGAGTCATTACCCGATTGGGGGAAGGTAACCACTATTGTTCACTCATTTGGCTCAATATTCGAAGCAAAGGCATCCTTTCCCAAAGGCAAAGCCGCTCACGGATTCTATAATTTAATGGGAAAAGAAGGCGAGCTTCACGGCCACTTAAGACTCGATCTAGTTCGTTATATCGCCTTTGTCAGTAAGCCTTTTAGAGGAATGGAAAGCCACTACATCGCTTTTTTTACTGAGGATCTTGGGTGCATGTTCAAAGTGTATCTGGGCCGGGACAAAAAGCGTCAATTGATCGAAGGGCAAGTTGAGAAGTATGAGGCACTAAAGGAGGAATTCGGCCAATGAGTGACCAAGATAACGCCAAAAAGTTTGAAGAGCAAAAGGCTGAGCGTTTACAAAATCGACTCGGACCTGAAATACAGGCATTCCGTGATGAGCGTAAAACGCTCCAATTGGGCACAGTGGACAAAGATGGCAAGCCTCATACCAGCTATGCGCCATTCGCTTTTTCCAAGAGAGGGTATTATATCCTTGTCAGTGACCTTGCTCAGCATGGTCTCAATTTAAAAGTGAGTCCAGACGTGTCGATCATGATGATAGAAGACGAGACCGAGGCGAGATCAATCTTTGTTCGCCGCCGTTTGTCATTCGATACGATAGCGGAACCTGTTCATCGAGACAGCGACAACTGGGAAGAGGGGATCGCTGTAATGAGTGAGAGGTTGGGTGAGATGATTGACAATCTCAGCCAGCTCACTGACTTTAACCTTTATCGTTTGAATCCAATGAACGGTCGATATGTCAAAGGGTTTGGTCAGGCGTATGATGTATCAGGCGAGGACCTGCTTTCAGTTCTTCATCTTGCCGATGGTCACGGTCACGTGAAGAAAGATAAGCAAGAAGCATAACATTGACACCAATTGCAAACTGGGTGAGTAGGCTACCTACTTACCCAGTTTCTGTTTATTCGGCTGTCTTTTTATTCCAATCAGTCAGTCTCTTATCGTCACGACGTCAACCTTTCGTATTTTCCTCCTTCTGCTTTTCATTTTCTAAGCGTCGAAGAAATGCGAAATTGCCTTTCATTTACTCATGAGTGAACAAACGCCCATAAATATATAGTTTTGACACGTTACACGCGCTTAAATTACCTTTCACATGGGTATATGATCAGTTGAATTCCTCCCCGCTCTGTTCCACCCTTAGGTCAGCGCATCGTCCGGGAGAAATGATGAAAATATCCTTCAAGACCGTTATAACCTGTCCAGACTGTGGCTTTGTTTCCGAAGAGCTTATGGATGTGACCGAGAGTGTTTCCTGCTATCACTGTCGGCAATGCGACAGCCTGATAGTCACCCCTGCAGGCGAATGTTGTGTGTATTGTTCCTTCGGTGATACACCATGCCCATCAAGCCAGTTAAGATTGTCAACAGTCAGTAATAATCCAACTAAGCAGTAAATCCAGCCACTGATTGAATTCCAGTTTATTCGAAATATAACAATTATTTAGAAACAAATCTGAATAGCTTTCAACCATCACGTGGAACTATTGTAGACAATAATTCACGTTGTCTCGAAAATAGAACAAATTCAAACATCACTAATTATTTACACTCACAAATAAAATAATTATTAACATGTGAGGAGTGAAAGCATGGGGTTACATGAATGGTATTGTGGAATATGCCGGACTGAGACCGGACATGAGGTCAGAGAACAAAATCACTATGATCCACAGACATCAGCTCTGACTGTTGCACCCGTAGGCATTAGTAAGGATCACACCGAATGTACCTGCACTGCATGTGGTGCCGTCTCATGGGTGGATCCTGTCGATATTTTCAATCTCTACGAGCATGATTTCGGGGACTAGCTCCCAGTACTTTCGGTTGTGAAAATCACAAAGCTCTGCGAGCTGGCCGGATAGGGCAAAGTCCATCTTTGCAATCAGTCAGCCTAGAGCTTTTCACAAATCAATACCTGCATAATGATTATTCCGCTTGATAACTGGTACAACCCTGCTTTTGGATGGATATTCTCTTTAATTGGTCATCATCCTGTTCGTGCTTCATCTACCTTTTACTATTGCATATCCATTAACGTTGGCAGACATCATGTCGGTTGAAATTCTGCTCCCCAATAAGCACGCTGAACTTATTCAGTTATGGGAGCATACTGTTCGACACTGCTACCCCTTTTATTGCGAGCACGATATATCAACAATCAAACAAAGTGTCCTACCGGATTTGCTTGATATGTTGACATTGCGAGCAATATTTTCGCCACAGCAAGTGATGATAGGTTTTGTTGGTGTTCGTCAAAGTAAAGTGGAGTTACTGTTCGTCAACCCTTCCTATCAGCGGCAAGGCTATGGAAAAACACTGTTGCGTTACGCGACTGAAATATTGCGTTGTGACTGGCTTGAGGTTGATAGTCGGAACAAAAATGCACGCATGTTTTACGAAAAAATGGGCTTTGTCGATTCGATGTTGGTAGAGGACTCAGAGCCAACGCTGATAAGAATGCGCAGGTGAGCTTTCTATCCTAGCTTGCCTTCTCGCTGTTTCAGTTTTCCCTCATAGAAGTAAAAACCATATAGTTACTTCTTCTGATGACGATACAGAGTTAAAACAGGCGTTAATGTCGATGGTGATTCTTGTTGCCATTCTTCAGCCATGGTGGCACCAATTACCTTCAATTCATTGATAAGCGTTTCAGAGGGTTCTTCAACCTTCATACCATTTTCAGCCAGCAGTCTCGTGTCCCTCAATTCCTGTTGCTGTATTTTCTCCCATCCTTTTTTCTCAGCAACCGCTGCAGCGTTAATGATGGCGATTTGTGTTGTAAGGTTCAGTCGTTTGAAGGCATTTTCGTTGGCAACCACGAAGTTTTTGGGGATCCAAGCTTTAACCTTTGTGAAATAGTCGAGATAGTTCCACGCTCGTGTGTGTACGCCAGTAGATGATGAGGTAAACATAGCATTGACTTTATCTTTGCTGAACGCTTGATAAAGCTCTGGCACTTGGACCAGTGTAGGCTGCGTATTCATTAATGCTGCGAGTCGCGATGTCGATGCGCTGTAAACTCGCATCTTGGTTCCTTTTATATCACTCAGCGCATGAATGGGCTTTTGTGTATAGAGTCCTTGTGCTGGCCATGGTGTAGTGTAGAGAAGGACTAGCCCTTTTTCTCTTAGTTGCTTCTTTATCTCGGGTTTTGCTGCCAGCCAAAGTTTTCGTGCTTGATGGTAATTGGTCGCAAGAAAAGGAATGTTGTCATGCTTAAAAATTGGATGACTGTCACCTAAAATGCCGATAAACATCTCAGCGATTTGTACTTGTCCTGACATAACCGCTTGTGGAATTTTCGGATGCTTCAACAGTGACGCTCCGGCTCGAACTCTTATGTGTAAAGCACCTCCGCTACCTGCTTTAACTTCTCTGGCAAATTCTCTAGCGATTGTTGTGGATAGAGTCTGATCGTCATATGGTGTGGGCATATGCCAGGTTGCAGCAGACAAATGGAATGACACTATTCCACTTATTAGGATTAACAAGCTCGATAGAGCAGCAGGTATTACATTCATCTTATTCTCGCTGTATAGAATAGTGCGCATAAAATAGGATGTTGCTTGGGTTACCAGTCACATGACAAAAGCAGTTAAAAGTAGAGGCCAGCTATGGGCAAACATAAGCCTGTTAATCAGACTAAATCACGTTAATACAATACGTTGAGCACTAAATAATGTACTTAAACCACGATTTGATTTTCTGCCGTAAAGTCTATCATCTCGGAGGTAGGTACAGAATATTAATACTGATAGAGCAGCGATAAGCAGCAATTCGCATCAGCATTAAATTACAACTCCGCGGCATAACTGCGAAAGAAAAGGGAATTCACTTTGTGTATTAAAAAATGCCGCTGATGCGGCACTCACAGTTCATTCATTAATCAATGGGTGATCACAATTGGTCAAGGTTGTTTCGAATCCAATCAGCCCGGCTTAAAATCGCTTGTTGCTCATTGTCTTCCAATCTATCCCAGTTGCCAAATATCATCCCTATTCTGGGATTCCGGGTTAGCTCATCACGATGTCTGACCATAAAATCCCAGTAAAGGCTATTGAGAGGACAGGCATCATCACCTGTCTTTAATTTGACCTTGTACTTGCAGTGTGAGCAATAGTCACTCATCCGGCTAATGTAGCTACCACTGGCGCAATAAGGTTTAGTAGCGATGATGCCTCCATCGGCAAAAAGGCTCATCCCCCTTGTATTGGGCATTTCTACCCATTCGATGGCATCAATGTATATGCCGAGATACCATGCATCCACCTGATCGGGGTTTAATCCAGTCAATAGCGAGAAGTTACCTGTCACCATGAGTCTTTGAATGTGATGAGCATAAGCCGTTTTTAGGCTCTGCTTGATTGTCTCGGACATACACTTCATGCCCGTTTCGCCATTCCAAAAGAACTCTGGTACGTCACGCGTCGCTTCAAAGTGGTTTTTTTCAGCATACTCAGGCATGTTGCACCAATAAATGCCTCTTATGTATTCCCGCCATCCCAAAATCTGCCTGATAAAGCCCTCAACAGCTTGGATACTTGCATGATCAGCTAGATATGCAGATACGGCAGCCTGAATGACTTGCATTGGCTGTAGCATTTTCGCATTGAGCGCAAAAGATAGCCTTGAATGATAAAGACTCCAGCTATGGGGTGTCTGACAGGTCATTGCATCTTGAAATCGGCCAAAATCAGGTAATTGATGTTGAATAAAGAAATCGAGAAGTTTAAGTGCATCCGAGCGAGATACTGGCCAGCCAAGACTGTCTTCCATTTCCCCAATAGTTTGAACTTCATGACGAGCCAATCGCTCAGCGACTTCAGACGTACTATGATCAAACACCAACGGGGCAGGGATCTCTGCTATGTCTGATTTTTTCAGCTTTTTTCGGTTATCCGCGTCGTAATTCCACTTGCCACCGACAGGCTTATCTGACTCCATTAATACATCAAAGCGTTTACGCATTTTGCGATAAAACGTTTCAAGCCTAAGGTGTTTACCTTTTGTGAAATTCGTTGAGATTTCTTCAAAAGGCAGGAGGAAGTGTTCAGAATCGTAACAAACTGACTGTATTCCGCATTTCTGGAGTTCTATCTGCAGCTCGTTAAACTGCTCATTTAAACGAAACTCGTCCGGGTGCTGGTATTCAAATCGAATCGCTTTGTGTTCTTTGCAGAGCCTTGTTATCAGGGATAGAAACGTCTTGTCATTTGCTGTGTCGTCAAGTGTCAAATGGGTAACGTTATGACCCGCTTTTTGTAAAGCCAACGCAAATTTTTCCATGGCAAGAAAAAATGCAGTAACTTTCTGAACGTGGTGTTTCACATAGGCGGTTTCTTGTTTCATCTCACACACAAGGTATAGAACGCTGTCGTCGCGTTCTTTGAACCAACTGTGTGACGCATTAAGCTGGTCACCCAAAATCAATCTGATCGTTTTAGTTTTCATCGGCACGCTCCTGCCTGATATGACGGTGAAGTATTCGCATTTTTTCTTTTCTAACGTCGGACCGCTTCCGCCAATGCCAAAAAAGATCTCTCGCCCTTTTACCTGATTCATTCAAATCAACAACAGGCTGGGGATAGGATTTTCCCAAGGCAAAGTCGTACATTACTTCTTCAAGCGGCGTAATTTCCCACGGTGTATGAATAAGTTCGTTGGGTATTTCACTGAGTTCAGGGATCCACTGGCGAATGAAGTCGCCGTTAGGGTCTTGCTCCTGGCTTTGTTTGACAGGGTTGTAGATGCGAACAGTGTTGATACCCGTTACGCTCGCCTGCATCTGGAACTGTGGGTAATGAATACCCGGCTCGAAATCGAGAAAAAGCTTGGCGAGGTGAGTGACGCCGTCACGCCAGTCTTGCAGTAAATGGTGGCACAAAAAGCTGACCAGCATCGCCCGCATCCGGAAGTTTATATAGCCTGTGTGGATAAGACATCGCATACAGGCGTCGACAAGAGGATAACCTGTGTGGCCTGACTTCCAAGCGTTCAACAATTTTTGGTCTTTACACCACGGAAAGTGTTCGTAGCCAGCGTTTATTGGCTGGAATTCCATCTGGCACTCACTCTCAAATTTCTGGACGAAATGACAGTGCCAATGGAGCCGGGATGATAAAGCACGGAGGGGAGCACGCCAGCCGGGCTGTTGCCAGTTTTTCAGCAGCATTTGATAGACCTGCCTTAGACTTAGATTTCCCCATGCTAGATAAGGAGAGAGCCTGCTGCATGAATGCTGACTGAGTGAAGGGCTTGAAATGCTTTTATGATAATTCTTACCACGTTCAGCAAAAAAACTGTCGAGCACTTTCCACGCTTCTGACTCACCTCCACGTTGCATATCTGCGCGATCATCGCAATCAAGTGGTTGATTAAGCATTTCACTGTCGAGGGAGGCAAAAGATGCGACATCTAAATCGACATGTTCAATGGTTGCTTTCATTGTTTGCTGCCAATGCTTATCCCAGCCGTCGCGGTTTTCCGATCCTCTTATAACGGCACCTTCTGGTGATTGATGCCAAGTGACATGATTTTCTCTACACCAAGTGGCAACTTGTTTGTCTATGTCGAATGTCACCATGAGACCGGTTTCTTCATGGCTGTAAAGACCCGCTATTTCAAACTCATTTAGAAGTGCGCTTAACGCATCAATGATCCCAAGGTCTGAGCACGCCATCCGCGCAGAATAAGGGGAAAGCTTATGGTTCATATCGGTCAGTGATTGCTGCACAAATCTCCAATGGCGGGCGCTGTAATGTTCGTCTGAAAGAAGACGAGGTTCGAAGCTGTAGAGTAAAACAACGGGTACGCCGCTCTTTAAGGCAAGAGACAGCGGAGAGTGATCGGTAAGCCGAAGATCCCTTTTGAACCAAACGACTGCGATTTTTTGCATGTGGTGTTTCTCCCAGTAGTACTAGCGAGTAGATGCCAGTCCACCTTCTTAAACAGTATGAATCCTAATGATTTCATTACGTAACCACTACTATGGAAAGTTCACATCCAAAATCATTGTTTGCACAGGTTGTTGAATAGTTGAGCAGAACAGAGGGGTTCGGCGAAGTGTTGCGTATAAATAGGATGTTTTATCGAAAACATCTTATAGCATTCATTATTATCGTTTTTATCATAATTGTTCATATCTAAATCAAATTGTCATTTATTACATGATAAATGAGATTTAATAAAAATAATTCTATTGCTTTTAGTGACTTAATACAGATATTTGAATGTCGGCGTTTCTATTTTTGAATACTCAGTTTCTTTTTTAATAAACCACGTTTTTTCCTACTTTTTACATCGTTAAAAATTCACGCTGAGGCACATAATGTTGAAGGAATTGATAGGGATAGCAAAATTTTTGGTCTTTGTTAATTAGCCTTGCCCAGATCTTTTGCAGTGTACAGCTGCAATGGAATGTTTAATGTAAGAAAACTCAGGTATGAAAGTATGAGCATTCGCTTAAATTTTAAAATGTACGCTGCATCGGCATTGTGTATCAGCCTTCTCGGGGCTTGTGGTGGCTCTGGTGGAGATTCTCCCGCCATTTCTGAACAATCTCAAACCTTGTCAAAGTCAATCACTGAGAAAGATCTCAGCGATGAAATCGCGGTTGTTGATAGTTATGCGGCGCAGAGCGGAGAAGTGCCCACCCGCGAAGAGGGTTCAACGGGCCTTGAAGAAGCAAGAAATTACCTTGCTGACGAATTTGAAAAACTTGGCTTTGACGTGTCAGAAGACCCATTCTCATATCGGGTTTGGAAAGAGGGAACGTCGTCTCTCGATATTACTGGTTTACCTCAACCCACAACATTCAATTATAAAGTGCTAGAACGTTCTGCCGGCGGCATCGTTGCTGAAACAGAATTGGTTGTACTTGATGCGACCGTATACATTCCGAATACACCGTTTGCTCCAGACCATGGTTGCAACATCGAAGATTTCCAAAATGCTGGCGTGATCAAGGACAAAATCGTTCTTGTTCAGGCGGGTGGATGTACGCTGGAGAAAAAACTCACGCTGGCGCAAGATGCCGAAGCCGCTGGCCTGATTGTGTTCAAAGAAAAGAAAGATAGCTTTAGTGATAATGAGGTCTTTAGCGAGCCGTTACCTTATCGACTCTCGCCACTCGCCACGATTCCTGTGCTTGGTATCAGTTATCAGGACGGAATCAATTTATATTCGTATCGAAACGAAAACGATTTCAGAGCTGCAGTGAGTGTTAACGTCGAGGATACCTTAGTAGAAACGAAAAACCTGATTGCGGAATTAGAAGTGTCTGGACAAAATGAAGTGATCATGGTGGGCGCCCATTTAGATTCCGCCATTGATAGTCCAGGAGCAAATAACAACGGTGCCAGTGCAGTAGCACTTTTGTCTTACGCCAGAGTATTGGTCAATAAGAGAGAGAGTCTTGGTATTGGACGGTTAAAACGTAATTTGCGAATTGCCTTTTGGGGAGCGGGAGAGGCTGGTCGTTATGGGTCTGAAAGCTATGCAGAAAAACAATTTTCTTCTAGTTATAAAAATGTTGTCAATAAAGTGTTAACAGAGATTGGTAAAGCCAGCTACGACGCTTTATCTGAGCAGGAAAAGAAAATAGTGAGCCGTCGAATGCAGGCCGGAAATTCAGTAAAGCTGTATATCGATCTTGACTCCATTGCGTCAAAAAATAGTATCTATGGCGTATACGATGGCGATCTGTCTTCAACGTCGGCTAATCCAAACAGCGCTTATGGGTCGCAGAAACTGCTGATCCCCACTGATGGCGTTCAATACCACATCGAGGAGAAATTCAGGAAAGCCTTTGTTTCTATGAATAAGAGTATTGAGCCTTTGGTGCTTGACAACAAGGCCGACTACAAAGCGTTTGGCCAATATCAGGTGCCATTTGGTGGCTTGTTCAGCGGTGGGGCCGGATTGAAAACACAGGCTCAGGTAGACACCTTTGGAGGGGAGCCCAATCAGCCGTTTGATCCATGCCATAACAAGGCGTGTGATGGCTTTGATAATGTTCACCTTGAGACATTACAGGTAAATGCGCAAGCAATGGCAGAGGTTGTCACCAGTTACCTTCTTTCGGATAACGTATTCTAGAGCGCACAATTATGCGATAAAGCGTCAAGGGTATCGGTTTTCTTGTTGATGAGACTGGCAGATAGGCACCTATACAGCTAACATACCGTAAACTATAAGGAAGTTGAGTAAGGATTCGTCAATGCCACTAGTTAGTTGTCCTGTCTGTGAAGCATCGGTATCAAAGAAAGCCCATGCCTGCCCAAAATGTGGTGAGCCGGATCCAGTGAGTTACCACGCCCGTAATCGTTGGCTTGGAAACATTTTCTGGCTTTTGGTGATTGCCGGTATTGGATATTTTGCCTGGGTAGCGCTCTGGCCAATGCTGGTTGATACCTTTAATCGTTAATGACTATACACACCTAAACAGCCGCAAATGCGGCTGTTTTCTTATATTTTTCGGATGGTTATCAGCGGCTTAACGTGTTGTAATCTGGTAACTGCGCCACAAATTTCTGGTGCACTTCAAGGTACGTCATTTTATATATATCGTCTATCACTTCGGAGCTTGGCAATAACCCTGAAAATCCGGGATGTCCATGATCTATGGTCATTTGCGCTGCCTGTTGGATATGAGCGATAAATACCCGTGGATCCTCCAGCCCAACAGAAATTCGCATCGTGGTGGGTGCAATACCTGCTTCTTTCAATGCGGGCTCTGACATTTCAGAGTGGGTCGTCATTGCAGGACACAGCGCTACCGTATTAGTTTGACCAAGACTGACTTGCATACCGATAGCCGGCTCAAGCATATCGAAAAACTGTTTATACAATGGAGGTGAAATTGGCGCTCTGTTTTCAGCTCCCTCCATATCAATGGTGAATAAGGGGGCAGGAAGGCCCAGATACAAATTCTCAGTCATTACTTTGTGATTCGGGCTTGAGGGTAGAGCAGGGCATGACACATTGATATCGGGATGCCTGTCAAATACCCGGGCCAATGTTAGTGTATTGATGGTTTTTTGTAGTACGCGCATTTCAAACGTTTTCATCCCATTCAATACTTCAAATGCCTTGTCAGCATCAAGAAATGCACCTTTTATGTAGTAAACATTCCAGAATAGCGTTTCATTCCACTTAATGTTTTTCGATTCACCGGTGGAGTCCTTGTAAGTTGCTGAGTCACCTTTGGGGATGAACATTTCTTCATTACGCCCAATGACCACGCCTGCTGTAGTGTTTCCGGTTCCTGCAAGATCTTTGGTATAGGAATGAATGACAAAATCCGGTCGCTCAGTTGGATCCTTTCTTTTTAGAACAGGCGCCAAGAAGGGTGTGCCTACTGTCGTATCCGCCATAACGACCGAGCCGCGCTTGTGCGCTTCCCGACAAATACCCGCAATGTCTAGTACATAGCCGTGCGGGTTACATGGACTTTCAACATAAATATAGATTTTACGATCATTTGAAAGGCGCTCACTGTACTTGATCTTGGCCTGTTCAATGGCTGCAGCATATGAGTCGGCGTCATATCCATCAACCCACTCGACGGCAATATCGAGATTAGATGATTTATGATACCAATCCTGAAGTAACTGATAACTCCCACCATATATGTTGCGCGAGGCGATTACGATATCTTCACGTCCAAGAAGATGGCTCAAAAGTCCATCAATCGCTGCCATACCAGAATTAAAGTTCCATGCCAGGTACTGGTCTGCCATGTCCCCAGCTTCTACATCGACAATATGATTAGCGAGACTGATTGACGTGGGGTTGAGGAGTCTGGAGTAGATCTCATGGAGAGGTTCTCTGCCATTAAATGCATCTTCTACCCATTCAGTGCAGGCAAATAGGTAGGTGGCGGTTCTTGTTACGACGGGACTTGCAGAAAAAATAGCTGCGACATTATCAAAAATCGGATACGCGCCCTTTGCTGCAAAGTGTCCATTGGTAGTGGCAATGCTTTTATAGCTGGCTCGCATAGGGTTTTGTAAGTTATCGAGAATTTTTGCTAGCTGAAATGACAAAAACCGTTTCGCGTTAAACCAAGCTATCCGATCGGAACGATCGAGGGCGGACAGTCCATGAAGAGTAAGAGACCATAGATCATGAGCATGGCCATTGGCTTCATACAAATGCGTGGAGAGTTTAATTAATGATTTTCCAAAATCGCTCTGTATATCGATACCAAAATGTTCCGCTTGTTCTATGGCTAATTCTTCAACGGTCTCTTTGGATGTGGTGTTACGTAACGGGCTGAGTTGGTGAGCAGTCTTCATTACAGCGTTCCTATTAATTACCTTTGGTTATCCTTAAAAGTTAGCAAAGGTAATAGGACAAATGATTGCTATCTATGCTCAATAATAATGATATATTGGCATAAAATGCCAATATAAGGTTACAAATTAGCTATTATTGCCTTAACAGAAAATAAAAAAACTGCCCATCTGAGGAACCTGCAATGGACGCAATCGATAAAAACATCCTTTTTGAATTACAAAGAGATGGTCGTCTCACCAATCAAGAGTTATCTGACCGCGTGGCTTTATCACCTTCTCCCTGCTTACGCCGAGTAAAAGCGTTGGAAAAGAAAGGCTTAATTACCGGATATCATGCCCATGTCGACCAAGACAAATGTGGTTTGCCCATCAATGTATTTGTTCTAGTGAAATTAGACCGGCCAACAGAAGAGAGCATAGCGAATTTCGAGTATCAAATTGGAGAAATGGATGAGGTGATGGAGTGCTTTTTGATGACGGGTACACATGATTATCTTCTTAGGGTGGTGAGTGAGTCGTTAAAATCTTACGAGCACTTCATTCGAAAACAACTTACTCAATTGAAAAACCTTGCCGCAATTGAATCCAGTTTTGCTTTTGGACAGGTTAAAAAGCAGACGACGTTACCCATAAAATAACGAATTGAAACGTTAACTCAACCACCAGCTCACAACGAAAAACGCTCCCTCTATGAGGAAGCGTTTTGGTTTTTAACCTGATGATCAAAGCAGGTTAGTTTGTTGCGCAGGCCTAACCATTTGAACCAAATGTTCAAGATCAAGTAACTCTGGGTAAGCCCTCTGTAATCTCTCAATTTTGTTGAGATAATCGTCATTGGACTGATAAGCAACCACCCAACGGTTCAGCATGACTTTTGCCAGTGGCTCAAGATAACCCTGTGGCTCGTTACACAACAAATCGAGACTGTGTTTACGTATTCTCGAATCGCTATGCTCGAGACCCATTTGGATCATGGTTGAAATACCGGGTAGCGGTCCGGACATCATTACCACTGTCATCATATCCGGGATCACCGGGTCCAACTCGAAAGCGGAAACGCCGTCCACCGCATTTAGCTCAAGCAAGGTCGTCTTCATCAACCAGCGCTTCACACTTAAATGTGGATTGGCAGACAGTGCTTTAAAGAATGTCCGTCTCTGGTCTTTGGTGGCAATCAACAACCACTTTCTCCAGTCTTCGTTCGGCTCAGCGTGACGCAGAAGGCAAGCAATTTGTCTTGAAGAGACAATATCGCTCGTCTTAGCCCTTTTGAGCAGCTCTTTCTCCATACCCTCTGGGAAATAAGGTAACTCCTGACAGGCTTCAACGAGGCGCGACCAAAGTGACGGTTGCATCGCCATTAACTCGACAAAGCGTTTGGGTAATGTTCTCCCGTTGAGGCGAGATATTGCTCTGCTTGCCTGCTCACCGGAACCAGCCAGCCACCTGACGGCAATATCATTCGAGATGGGTAAATGATGTTGCCGTAGATATAACTGTTGCTGCTTTTCGTCATCGAGCAGATAAGCCAACTTCCAGTAGAGGTTAATATTTACTGGATAGTGATCATCAAAGCTAATGAGGGTGTTAAACAACTCATCCTTCCAGCCCGGATTTTGCACATGCTGCCACTGGTATAACATCCGATTATCAATACCACGAATTGCACTCAACAATACAAGATGCGTCAAGTCACGCAATTGCTCACCGCCGACAATACTGCCCTGACGCAATGGTTGCAGGTGAGACTTAACCGCTTCCTGCAGCGTGGCTAATGCTAGCCCTGGCGTATTGTAGCGCTGGAAAGTCACCAGTAACGTTTCAACATGTGTAGCGGACAAGCCGAGTAACCATTCGCTAAGCTCTTCAAGCTGCTGATTCGAAGCAAGCTTTCGCAAGCTGACGATACTACTCAGTGCGAGACGCGCTTTTCTCTCGTCCGGCTCAGATTGTGAATAGCGTTTAAGATCTTCCGCCATTGGCAGAAAGCCACCCGGTTGATTGAGTTCACCTAACGACAAGCGTGCAGTGAGAGCAATAATCAAATTTGGATGATCCAGATAACCAAGCAACGCATTCAGCGATTTGTGATGCCGCGATGCACCGAGTGCTCTCAGTTGGCATGGTGCCGGCTCATTGCCAAGAGCGTTTACCATGTCGGGCAAGGCTAACCATTTATGATCGGAAAGAGTCCTGTTTTGCTCAAAAAGATCAATCATCATCTGGTTAACAGCACACCTTACCGCAACAGAGTCATCATCCAGCAAAGGCAGCACCATAGGGATGGTCGCATCGATTTGCCATTTACTCAGCGCTCTCACTGTCCGTTCGCGAACATCGGGCGACGGATTCTGGAACAGCGCAGGCAAGTAGGCAAGCATTGCATTCCCTGGCCGACGATACATGAGCTGCTCACTGAACGCTTTACCCGCACTGGGATCTGACGACAGTTTGGCAAACAGAGATTCAGTAAATATCGCCCCAGCGTCAAGCTGATAAATCCATGCAGCCAGACTTCCCGGCTCCTTGTCGAGCGCTAGCGTTTCGCTTAGGAATAACTTACTGATTTCGTTGTCAGAAGATATTTTTGGCGAGAATACATTAGCCAGAGAAAAATCAGTTTGATCTTCCGCCGTCGTCGACTCTTTTTCACCTTTTCCAGCCCGGTTTTCCAGCTCATCCAGCTTCTCAAGGCCCAGACTGACCAGTGTTGCCAAAGAAATATCTTCTTTTTGCTGGATAGTCATGTACTGGTTGAGTGCCAGTTTGTCATGAGATGACTCACTACCATCAGGCCAGTTAACCGTTACAATCTTCACGGGCTTAGACGCAGGTATGAGAAAGCGTTTATCTCCGTAAGATAGGAAGCTAAACCGACTGTTGCTATGTCGCCTGATAGTCGTTCCGTCCTGAAACTCAACAGTGATCGACATGTCCAAACCATTGGCTTTATCGACCGACACAAGTTCAAAACCCAGCCAATCGGCGACTTTCGGTGTTCTGTTCAGCAAAAGCTGTCCAGCGTCATTGTTGTTGGTTAAAAACAGATCCATGTCGCCATCGTTATCAAAGTCGGCATAGACACCACCACGTCCAGAATAATCAAGGCTGTTAACCACTCCCATATCTTCAAGCGACAGTTTTTTGAACTGACCACCAAGGTTCATTGCCACTACATCAGGCTGTCGCTTGGTGAGATAAGGTGTGTCTGTTTCTGGCGTCAGCTTCCCTGTTCGGGAGACCACATCCAGCCAGCCATCATTATTAAGGTCGGCAACAATATTTCCCCACACGCTGAGGTACCTTTCATCCACAGCAGAAAACTGCGCTGATTGTGTGACATTTTGGAAGTAAGGGGGTTTCAGGGAGCGTGCAACCAGAGATTGAAGACTTCCCTCTGGATGTGAAACCAGTAAATCAAAGTTCCAGTTATCAACCAACGGGCCGTATATCGCGGCGCGAGAGCCAGTCTGCATCCTAAAATCGAATACCTGACTCTTATCGCGAAGCTTCTGGCTCGTATTGAAGACCGACTTACGGGTTACATACACCTTATTGCCCGAATCATTGGCATTCACTGTGTACAGATCGCGTCGCCCATCGTGATTGATATCCCAGCTCAGTGCACTTAGCCCCTTTCCAGACGCATCTCTAACCGCAAAATCATCAGTCTGGTCGGTAAATATCAGTCCACCATGATTAATCAACAACAGGTTTGGTGCAGCATCATATTGTACAGGGTTGAAGCCAACGTTACTTGCGATACCGCCGTTTGTAACGTTTTCTTCTGGTGGGGTGATAAAACCACTGGCGTAAATATCAACCAACCCATCATGGTTAATATCAGTCAACAATATGTTCGTGTACCAACTCTTTGCCGCTGTCCGGTAGGGTGCCGGATTGAGGCCTGTGGGTTGATTCTCGTAAATAGACAAGCCGTTTCTGTGTGAGACTATCAAGTCTTCCCGACCGTCCTGATTTAAATCACCAACAGCACACCCCATGCTGTGGTCGTGTTGATAGGTGGCAACTAGCTCAAAGCGTTTGCCGCCAATGTTACGAAACAGGGCATCACCCTGTGTTTTTTGCCAAATTCCATGGCTCTCTGCCAGCTCCCTGGCGCCGCTTCCTCCTATGATAAATAAATCCTGCCATCCATCCTGGTCGACATCGAACACACATGCACCACCTGCCAGCGAATCAGCAATATTCGTAATGCCGGAAGCATTCTGCTGGTGACGGTGAAACAAGCCATAAGCCAGAGTTCGGTCCACAAAAACCGGCAACACAGGCGATGCAGGTAAACGGTTACCTGATTGCGCTGGGCTGCTAACCGGAAAAGGAATAGATGCAGTCAGTTTTTTAAATGCTTCTGGCCAGTGCCTCTCAAGACCCAGACCAAATACGAGTACGCACAATACAACAAGTAAAATGCGCTGAAACGAAAAGTATTTAAACACTATCGAATGCTCTATTTGGCTTAACAAATTGTGAATTTTTAGAATAGCCCACGAAAATAGACAGTTGGGTCTCAGAGCTAATAAAAGTAGAAAGTAATAGACAGCGTGCCAGCATAATCTACTCACTTAATTATGTTGATTTTTGACAGACATCTATAATTAGATGTTTAACAAAGAAAAAACGACTAAAAAGTGAGATGGTTGTTCTGATGTATGGATATCAAGTTAGTGAAGCCTGCTTATTCGGTGGCATTCGTCATAGGTAGGTATGTTACGTTTTACTGATTTTATATCGTCATCGCTAAAGCTATTTATTTAAACCAACTAAAAAATATGTTTTTGAGAAGTTTTATTTTCATTTAAATTAATTAAACTGAGTTAACATTCCGAATATAATGATAATATTCAATTAATAATAAGATATAAAAGTAA
>NZ_LYBM01000012.1 GCF_001707825.1 Veronia pacifica | reverse complement strand
CGCTCATTACCAGCCCGAATACAGATTTGTACCGGGCGGCAACAAGCGGATATGAGCGTATTACGTAAGCGCGATTTTTATAAGAAGCTAGTTCCCCACTCTTTCTGCACTAAATCTCATATCAAACCAACGTTAGCAGAAGCTTTTAAACTGATCTGTGGTTATTTGTTTTATTTTTGATTATTTACTCTAAGTAAAGCCAGAATAAGAAGCACTAATCCACTCTCTACCTATCATCTCGTCTGCCACAAATACGCCTTTCAACCTCAGAGATATGTCCTGTTTATTCTTTCAGTCAGATTTATCCAAATGTGCTTAATTTTCCTGACATGAAAACTCGTACTACCTTTCGCTCACGCTTTCGTAAACTTCTACGCCAACTGTTTTTGCATCCTGACCTTTGTCAATCGTCATAACCAATTGATGATGTAACAGCGCAGAAAAATATAAACCAAACCCGAATACCGAATGAGCGATAAGACTCTTCATTTGACTAATATGAGGTTTAGGTAACTTGGTCGCGGCTATCCCCATGCCAAAACATGGTTGTATGACGAATAGCGGAAACGTGACCGTGACCAAGCCGACAAACAATGCAGGGAGTAAACTGGGTGAGTGAGCCCAAGGTGCTCCCACCAACAAAAGCAGGGTGGCGGCAAAAATAATTCCAATCACATAATGGGCTGTCCAACCAATGAGTAATTCGCCGGTTATGGGCGAACTGGTCACGATGTTTTGGTGTATCAGTTTTCGCTTTGCCAGGTGGCCAAACCAACGGCCGACAAGAGCGTAATTAAGCCCTGAGATATTGAATGTCATTTTTAAAAAAAGCGCCCAGATATCCATCATGGCTGTGGCACCGATACCAATAATCACTGCTGACAACATCAGATTTTGCGACAGTAATGTATTTTCAAACATTGTTCTCTCCTACTTTTCTTAGCGCATCGTAGCTCGTGTTTTAAAACTTAATATCAGAATCGACCATGGAACTGATACCTAACCTGTTGTTCTTTATAAATTGTCATGCTACAAGTTCAAGTTAACTTTAAGTCAAGGTCTTTTTAGTGGGTCTCTATGCTAGATATTGGAGAAGTAGCAAAACTGTCAGGGCTTCCAACATCGACTCTTAGGTTTTATGAGGAAAAGGGTCTGATTCAATCCGTCGGACGAAACGGATTACGCAGGCTTTTTGACCATAAGGTTCTTGAGCAACTGGAATTCGTGGCGTTGGGACGACTAGCAGGCTTCTCCCTCGGAGAGATTTCAGAGATGTTTTCTGTCCACGGTCAATACAAGGTGAATAGAGTCATGCTAAGAGCTAAGGCAGATGAACTGGAGGCTCAGGCCCAACGAATGATGGCTATCAGTGATGGGTTAAAGCATGCCGCTGATTGCTCAGCACCCAGCCACAGCGAGTGCCCGAAGTTTCAGAAACTTTTGCGTGTAGCGGGCAGAAGACAAGGCAAGGAGAGAAATCAATAACATGATGAGGCTTACTGGCTTACGGTGATGACGCCACATCTTCGTGGATACTGGCAATATTGACGACTTGCGTATACGGTTTGAAGAGAGCCGAACGTCAACGTTTAAATACATCGACATTCATTGCTAACAGCGACGAATATTTTGTTGTAAAGGTTAAGGCGCTGGCTTGATATACACCAAACCCACTTTGAAATAATACATTTTAAAGTCAGAACTCATTTGGCCTATGAAAGATAGTGAGTTGTTATCTACTGGTAAATCCAGCGACAGTTATCCCACCCAATATTGGCACGTTTTAGAAGATGGTCGTGTTGTTTGCGATGTGTGCCCACGACATTGTTCATTGAGGGAGGGTAAACGTGGTGCCTGCTTTGTCAGAAAGGCTGAAAATGGCAAAATAGTGCTAACCACCTATGGTCGCTCAAGTGGTTTCTGTATCGATCCTATAGAGAAAAAACCTCTTAATCATTTTTATCCCGGCTCATCTGTCCTCTCTTTTGGCACCGCAGGTTGTAATCTTGGCTGTAAGTTTTGTCAGAACTGGTCAATCAGTAAATCCCATCAAATGGATACGCTTGCCGATAAAGCCTCACCCGAAAAACTGGCACTGGCAACCAAGCAAGTGGGTTGTGACAGTATTGCATTTACTTATAACGATCCGGTCATCTTTCTCGAATATGCCATTAATACCGCGATTGCCTGCCGTGAGCAGGGCATTCATCCGGTTGCTGTTAGTGCAGGATATATGTGCGACAAACCAAGAGAAGAATTTTATTCGGTGATGGATGCGGTGAATATCGACTTAAAAGCTTTCACAGAACGCTTTTATCAAAAGGTCTGTCTGTCACAACTGGCACCAGTACTTGAAACTCTGAAATACCTTAAGCAAGAAACCGATGTATGGTTTGAAATTACTACCCTTCTGATACCCGACGAAAATGACAGCGACGAGGAAATCGACGCCATGACAGCATGGATCGTCGATAACCTTGGCGATCAGGTACCACTCCATTTCAGCGCCTTTCATCCTGATTTTAAAATGATGGATAAACCAAGAACCCCGGCCTCCACTCTATTGCGAGCAAGAGAGATTGCGGTGAGAAATGGGCTCAAGTTTGTTTACGTGGGAAATGTTCATCACGCTGAAGCCAGCAGTACGTATTGTCCCGACTGTGGCAGCCTACTCATAGAGCGCGACTGGTATAAACTTGGCACTTATGACGTCAGTGCAGATGGTCACTGCCAGCAATGTGGTACTCAAATCGCTGGCCGCTTCACGACATTCTCTAGCCCCTTTGGCCCCCGCCGTATACCAGTTCGGTTCAAATGACATACGTGACATTGCTGACCACATTGTATCTTTGATACTGCGCTGCTTCGCCGCAAAGCCTTGCTAGATGGGAGCATGGATAGAAGGACGTGATAGCAGCTCAATCTGGTGTCGCTTGACTCTTCACTTGGGCTTTAAACGCTTCGATCGTCAGACCGGATAAATGGTCTACCCACCAGTTGTTAATTTTACAAATCGAAGGTAGACCATGACACACTAGCTGTTCAAAATGATACTTGCCATGTCCAAAATGTCATCCCCTGGTTCCGGCCGAACTTACAACCAAAAATGAGGAAGGGAACTATGGGCTAGGCGTTGTCGGGGGAATGGTTCAAGCCAATGGCATTGCCAAAGGGATCGATCAACATGGCAACCTCAGCGCCTAAATCGGTTTTTCCGGGCCCGGTACAAAGTCGCGCCTTTTGAACTGAGCACTGATATTGTTGCACTCATATCATCAACTTCCCAATAGGTGACAGAACCATTGATGCCTACGTTATTTTTTTCATCGACTGGGTGAAATCCCAATATCATGCCAGCCCCACGGACAAAGGCATATTGAGGGTTTTCATATTCAACCTCTGCGTCGAGTAGGTCAGCATACCAGGCGGCTGATTGATTAATGTCTTCAGCAAAAAACATTGTCGATTCAATTTTCTTAAACAATTGGCTGTCCTCTCTGATCATGATGAAAAGGGGTTCTTCCCCAAGGGGATGTGACTTTAATTGATTCGCGTTATGCCATTAGATTTCAACACAAAATTTGCGAGTCCCTTAGAGCAAATGCATTGGTGAAGACAATACACATCGAGACCTGAGCCCATTTTTTGAGGGCGAGTTAAATAACATGGAGAAGAATGCGCCTGACGCGATAGATAGGACTTTTGGACTTGAAAAACGCGATTGGAAGCGGTTCAAATATTGCGCTCCATAAAAACGCGACACGATATAAGGATAACGCTTATTAGGATGCATCTGCGGCAAACAAGACGAGAGTGTTGTTTACCTTTACCATCAACATTCATTACAAAAATAAAGCGGTCAATGCCAAGTATTATTCCGGAAGACCTCTACGCTTCATTTTTGCATTGTTGTGTATTGCTCTCTGTCAACTGTGGCGTGTTGCACATCGCCCCCCAAGCCATATTAAAGCTACTGTCGCGATATCGAGCATCCTGCCAAAACTCTGGATGATCCATGAAGAAGCGGGTCGTTGCTAAGAATTGACCATTGGTCGTCTCCATCATAAGCATCAGAGGATAATTATGAATAATGCCGCGCATCTGACCTTTTATGACAAGCTCCGCAACAAAACCAAAAATTTCGAGCATTGTCTGATGTCTTATATCAGGTTTTAGCGTCGGTGAAAGGCAATATCGCTGAATAAAGTTTGCCTTTTCGGGGTGTTGCAACGCCCAGTCAATTCCCTCAAACCAGATTGATTTGAATGTCTCCTCAAGTGATTTATCTCCAATTGCGCGCTGCATTATCTCAGCAAACTCGCTTTTAACACTGATAAAGATAGCTTTGAGAATCGCTTCTTTGTTGGGGAAATGATGGAAAAGCGTACCTGTAGCTACGCCTGCTGCTTTTGCCAGTGCTGCAGTAGACGTTGCCTCGTAGCCCTGACCCACAAATAGGGTCAGGGCTGTATCGAGAATCAGTTGTTTCTTATCTTTCTTTGTCATAAACAGTCACTAGCGGATAAATATCTTCAATAACAATTTCTGCAACAAGCCACCATAAGGCGGTCGCAATAAAGGTGCTGTATTAATCCGACCGCTCTTGAGAACCGTTTTTGCGTGGCTGAAGCGTATAAACCCTTCCTTACCGTGGTAGTTGCCAATACCAGAAGGACCAGTACCGCCAAAAGGTGCATCATCAACAGCAAACTGGAACACAGTTTCATTGATACTCACACCACCAGAGTGCGTCTCCTTGAGTACCCTCTCCTGCAGCTCACTATCATGACTCATTATGTAGAGAGATAGGGGTCTGTCATGGCTTTTCACATACTCAATAGCTTCATCGAGATCGCTGTAACCCACAATGGGTAATAAGGGTCCAAATATTTCGGACTGCATGATTTCCATATCATCTGATACATCTGTCACCAGTTGGGTAGCCATTCGTCTACCATTTTCAGGGACATTCTCATTGGTTGCACTATGGACTTTCGCACCCTTATTGACCGCATCGTTTAGCAAATTCTTCAAACGCACAAAGTGTCCGTCATTGACAACACTGCTGTAATCGTCTGATGACTGATTACTGTACATAGATGCAAACCGTTTCTTGTACGACGTCAGTAATTCGTCGACTTTATCTTTCGGGCATAAGATGTAGTCGGTGCTTATACATAACTGACCAGCATTTAACGATTTACCAAAAATCAAACGATTCACAGCCAAGTCGATGTCCATATCTGGCGCAATGATAGTTGGTGATTTACCGCCCAGCTCAAGGGTCACTGGCGTTAAGTTTTCTGAAGCAGCGCGCATGACGTGCTTGCCGACCGCCGTTGAACCAGTGAACAGCAGATGATCGAACGGTAGCGAAGAGAAAGCGGCAGCAACATCAGCCTCGCCCTCAAAGATCGCCACTTTTTGCTCGGTAAAGACTTCATTGCAAATTTGACGCAATACTTTGTTCGTCTTTGGGACCAGCTCTGACAGCTTGATCATCGCGGAATTACCCGATGCCAACGCATAAGCCAAGGGAGCTAATGAGAGAACCATAGGAACGTTCCACGGCACAATAATGCCAACAATACCCACTGGTTGATAGTGAACCCGCACAGTCGAAGGAAGAAATAGCAGCCCCGCAGACCGTCGGGATGGTTTCATCCATTTTTTCAGGTTTTTCATGCAGTAATTAATACTGTGAATAGTCGGAAGAACGTCGGCTCTTAATGTGTCATCAACGCTCCGATGACCATAATCTTCGCTTACTGCTGCACAAAAAGCATCTTGATGTTTAAGAATCGCATTCTTGAGGGCTTTGAGGTCTTTTATACGCTCCTCGTACGTCGGGTAGGTATGCTTAGAAAAGGCATTTCGCTGGATATCCAGTGCTTTCAGTAATTCCGTTTTTGGATCTATTTTGATGACTGCTTCTGGCTCAGCCACTGCATTTTCGTCATGCGCATGCATGTCCATAATTGCTCTCTCCCTGTCCCACTCAAAAAACCGACTGATTAGTCGGTCTGAGATTAGCTAAGGGAGGACCTGACGTCAACTTAACCCTGTTTTAAAAGTAAGATCTAATGTACAAACCTGTTGGGGTATGCGTACCCGATGATTTTTTAGGTTGAAAGGGTTGAGCTGGCCTCACAGTCGTTTAAGGCCGTTTAAATCTGGCAATAACATAAAATGCGTTGACTATGAATTGTCAGCTGGCCTGACGATAAGCTGATAAACATTTTTTTGTATGCGAGTTCGATAAAGTCTCGGCAGGCTAAGAACACCACCTTTCTCAAGCTGGTAACTGCAAATGACTTTTCCATTTTCGACAATGTCGATAAAGGCATCGCCAATGTTAGAAATTGATATTGATGTCGTTTTCCATGACCCCAATTGGTCATTTCCATCTTTATTTTCCAGCATTCTTGCTTCACTATCAGGCCAGCAAGCCTCCAGTACACCTGAAAAAATACTGGAATGATGGCAGCACGAGTGGCGGATACGTGGCCAGATATATTCTGCCAAGAAAAACTGATCTGCATGGGTGGATTTCACATTGTCACCAGCGTGTTTTAGGTAATGCTCAATCATCTCTCTTATCCCTGTTAACAGACCAAAACGCGTTCCCCAAAGACCAGCAAGGATAAGATCTGTATGACCAAACCAATCTCTGATCACATGAAATGCCTTTCGGCTCGCCAGCCATTCATCGACCAAGACCCTCTCTCGTTCACAGACAATTGAATCAATATCCCGACACAGCACAATATCATTTTGAATGTTTTCCAATGCGAGGAAACGCCAGAATGTACCGGGCATGTGTTCTGCGTTTACATCAGCTACGTTAGTCAGCTCAACATCAAGTTGTTTAAGGCGTTCCAGAACATGTGTTGGCACTGTCTCATCATAAAATACTTGCATGATCCAATCGGGATATATGTCAGACATCGCCTCAGCATTTAATATTGCGGTCTCGCAGTACTTTGGATTACTGCCAAAAAGAGAAAATGAAACAACATTGCGGGTATTTATTTTGCCAACTTCAGCCAGATGGTCCTGTAAATTAAGAGCCGACTTACCATACTTTTCAGCAGCTTCAAAATTTCGGTCGTCGGCACTGCAAGATGATAGCCAGCCATATATTGACGCTCTTTCACTGTCAGTTGTCACCAGCTCTAACATAATTTGGTAGCAACCTATGGCAAATTGGTATTGATTAGCTTTTTTCGCCGCGTTGGCAGCCTGAGAATATTGCCCGATTTTTTCTTCTGTCGATAACGTTGCAGTATCTGACTCAAGAAGTATCAACAAGTTCTCCCACTCGCCACTGGTTACGGCCCTCTGCCATGACGCAGACTTTGTCATCTCGATCCCACCAATCACTACAGTTAATATGCTAAAAATCAATATATTTCATTTATTTAAATGTAGCGTGGAATGACAAGACCACGAAAAAAAATATTGTGCTAGTCTCAAACCACCTAATCAATAAAGTTTACGAATGAAAATAGATAATCTTAGATGGGTAGAGTTTTTTTCCCTTTTTTTGATACTCCCAATCGCTGCCTACGTGTTTAGAGAACGCCTGCACCCGGTGCTGCTGCCACTGTTATGTTTTGTTGCGACTATCTGCTTTTACATTATTTATCGCGATAAGAAGTTTAAACGCTTTCGTTTGACTAACTACGGAAGTCTAAAAACAATGCTGTGGCGCTCTCCAGTATTATTTATCGCTGGAGGAACAATAATATGGTTTTTATCAGATGTCTGGCTCAATACGGTTCCTGTCTCTGATATAAGTAAATTATTGTTTTTAATTATTATTTATCCGATATTCTCGGTTATTCCACAAGAGGTGATTTTCAGAACCTACCTCTTCCATCGATATAAACATCAATTCCCCAGCAAAACTATTCGGATAATTGTCAGCGCCTCAGCGTTTGCGCTATCTCACATTATTTATGCCAACTGGATAGCAGTGATATTTTCATTTTTTGGCGGTCTTATTTTTGCATATACCTATGCAGCATCGCGCTCAACTGCTGCGTGTGTTATTGAACACTCTATTTGGGGTATATGGTTATTCATACTCGGCTTTGGTCAGTATCTCGATTTATCAAAAACAATATAACTGTATTTTAAACATGAACTTATGACAATAATCAACATTCTAATAAGCGTTAAATTTCATATTAATAATATTTCAGATTTAATTATTTTAATGTCATTATTTTTCATTCATTTATAAGTTAACGCCCGCCACAAATCTCAAACATAAAACAACATAAAATTTACATATTGGCAACCAGCTCTATAATTAGAACTTATGCTCTAATTGTGTTCTTTTTTCTTATTGAATTCATTAAAAAATTATTGGTACTCAGATTATGGAATTGAAAAAAAGTGAAGAGTTGCTAGGAAATGATGTGGTTGAAGCTTTTATTGATAAATTCAACATGCGAGGCCACAAAACAGACCCAGCATTAATTCAGGATATCTTAGAAAAGGATCTCCACCTTGGTGATTCAGAGTTGCTGAAAAGTACTTTCCATGATGAATTTAACATCCCGCAAGAATTAGATCCTATGCTGGACAAAGTGGCACTGGGTTTACACGAAAAACATCCCGCCGTTGTTGAGTTTCTGGTTGAAGCGGACAAAAGGGGGCTTATTAATTATGACGGTGAAAATTCGGATTTAGTCATACGGATACTCAACTACAGCTTTATACTCGAAAAAATTACAGAAAAAGTAACCCTTGATTATCGCTGGGGTGAACAGTTATTTAACTTCTTCTTCGACAAAAGAGCGAAAATGGGTATCCCGAAGGGTGTATTTAACTCTTTTCGAGGTGCTTACCGCATTGCTGGTCGTTGGTTTGTTGCCGCTAAGCTTGCCAGCATAGAACTTGTTGCTCTCCGTTATATAAAGCGAATGAACAAGAAAAAATTTGAGCCCGGCAGTTTAGGCGATAAGTGGAACCAGAAGACTTGGATAGCTATGCTCAACCTCAATATTTACGAAGCGACCATGCAAGATTTTTTTGTCAAAAAGAATGGCAACTCTGAGGCGGGTTTCGTCTTAACCAGCACAACGACAGATAAAGTTACCTGCGATGGACAAGTGCTTTACCATCATACACAAGGTTGGGCCAGCCTCTACCACACATGGAACCTTTGCTTTATTACTCAAGACTTACCCCACCTCGATTTAATGTATCCAAAACTTCTCATCCCCGTTGTTTCCAATGCAACAGGAGACTACTACATTCACGCTCGTGCCATCGCTCTCGTTATTACATTTAATATGATGACTCTCAGAATGGCAAAAAATATCCCAAGCCCATTTGAAGTGCCAAATAAAGAAGAACTCAGTGAAATATGGAGTGAAATAAATAGAAAATATGCAAGAGAACTATTAGCGAGCGATGAAAAAGAGAGAGGAAATAGAATGGGATTCATAAAGAAATTTATATATAAAAGAATGTACTTTTAATCATATCGGCCGTTAGTTTGTAATTGGTGAGTAGTCAAAATCCAGAGATTTTCGCTGGGCACGAGGGGTATTGGTGAGGTCTTTTTCATGTTGAAAAATGCGAAAATTTTGATGCTGGCAAGTATCATGTCTTTTATGTTGGTCTTTGGTTTTATTGCATCAATGACAGGCTGGAACCTCGTGCAGCTCAAAGATGTAACCCGCGCAAACGAGGCGTTATACGAAAATACCACCCCTGAGGAGTTTGACTACAGCGAAATTGAAAGCGAGATTGTTAACCCAACCTTATTCAAACTTTTTAGGTTACTTTCGTCTTCTGAATGGGCGTATGGCGTTGGCAGTTATTTGGAGGCTTACATTGCCCATGATCTGCGTTCTGATTTTGAAAAAATCAATCTCGGATTCCATATGTTCTGCGGCTCAGCCTGTCTAATATTAGGCGTTTTTCAATTTTGGCCCGCGTTTAGACGAAAACACCGAAAAATACACAGAGTAATGGGAAGCATATATGCGCTTTGCGCATTGGCACTCGGTCTCAGTGTGTGGGTTTACCTTATTTACGCTGGCATGGATGGAACCTACGATCAGTTGGTCGGAAACTGGGGCTTGTATATTCTATCAGGTACCGAAATGTTTGCGCTCTTTATGGCCTTCTACGCCCTTAAAAAGCGTCAGTACGCTCAACATCTGGGATGGATGGCCATAACTCTCGGCTCATTCTTGACGGCCCCTTGGCAAAGATACAACTGGATGATGCTAGCCTGGATGGATACAGGCCATACTCATCAAGTCATTAATGGTGCCGTTGATACTGTTTTGTATACTCAGGCATACCTGACTGCTTATTTTGTTATGGTTGCTAACCGTCAGGCGTCTCCAACAAATACCGCTTTCGTTTTTGAGGGCTACTCTCAGGTATTTAAACGAAATATCATGACGATCACTGCTTTGGGCGTGCTGACTATGTTCATGTTTTATGCATTTTCTGAAGGTAATTTCAGTTCAGATGGATATGGGAAACTTGTTAATACCGATCTTCTCACCAGAGAAAGAGAGGTTCTCTTTGGGTCAGGTTCTATACTGGTATCCCTATTTGCATTGCTCACCGTTGGCATGATGTTAGTCAGTGGATATATGATCATTGCTTATCGCAAACACCATTCTCTGGCCTACTTACTCGGTGCAATGTGCATAGCCATAGCAATGATTGAGCTGACGTGGAGCCATGAAATTGGTTACCCTACTGTTCACCTGTCATCTGGCGGCAGCCATTACTTTGGCTGGGGTATATTGCATCTTTTGTTCGGTAGCATGATCGTATTTGCTGCAATTCGCCGCTATGAACTATTGCTGACAGAGTGGACTGTCATGACGTGGGTACTGTCATTTATGCCAGTGGGTGCGCTGTGGTTATCACCTATTTTCAGTTTCATTGATGTTATACCTCATGCTTATATTGAAGGCGGCCATACCTCAGTACTTTTAAATGGTGGAGTCATGCAAACACTCTTTCTGATCGCCATGGTTCTTGCTATTTACGGGCCTGCAACTCAAGCGAGGAAAGTATCCTGACTTTACCTGTTCATTTTTTATTACCGCATCAATCGCCTGAATTTGTCTTTTCCAGTAACCAAATGTAGACACTACTCGAAAGTTGGCTATCTATTTTTGGATCTCACTCAAGGAGGGCGGAAGATAAATTGACTCTTTGATAGACGAAAAGTATTTCTGGATAATTAAAGTATTCAACAGGATATCGTATTGTGAATATTGATGTTATCTACAGCCCTTCCGATAAACAGGTCGCGTTAGTGACAGATGGGCTGAGGAGTTATAACCGCCCACATCTTGAGGATATCCAATCGGAGCAAATATTGTTCCTACTTCGTGAAGCGGACGACGTGATAGCAGGTTGTTCTGGCAGATTATTCGGACAGTGGTTCTGTATCCAGTATTTGTGGGTAGATGAAAAACTCAGAGGTACTGGTGTCGGCAGTCAACTGATGACTGCAACAGAAAACCACATCATCGAAAAAGGGTGTAAAAAGGTCTTGGTCGATACACTGAGTTTTCAGGCCCTGCCCTTTTACAAAAAGCTTGGGTTTGAAGAGCGAATGACGTTAGACGACTACCCTATTCCGGACATGAAGATCTATTTCCTAGTTAAAACTCTGGACGCCTGATTCATATATCTGTGGGATCTCTGTTTACCAAGAGGCCTAACGCAGCATCACGATTTCATCGACAAACAGAACTTGCGATAGCGATAGACCGAATATCAATTGTTTTTTATTGGATCGACTTCTCTATTTTTCATATTGCTGAGACAAAAATCGATGATGCAGTCGATACAACATACAATGGGCGGTAATGTCACCGTCTAATTCATGATAAAAATATCACTTCACGCTATTCATGGAAGATAAAGTGTTGGTAAATACCCGAATAGCCAGACAGACATGGGTGCAAATGCTCTCTTTCAAGGGGTTATTGAGAATATGAAATTACGGATATTTTTCGTTCTACTGTTGATGTCCTTGATGGGCTGCACAAAGCCCCTTGAAGTGAAGATTGATGCAAAAAATCTCGCTTTTGACAACGCTGATATCACATTCAAAAGCTTTGGTTACAAAGCAAGTGTCGAAGGCGTTGGCACTGAAGCTATGGATTGGCCAAAACAATGCGACCGTTTATACGAGAGCTTTGAACGCGGAGACTTCTACTACGGTGGTATCTCGATGGAGATCGGCGAAGGTGTAGCAGTCATGAAGTTGCCCGGACACCTATCTGATTCAGTGATGAAGCAAGACGCTGTCTCATGTGCACAGAGAATAATCCTCGACGTCAACAACAAGATATCAGTGAAGAAACGTAACAATAGTTCATGGAATGGATAATGACGGCCGGCAATCATTCCATTTGAATCTGTCTAGGCTGTCTATGGGTGAGCATGCGCAATATAAATAACGTATGCTCACCTCACAACCACTTTGTTCAACGTCGTACTTTTGGGTAATACGCCTAATTCAATGCGCAATTGGGTTTCAAACAGCACAACCTCATTTCGCGTTCACCTCGCCTCATGACTCTTTTCCGCACAAAGCTTGTCATCAACAAGGTATCACCTTAGTCGGCTAAACTATCTTCGCTTTAATGATTTTGTTGGGATCAGCATTTCTAAATCATGACGTGATTGCAGTGAATTGTCTCAGATCGGATAAGATATATAGTTATTACCCTTACCTCGTTCTCACTCACCAAAAAACCACCTAACATGTTGACCTACATATAATATATTGACTGTGGGAACTGTATGTTTATTAATGCACAGGTGCCGGTAGCGGAGATAGCACTTCACCTCCTTATCTGGTTTTTATTGACCATTTTAACCTTTGGTCTTGCCTTTTTTGTCTACCCCTACGCCTTTGCAAAATTCATTATCGACCGTTCCTCGTTGGTTTACCCCGATGGTAGTGAAAAACAGATGTATTGTGATGTAGATATTTTTAGCAATATTGGCCACGTTGTTGTTTGGCTATTTATTACAATCGTTACTCTTGGTATCGGCTATCTTTTTTATTTTTATCGCGTTTGGAATTACTCTCTCAATCATACAAAGATTATTTAATTATCATGAACTTAATTCAGAATATTTAGTCTCATGATTAACGTTACAATCGAGAGTGTGTTATGAAAAAGAAGTGGCATGATATTTATCTGGAATACCGTTCTCTGTTAATTTTCATTTTACTCATGACGGTGTTTCGCTCCAGCTTTGCTGACTGGAACCATGTACCTACTGGCTCAATGAAGCCAACGATACAGATTGGTGACAGGATTCTGGTTAACAAAATGGCCTACGATCTTCGTATACCCTTCACAGGTTTTTCACTGTATACATTTTCGGACCCTGAACGTGGCGATATTGTTACGTTTGAGTCTGAGGTGACAGGAAATAACATGGTTAAACGAGTGATTGGGATACCCGGTGACATTATTGCTATGGTCGATAACCGACTATATATTAACGGCGCTCCTATGACATATCATCAGACATCTACGCAGGGGCCAATCCAGTTTTTCGAGGAAACAACCCGTAACGGCCACTATCAAATTAGGATTAACCGAGAGCATAGCCCAGCCTCAAACTTTAAGGCCGTAGAAGTTCCGCAAGGACATTACCTGATGTTGGGCGATAACAGGGATAACAGTGCGGACTCCAGATTTATTGGATTTGTCCCCAGAAAGGAAATCCGAGGTCGCACCAGAAGCGTTGTTATGTCTTTTGACTATGATAATTACTTTATCCCACGCGCCGAGAGATTTTTACGCACGCTTTAATGTGATTTATCCAACGTAAACACACAATGGTACTGAGGTAACAGGAAGGGGCATCACATAGATGTGTATTTCCCCATTCTCTGTTTCCTTATGCTCTGACGAGGGCTTGGTTAATCAGATTTTCCAGATATTCTTGTTTTCCTGATGTCTGTTTGAGTTCACCCATCGATTCAGCATGCGAGAAAAGTTGACGTAGCGATAGTTTCCCCATTTGAAAATCCGCGCCTTTTCCATGAGAAAAGCTACTGTATCTTAGCGTTTTTCGCACTTTAAGGTCAGTCTTGTTGAGTAAATAATCCGCAACTTCAAGACCTCTTGCAAATGCATCCATCCCCCCAATGTGCGCAACAAACATGTCCTCTAAATCCGTTGACTCTCGCCTCAACTTCGCATCAAAATTCAGGCCACCACTCTGAAAGCCACCCGCAGACAGTAACACCATCATTGCTTGGGTCGTGTCATAGATATCCGTTGGAAACTGGTCGGTATCCCAGCCATTCTGAGGGTCTCCCCTGTTCGCATCAATACTGCCCAGTAGGCCTGCATCAACGCTCATTTGTAACTCATGAGAAAAGGTATGGCTAGCGAGAGTTGCATGATTCGCTTCAATATTGAGTTTGAAGTCATTTTCAAGTCCATGGTGTCGGAGGAAACCAATGACTGTCTGAGCGTCAAAATCATATTGATGCTTCATCGGCTCCATCGGTTTAGGCTCTATCAAAAAAGTCCCCGTAAAGCCGCAGGCGCGTCCATAATCTCTTGCCGCCTGAAGGAAGCGGGCCATGTTCTCAATTTCAATATCAGTGCGGGTGTTCAACAGCGATGTGTATCCTTCTCGACCTCCCCAAAATACGTAGTTCTCGCCATCGAGCGCTATAGTGGCGTCAAGGGCACTTTTCACCTGTGACCCAGCGTGTGCCAATACATTAAAATCAGGGTTTGTCGCTGCTCCATTCATATATCTTGGATGTGAAAAGAGGTTTGCTGTACCCCACAACAATCTTACACCCGTCGCGTTTTGACGCTCACGAGCCATATCAGCCAATTCCATCAAACGGTTTTCCGAGTCGATGGGTGATGTGCCCTCAGGTGCTAAATCGCGATCATGAAAACAGTAATAAGGAACACCAAGCTTAGAGAAAAACTCAAAGGCGGCATCAAGTTTGTGCTTTGCCGCAGTCATAGGATCATTGACCGCATCCCACGGATAGTTCTGGGTTCCCGGACCGAAGGGATCAGACCCTTTTCCACAAAAGGTATGCCAATAACATGCAGAAAACCGCAAATGCTCCTTCATGGTTTTGCCAGCAATGACCTTATCTTCGTCATAAAATTTAAATGCCAACGGTGAATCTGACTCAATACCCTCGAAGGGGATCTTGCGTGTTATTTCAGGGAAATAAGTCTGATTTCCAATGAAAATATCTGTCATAGCTGTTCCCGTGATTTGAATGAAACGTCAGTAGAACGCTTTGACCGTGCTCACAGCCCTGACAAAGCGTTGATATTCAAGACGGTATTTTTTTACCGACAGTGCATTGGGTTCAATTCGGCTTGTTAGCCTCTGCTCTACATGCTCATTGCACAAGGACACAATGTTTTGATGCTCGTTTTCAAGTAACCACAGGGCCTGTATAGCCGCACCAAAGGCCGCACCATTATGGCTATCCATTAACAGCACAGGTCGGTTAAACACATCCGCGACGATTTGAACCCAGATTTGGCTCAGACTACCGCCACCTGTCAGTCTTATCTCGTCAAAAGACATTCCAAGGTCAGTCAATCTGTCAAAGCCCATTTTCAGGGTGTAAGTTGCGCCCTCAATCATCGAGCGCATAAGGTTTGAACGGGTAAAATTGTGCGAATTCAGGCCAAAAACAGAGCCCTGTGCGTCAGGAAGATAAGGACTTCTCTCTCCATCGAAGAAAGGGAGGGTCAACACACCTTCGCTGCCAACAGAGGAAGTTCTCAGCAACCCTTCAAATGCCAAATGATCACCGTCCATGCCAAACAAGGTCTCAATCAGTTTTTTTCCATTTGCGCAGTTAAGAGAGCATATCAGTGGCAACCAACCGTTTGTGGATGAACAAAAAGCGGCGACTGCGCCGTCTTTGTGGTCGATGACAGCTGTCTCACTGAATGCAAATAATGTGGATGACGTACCGAGACTGACCGTGGCGATTCCCTCACGAACATTTCCCGTACCAATCGCTGCCATCATATTGTCCCCACCACCTGAAGCGACTTTTACACCCGATGGTAAACCCAGAGTGTCAGCAATGACGGGCTGGACATAACCTACCGCTGAGTCTGCGTTAATTAGCTCAGGCAAACAGTCGAATAAGCCTCCATCAGGGTCAATACAATTAAGCAACTCTTTATCCCAGAAACGGGTCCGAATATTCAACACTCCGGTCCCCGATGCATCACCACACTCCATGACCTGTCGGCCCGTGAGGTAATAATTCAGGTAGTCATGGGGGAGTAAAATGCATGCCAATTTGCGATAAATATCAGGATGATTATTTTTAAGCCATAGCACTTTTGGAATGGTATACCCGGGCAGAATCGTATTCCCTACCTTCCGAAGTAGTTCGGAATCGCCCCCGTATGCTTCACGAATCTGGCCGCACTCCTGAATGGTTGTTGTGTCATTCCAAAGCTTTACTGGATAGATCACGTTTCCATCCGAGTCGAGAGGCACAAAACCGTGTTGCTGCCCTGATACTGCAATAGATTTGACCGTTTGCTTTATCTGAAACGGCAACTGATCACACGCACTTTTCAGCGCATCAATCCACCAGCTCGCCTGTTGTTCACTTTTTCCCGATATGTCCTGACAAATAGGCAGTGGAGCATCTGAACTGGCAATAATCATTTTTCTGCAAGGATCGTAAATGACGATCTTGAGGCTTTGTGTCCCTAGGTCGATGCCCATCACAGTGCTTGCTGTTTCGTTTTTTTCGCTCATTGTCTGCCTACTCCGAAAAAGACAACACAAGAATCACTGCACGGTGAAAGGCAATGTGAGTAAATCAATCGCCTGAGATGAGGAGCCAACATGCACTTGATATTGCCCGGGCTCGCTTTGCCAACGGCCAGAAGCCTCATCAAAATATCTAAGCTGTTCTGCTGTCACCGTCATGAATACGCTAACTGTGTTGTGAGCAGCGATATCGACACGGCGAAATGCTTTTAGATCTTTCGGTGCCCTAAATACGGTTTGCGGATAGCTAATATAAAGCTGAATAATCTCGGCTCCGTCAGTTTCACTGACATTCTCTACATCGATACTGACGGTCAGTGATTGTTCAGCATCGATGCTATCAGCGGAGAGGGTCAGATTAGAATAAAGAAACTGGCTGTAACTGAGGCCGAAACCCATCGCAAATGCAGGTGGCCGCCCGTAGTGTTCAAGGTGCCGATAACCGTGCAAATACTCATAACGGATGAAACGGGTATTTTTAGTAAAATAAGGCAGATCGTCGTTGCCGCGGGGAAAAGAACAGGGCAACTTTGCTGAGGGGTTCACTTTGCCGAAGAGTATATCTGCCAGCGCATTTCCTCCTTGCTCTCCGGCATACCATGCCATCAAAATAGCAGGCACTTTTTGTCGCCATTTTTCAGTGACAATGGCACTTCCGCCAAACATCACAACAACGGTATTACTATTAGTATTCACGACAGAATTGATTAGTCTTTCGTCAAGTGGATTCAGCGATAAGCTATCGCGGTCGCCACCGCTGTAAATCAAAAACTCCCCTTCATCCATATGGGTATAGCCTACGCAAAGAATCACTGTATCTGCTTCACTGGCAAGTCGAGTCGCCTTGCTGATGGAGGTAGCGTCATCATATGAGAGGCAAACATCTGTATCTGACGTCAATGACTTAAGGCCTTGCAAAGCAGTCACCACATGATTCGCGTCCACCGCAGAGCTTCCGTGATCACCTGTATTTTGCGCCTCAGCCAGTTTTCCTATGACCGCGACAGTTTGCTTTTGCGTCAGATCTAATGGCAACAATGCCTTCCCGGCCTGAATTTCCTCATTTTTAAGTAGCACGATAGATTTATCTGCCGCCTCTTTTGCCAGTGCAATATGCTCAGAACAATTGATAGCCCGAGAACTATATCGATGGTCTTCCCCAACATCCTGAAACTCAAACTTCTTGCGCAAAATTCGGGTGACAGCTTCGTTAACATCCTGTTCTGACACCCGACCCAATTTAAGCGAAAGCCAGAGGAAAAAGCTGTAATGCCAGCTATACGGCATTTCAACATCCAATCCGCCTTTCAACGCTTTAGTGGCACTGCGAATTGCAAACAGGAAGTCGGACAAAACAAAACCGTCGAACTTCCACTCTTCCTTCAGTATCTTTCTCAGAAGAAAATCACTCTCGCTACAGCGTTCGCCATTGAGTTTGTTGTAAGCACTCATCACAGAAGCAACCCCCTCATCGACACAGCGCTTAAAATGAGGCAGATACACTTCCCTCAGTGTTCGTTCACTGACATGCACATCTACCTTAAATCGTGCGTTCTCAATACTGTTTACCGCGAAATGTTTCGCACACGCCATGCCATGGCGTTGTATGCCTCTGACTAATGCCGCCCCAAGTTCACCAAGGTGATGAGTATCTTCACCGTATGTTTCCTGAGCTCTGCCCCACGCAGGATGCCTGAGAAGATTAATACATACTGAGCCAGCATAGTTCGCCCCGTGGCTGCGCATTTCTACACCTATGACATCACCGATTCTTTCTTCTAATTCGATATCCCAACTCGCTCCCCGGGCCATAGAGACTGGAAAGCAAGTAGATGTGCCGCAAACGACTCCCCTTGGGCCGTCTGCAAAAAGAAGCGCCGGAATACCCAGTTCCGGGCAATGACCTGCTGGTATGGGATGCATGTTATAGCGAATGATCATATCGGGCAGAAAAGAGGTCAGCGTGTAGAGGTCACCGCTCATTTGATGCAGCTTGTCTTTTAGCGACATCTGACGAACCAATCTTTCCACTTTACGTTCAAGGCGCTTTTTTTTCTGCGCTGTGTTGTTGAGTCTGTCCGGTTGTCCGTTGGCTGAGCTCTCTGTTTTCACCACTACAATCCCTGTCAAATGTCGCGCTTATAAGTCATTAGCACCAACAGCGTCGCCTCCACAAACAAGGAAGAGTCTTATTGTGCTATTTTCACTACAACATTAGGAAAAGATGAAAATCTGGTCTGTCCTGTGGCAGACAATTATTCGAGTTTGTGTCAGAGATCAGATGATGAATGGAATTTTTACAGGCAGTGTCGATGATTGAGCAGAACGGCTTTTTAAAATATGCCTCTCAGGAGAGTCGAGATAGCTTTCTCAGTATGAGTAGAAAGCGTTGTTATCAAGAAGGGGAAGTACTCTTCCATGAAAATGAAACATCAGAGCTGGTTTTTTATCTCGTTTCAGGAGCAGTAAGCTTTACCTTTCATGACAAAGAGGGGAAGTCATTTATTCTTGGTATCGCTGCAGACAATACCTTTATCGGCGAACTGGAGGTATTTAATAATGGCCCGAGAATAAGTCAGGCGATCGCCTTGCAAGATAGCGAGGTCTTAGCGATAAAAAAAATGCATTTCCTCGAAATTTTTCGAAAGGATGCCTCGGCACTCTTTCATTTTGTCAATTATTACGCAAAAGAGTTGGATTATCTTATGCGTTTTTCACTGGTTATGAATGTCGAAAAAAGACTGGCACTGGCATTGGTCAAACTGGCCAATTTATTTGGCAGAGAATCTGGTCAGGGCATTTGTATTCAACTGCCATTGACGCAGGAAACACTGGCAGCCATGGTAGGAAAACCACGGCAGAGAGTGAACCGACAACTGAAAGCATGGGAATTAAATGATTGGATCACCGTGAAATATCGGGAGGTCACCATTCATAAACTGGAAGAACTGGAACTATTTGCTCGAGTATCTGATTGATACCCCAAAACCACGTTAAACATTAAATACCCGTATTAACGAGTAAAGCATCCACATGAACAATAGTTGGATTGGCTTCACGCTTTACTGTTTACGCAACATACAAACCATTATCGCGGGCGGACGGTATGTTAGTCTCCCCTCCCGAAAACCCTTCTCACTGTGTTATTGAAAAAACCATGCAATCAACTGTTATACATACCAAAAGAACCCGACTAGAGTTTCTCTCTCCTGACGATGCGCATATGATGACCGCATTCTGTGACCGCAACAGAGAGCACCTTGCCCCATGGGAACCATTAAGAACTGAAGAATATTACAGCGAAGAATACTGGATAAGGCAGCTTTCTCACCAGCAAATGGCGCTTAAAATGGGACAAGAATATAAATTTGCAGCGCTGGATAAAGAGAGAAAAACAATCATTGGTGTGGCAAATTTTACAGGTGTCATTCGCGGTGTCTTCGATGCGTGCATGCTAGGCTATTGTATTGACCAAAAGCAGGTAAATCAGGGATTGATGACAGAGATATTAACAGCATCAATCGACTACATATTTGAGGAAGTGGGCCTCCATCGCGTCATGGCAAATTACATGCCCGATAATCATGCCAGTGCCGCTGTTCTGAAAAAAATAGGATTTGAAAAAGAGGGGTACGCCAAATCATATCTTCGTATTGCCGGACACTGGCAAGACCATGTGCTCACTGCGAAAATCAACCCGGCGTGATCTCCCAACAGTGTTAGTCGCTTTAAAGTGAATGAGTCCTTATTCAGCAAAGAGAAAATATCAGTAGATGCGATAAATCGGTTCCTACTTCACTTTCAATTCACATAGCTACCGTTTACAAAGCCACTGCTCACCAACCATCGTTAATAAACAGACAGATAATCGAATAGACCGAATATCTTAGTGCATTGTCCATTCGCATTTTGTTGCCATACCTTGTTACTACTTTCCTGACAAATGCAAAGTAAGGTTCAGGGTTTATACTGTTACGAGTAGCTATATGCCATACAGTTTTATAAATAAAACAAAATATACTCTGTGCGAAGGGCAGAGTGTTGTACTCGCGATCGACTGAGAAGTGGATGTCATTACTAACTATCTGACATTAAATAACAAACACTAGAAATATAGACATTCACCCTCTTCATTTGCCCATAGAAAGGAGAATATAATGAGCGTTCAAAAGGCAGTGCAGGAAGAAAATATTGCTCTCATCAATACGTTTTTTTCACTACTCGCTAAACGAGATATCTTGTCACTGACTGAGATCGCTTCACCTGAAATCATCTGGCATCAGCCAGGAGAGAATCGTTTTTCCGGTTCTCACAACGGCATCATGGAAGTCGGTATGATGATGGCGAGTATGCTGACAATCACACAAGACAACCTCGATATAACGCCTATGGCGAACCCAATGGCAAACAATGATTTGGTATCAATCCCTGTTCGCTTTGAAGCAAAGGTGGAAGATAAGGAATTAACCCGTGAGGGCACTGACATATTCAGAGTGGCAGATGGTAAAATCGTCGAAGTGTGGTCTTTTTCCTCCAATCAAGACGAAATCGACGATTTCTGGGCAGAGATTCCCAACACTACCTCTATCCCGTAAGCGGGATGACCTCGTGCTCTCCGCGCCGATTTAACACCGTCATTCAGGTTTCAATGATTGTTGCGCACTGTCGGAAATGAGAAACCTGAGTATATCAGTCACCTCTCGAATACGTCTCAAAAAACTCTGTTTGCTCGCGCGTTCATGAACCGTATGATCGCCATCACCAAATGGCCCCCAGCCATCTAATGTGACCGTTCCTGCTCCTGCAACAATGTTTGCATCACTCACTCCCCCTCGCTGTTCAGTCACAATGTCTGTGGGTAGAATCTGGTTTAAAGCAGTGATTAACGCCTGTTGCCGTACATTAGGCTCCATGACGTCACGCTGTAAACCACCGGAAAGGGAGACGCTAACGCCGCTTTTTTCAATGAGGCCACAGAGGTTGTGAATAGAGGACATAACACGATGTTTTTCTTCCTGATCACTAAATCTGGCCTCCACCAACATTTGAGCAGTTGGAGATATGGTGTTTGCACCGAGACCACCCTGAATTTTTCCGGGGTTTACTGTCGTCCCTTTGTCTAGTCGAGTCAGTGCTTTGAGCTTAATGAGAAGTTGTGACAACGCCAAATTAGCATCAATCCCGTCTATGTAGTGGTTACCTGCATGTGCTGCTTTACCCGTTATCTCGACTTGATAAGTCGCGATCCCCTTTCTTCCTGTAACAACTTCGTGATTCTTCCCAGCGGCTTCGAAAACCAGACAATAATCATACTGAGTGGCGATTCTAGCCGTCAGTTCACGACTGTCATCGCTACCTGTTTCCTCATCACTGACCAAGAGAAAATCAATGTTATATACCCCTGACGGCAGCTCATGATAAAGGTTTCGAAGAGCATTAAGAGCAACAAAATTTCCTCCTTTCATATCGCAGACACCCGGGCCATACACCCATTCTTCGTCCTGAGTAAAGGAAGTAAACGTGCCAGGCGGATAAACAGTATCGAGGTGGCCTAATAGAAGAATCTTTAATCCATCACGTTTATTCGAAGTAAATAAGAGATGGTTTCCAATATCCTCACGGCTAAACCTCTCGACCTGATAATTAAGGGGGAGAAGCTGGGAAATCATTTGTTCCCCATGCTGATCGATTCCTTTTTTATTTTTGCTGTAAGAATTACAGAGAATAAACTCTCTGAGTTCATCAAAGTCACACTCACATCCGAAGTCAAACATATTTTTTCCCATTTTAATGAGAGAGTTGCAAAAAGTATGTCACACGAGGATTGTAGACAAAGTGAATATTTTCTTACATTAAAATGCGGTATTTTTCAGTCAAACAACTGTCATCGAATATCCGGTAAAATGTTGTCGATTTTTTAGCTTGCTCACAATTATCTAGGAGAAAATAATGACTTTAGCAACGGTAGGGTTGTGGATGTACGAAAATGGAGGGGGAAAGAAATACAAGACAAAATTATTACAAAGCTTAAAGAAAAAAATATTGATTGTATTACTGGACTGAACCTCCGAGATGCCAGAGCCAAAGATGGAAAAATAGTATGTAATAACACAATAATGGAAGACTTAGATGTTTTTGTTAGTTACAACGCTGGCCAACAGAGTCAATTCCAACTCTATCTCTACCAAATGCTCAGTCGCGTCATACCTACCGTTAATAATTTTGAAGCTTTCTCGATTGCTGAAGACAAATTTCATACCGCTCACCTTTTAAACGTGCATGGAATTGCCACACCAGATTACCGACTCTGCCACAAAAACGACACGGATGGATTAAAGCAGGCTATCCGAGAATGGGGTGGAAAGCTGGTATACAAACCTACTGATGGGTGGGGAGGCGTTGGTATTACTAAAATTGAAGGTGAGCGAGCATTGGACATGCTACTGCCTTTTATTAGCCGGACAGATTTGCGTTATTTCTATCTTGAGAGATTCATTGACTACGACAATACGGATTATCGGGTTGATATTGTCGACGGCCAGTTTGTCGGTTGCTACGGCCGAAAGGCACCAAAAGATGACTGGAAAACGAATGTGACGAGTGGTGGCTCGGTATTTGTTAGAGAGCCAGAACAAGAAGTAATAGACCTTGCACTCAAGGCCACAAAGACGTTGGGCCTAGAGATCTCAGGTGTAGATATTATCTATGACAGAGAACATGAAGAATATGTTGTTCTGGAGGTTAACACCATTCCTGCATTTGCTACTCCTGATCAGGAAAAGCTCGGTTTGAACTTTAATCAGAGAAAAATTGATGCGCTGGTTAATTTACTGGAACGCTCAGCATTGAAAAAAAGTACCCCTCATTCTTTCAAGGTTGCATAAAAATGAAGACCAACAAAGCACTGCCCAAAATTGGACTCCTTTATCTCGACTATGTTTTAAGGTTTTTTGATAAATCTAACTTTAAAAACTGGCCTGATAAAATTGAGCATGTCACTTATCGCTGGGGAAATGATAAGCAAAGGTTTATCAATGAAATAAAGCGAAAAAAAATAGAAGTGTTAATTGGTAACATTCCAGCTACCGCTTACGAGACATTCAGGGAAATATCGAGAGAGCTACCGGACGTAAAATTTGTGCCCTCGTTGGATAGCCAGTTCTCAAATAAATCAAAAGAAAATGTCACTCACTTTTGTAAAAAGTATAAGCTACCAACGCCCCATACTGAAATATTCTATATTCCGGACCAAGCTGATAATTATTTGGTAAATGCAAAATACCCCAAGATCATTAAGCGTTCTTATGGGCCTTCAAACTATGGTGGATACTTTGTTCATAAAGTGAACAACTATCGTGAAGCAAAATCTTTACTGTGGGAGAAGAGATATTACCCTGTTTATGTGCAGGATTTTGTCCGATGGAAGCTGACATCAGGGTGATGCTCATTGGACACAAACCAGTTTGTGCTTTCTGGCGTCGTCCCCCTGAAGGCGAATGGCTGACCAATACAAGCCAAGGTGGCAGCATGGACTATCAGGATGTGCCTAAAAATGTCCTGGATTTGGCTAAGCGCGCGTCAAAAGCAGCAAATGCGGAATACTGGGCCTGCGATATTGCACTGGGTAAAGATGGCAAGCTACGCATCCTTGAATGTGCAACGGCATTTGCAGCATTCCCATATATTCGTGACTGGATCGGCCAATATCTGATGTGGCTGCTATCTGATGGTCAGCTTAAAAAACCAAATATCCCCCTCTACAACTGGGAGGAACTGGGTAAAATAGACTCCAGCCTGCTCCGCACCATGCGTCACATCTCTTTTTCTAAGTACACGCCCAGCCAAGACAGTAACGAATGTTTCTCCCGCTTCGATGAATTTGGTTTCCCTATACAGGACACTGAATACCGCTCAGGCGAGGAATGGCCGAGTGAAGTGTGGAACCGACAAGACAATTTCAGACTTGAAGCTGCTGCAACTCAAGCTGCAACGCTCACTCCTTTGCCGGGAGCTGATGAGCAGCAAGATCCAGATCTCGGTTCCTACGAACCGGCTAAATTTAACGAGGCAGAACTTCGAACCTTCCTCAATAATATTAGAGGGATAGGTGACAAGATGGTTGATGACATTCTGCTCCAATTTGGTGCAGAAGGGTTTGTTAACGCCATCAATACTGACCCCGAGCAACTTTGCATCATAAAAAATCTTAAAGCAAAGAAGCTCAACCTTTTACTGGATCAATGGAAGCAACAATACGATCAGGACTGAGTGAAGTGGGCTTCTGATTTCGGAGCGCACAGGGATAGAGGGGCCCAATGAAAATTCAATATGCTTCATACCAAGAAACCATAGCGTTTCTTAAATCTACGATGCGGGCTCACCCGCATCTTTTTCGTTTACAGAGCATCGGCGAAACATGGGAGGGTCGGCCCATAATGCTGATGACAATTTCAAACGACGTAACGTACGCTGACGATAAGCCAGCGTTGCTCTATACGGGCTCTACCCATGCCAGAGAGTGGATCGGCAATGAATTGGCCATCAAATTTATTCAATATGTCGTCGATAACTACCGCTTTAACCCTAAACTTTTACGTGCACTAAATAAAAATACCTTGTATATGGTCCCCTGCTTGAACCCTGATGGCTTTGAGTTTTCTCGCAATCATTTCTCGTTTTGGCGCAAAAACGCCGTAACAATGGTGATGGGACTTTCGGTGTCGATTTAAACCGGAATTTTGACGCCCGATTTATGCGCAATCAAAACACTGCCTCCAATACTTATGGCGGCCCGCACGCATTTTCAGAGCCTGAAACCTGTGCCATAAAAGATTTTGTTGAAGAGCACAATAACATCCGTATTGCTTTGGACTATCACAGTCAGGGTAATGTGTTTTTTCCTGCTCACAAATTTAATCATGAAGTCGAAATTGAAGGCACAGATCTCAATGTGCTGTGTGCCAATATGAACCACGAAATTGGCAAAGTGACCGGCAGACAGTATGGAATTCACCGGGGAAAGCCGCCAGCAAACTTAATACACGGAAGTGGACGAGAATACTATTATCGTCGGGGAATTCTGGCTACCGTTGTTGAAGTGGGCACTCGTAACATTCCTGACTACATGAAAAATATGACCGAGTGCGTGAATGAAAATATCCCTGCTCTTATTTGCGCACTCAGTGAATGTATCAACTATTCGCCAGCCGCGCCCGAAAGAGTACCGAATTTTACACTCAAAGATATTGAGTATGATAATGTGACACTTGAATGGGATTATCCTACAAGCGATGACATCTACTTTGAAATTTATCGATCAGAAAACAACAAAAGCCGTTGTGGTGAGGATAATCTGGTCGCTATTACCAAATCACTGACGTTTACCGACACCCAGCTAAAAAGTGGGCATGTTTACTTCTACAACATACGTGCAGTAGACAAGATAAGCGGCATTAAATCACCATTCAGCCCAGAGCTTCGGCTAAAGACAAAACTGGCAGGCCACGAATGCGCTGTCACTGTATTCCCCGCAAAGGATCAAATCGGTTATCTAGGTAAAAAGACATCGGCAAAGAACCGCGAGCATTTCGGTTACAACTCTATGTTTGTTGGTGTCGATAGTAAACGCGGCACCAGTCTTGGCGTAATAGCATTTGATATCAGCAATATTCAGGTCGACTCTACCGTTTCACAGGCCATTCTATCTCTTTATCCAATGAACCGGGTTAACGCCAAAATCGAAAATTATGGTGAATGGTCTGTCTCCCTTCTGGACCCAAATAAAATATCTGATATCAAAGATTTCAATGCCATCGCCGAGTCACCTGCCCTTCATACGTTGGGGGTAACCATCGCCTCCGATAGAGTGACACAGGGCATATGGATGCAATGGCATTTCAATGGTGTCGAACGCGAAATACTTCAAACACTGGTAGAAACTGGCGTGGTCATTTTGCGACTGCAAGGGCCTCAGACATTACCGCTTGGTAATAATTCTCAGGTCATGCAATTTGATATTGGATATGGTCCATTTGGTGGCGGCCTGCACTACAGACCGCATCTCGATATTATTTACCAACTGCCCGAGCAGACGATGAGTCTATCGCCAACGTCAGTGAATACGATCAGCCACGACACAGTCACACCTGAACGGCTCCGCTCCGGCTTCGATAATGAGGGAAGAATCGTTTATGGTCAGATGGTTTATCCCTTAGCTGGCCTACCCAATCCTGAGAAATGCGTTTTCACCAGTGCTTATGTCAAGCTGGTCAATAAGAATGCTCTTTCCCTCGGAACAGATGTGCGCTTTACCTTGGAGCTTGTCGAACTTCAGGATTTGGATTATCAGAGTGTCCAGCAGCGAAGTAAGATTGAGTACATCGGCTATGAAGTCAGTAATAATCAATTGCGAGAGCAAAGTAGTCACTACTTTATCTTTGACAGTTTTAGCCTCAGAGAAATTGGTAGGCTCCATCAACAGAACAAGCCTTTTTACTTTATTATTCGGGCAACAGTAGAGTCTCAGCCTAATGAAGCTCTGGTTGAGTGGATGGTGGACAGTAGTGGGCAGAGCAAAAACAGTACCGAATTGGTCATTAATTACGTCAATCGGCGAACCAAAGCGGTCAGCCCCCCAGCCAATCTGCAGTATACGCTTGAAAATAATATGGTGAGACTGAATTGGGATAACCCCGATGACGAGGACTTTGTCGGCTGCTTTGTCGTGCGTAACCGCTTCCATGCCCCCAGATCGCCATTTGACGGCGTTAAACTGTATGGCGGAAAAGACGGTTATACCTATGACAACTTCGGTAACCCCAGCATTGACAAATACTACGCCGTATTTAGCTACGATGACGTACCTAACTACTCTGAGCCTGAAGTGCTGAAATATATAGGCGAGTAACCGCAACGCTCGCTAAAAAACTGGCTGACAGGATTAACAATAGGCTGTCGGCCAGTTTTTGCTCAGTAGCCAATTTGATGCGACATCTCTTTTCTAGCTTACTTTTTCGCCACCTTACTATTCATGACTTCGCTCATTACAGCGGTAAGCTCATTATCCGGGTCACCGGAAAGCTCCCATGTAAAGATGCCAGCCAGCCCCTGCTCCTTCGCCCACTCTGCCTTTGCTCTCACTGAACGTTGGTCATCGAAGGAAATAAAGACTTTTTTCTCCGGATTCCAAAGATACGGTGCCTGTGAATCTTCATCATAATTGTACGTGTAACCTTGTTCAGACTGATAATTTTTCATCAGATCCCAATACATAAAGTAGCCGGCCTCACCGGACCCAAAGCTCGCACCTTTTTCGGATGACAGATCAGAAGTGGGGAGTCCACCGTCGAATGTAGTGCCTTCCCATCCGCGGCCATAGAAAGCCGCACCAAGCACTAATTTCTCTTTTGGTACACCAGCTTCAATCATTTGATTAACGAATACATCCGCTCCCATACCCCACCAGCTTCGTTCTGTCGCATGGAGATTTGTCAAATGCCCGGTCTGCGTTCCCCAGCCACCAAGAAAATCATAAGTCATGGCGAACATGTTGGTCAGCTTTGGTGCCGCTGTTGCCCAGTCGATTTGAGTAGCTTTAGGTCCTACACCAACTGCCGTCGACAGTTCGTAGTTACGTTTGGTTTCCAATTGTAATTTGTCGAGTTCACGGCGAATTTCTGTTACCAATGTGGTAAAAGCCTGCTTTTCGAGAGCCATTTCTTCATCGGTCAGCTTGGTATCAGGATTCCAAGGTGACGTTGTTAAACCACCGCCGCCGGGGTATTCCCAGTCGAGGTCGATACCATCAAAAAAGTCGTACTGAGCAATAAGTTCAACCGCACTTTTGGCAAACTGTTTGATGCTTGCGTCATCCTTCGCCATTGCATGGAAGGGCTCGGACATGGTCCAACCGCCAAAGGAAGGTAAGATTTTCAAATCGGGATGGGTCTTTTTCAGCTCTGCAAGCTGAGCAAAGTGTCCGTTATATGGCACATTAACCGATACCTCGCCAAAGTCATGATGCAGCGCAGCCTGCTGGTCAACGACGATCGCACTGAAAGGTTCTTTGTCTTTACAAGCTGCTGTTACCTGCTTGCGGACAGCTTCAGAAGCACCAGTATGAGGTCCGCACATACTTAAAAATGCGTAAATAACATGGGTAAGTTTGTCTGCGGGAATATCTTTAACAGTGTAAGGATTTTGCTGGTTCTGATACTGCCAGTCGGCAAAGTAACCGCCAACAACAGAGGGTTGATCAGCAACCGCCTGACCGGAGAGTGCGGCGATAGCCGCAGCGCTTAATGCCAGTTTTTTCATGGGTTTTCCCTGTGTTAGGTGAAAAATATGAGACTGGCTATTTTTAAGGCGTCCTGTCGATGAGTTGGAATTAACGGTGTCTTTTTGTGAAGTTTATGATGGTTAACGTATCGCTTTGCGAGTCTACACAAACAAAATAACTACTTTTTTCACTGCTAACACAAGTAGTTAAGTCACTTTTACCCTACACCAATACAGGCTTTTTTGATAAACATTTGCGGCATAAACAAGCATCGCTATCAGCAGTGTCGGAGGTATCGCGCTGATCCAGTGAAAAACACCAACAGGTATTTTTTCCGGCCGAGATATCACAATGAAGAGGTTGACCACAATCTATACAGTGGCCTGTTGTTAGCTGACCTGACAATGCATCCATAACTTCTTGTCTTTCTATCTCACTAAACCGAACCCAATTCACTATTTCATCCATCGTTCGGTGACATCCGCTGCATATACCGCCTTGGCTTTTGCAGGAACCTATACATGGTGATTTCATTGATCTGCCTCTGATTTTTTTGTGTGCAGATTATCAAAATTATCAGGCGATAGACAGCTTACAAAACAATGTGCTTATTCGATAAGCAAAGACATTGGGGGAATAGAAATATGCAAGCCTATCCAATGATGCTCGATGACAAAAACGAGTGGGCCTTACTCAGACATCAACTCTGGCAAGAATCCGTTGAACAGCATCAGGACGATATTGAGGAATATCTTTGCGGCGACAGTAATGACATAGTCACGGCATTCGGTGTGAGAAACACCAGTGACAAACTGGTCGGTTTTATTGAACTGAATGTGAGAAGTCATGCAGAAGGGGTAACAACGAAGTATGTTCCCTACATTGAAGGCTGGTTCGTCTGCGAAAATCATCGCTCTCAAGGCTACGGTGCAAGCTTAGTCAAAGAGGCGGAACAATGGGCAAAAGAACGCGGATTTGCTTTTATTGCCAGCGACAGTCAAATCGACAACCAACATGCAATTCATCTTCATAAAAAGCTGGGTTTTGATGAAGTAGAGAGGACCGTGAATTTCGTCAAGCCCCTTAATTAACAATATAAAACAGTCTGATAATATCAGGCTTTTTTCCCTTATTTAAAGTCCTTCTCTGCTTGAAAAGAGAGGGACATCCATCGGTTAACACAGCATAAATGTTATTCGCTATATTGTTCTTTTTCTGTCGATAAAGAGGTTGATGACAACAATAGTTTGTTACTTTTATCTGTGTACAACAAATACCCGCCCAATCATTTCCAATGCTTTTTCTATTTTGCGGCAACGCCGTCATCTCGCTGGATGTTCTGATTGCTTTTATCCTTGATGCTGAGCAGAATGAAGGCAGTTTACTGCTACCCTCAAAGAAACGCTTCCAAGCTTCATGTAAGTCAGCAGCAAAAACGAATTGGGCTCACTCCCGTTGTATTCGCATTTTTGGATTTGGATTTATGACATCGGCTTTTGAAACCAGTGATCAACAATTAGTTGAGCAACCGGTTTTTAAATTATTTCTGCGTTATTCATTACCTACCATCGCCGCCATGCTTGTTACAGGTATCTATGTGGTTGTTGACGGTATTTTTATTGGTCATTTCATTGGCGAAGATGGCCTGGCTGCGATCATGGTCGCCTACCCTATTGGTTCTGTTCTCTATGCCTTGGGTAATTTAGTCGGAATGGGCGCCTCATCTTTGGTGTCAATAAAACTTGGCCAGAAGCTTCCGGGTGCAGCACAAAAAATTGTCGGTAATGCATTCTTGTTGTGTCTGCTAATGACGTTTTTGACCTCTGTGCTTGGGCTATTTTTTGCGGATGATCTTCTTCATTCACTTGGTGCAAAAGAACCCATACTATCAATGGCCAGTACCTATCTTCGTTGGTACTTTGCTCTGGGTGGTTTTGCCATTCTGACTATGGCGTTTTCTACCCTACTGAGGAACGACGGACAGCCCAAGCTTGTCACTGGGATCATGATCCTGGGCGGACTGTTGAATATCGTGCTTGACTGGCTATTGATTGTCGTTATTCCGTGGGAGCTCACGGGCGCAGCTATCGCGACCATGCTTTCTCAAGCTGTTACCGCGGCATTATGTCTCCAGCACTTCTTCCGAAATGGGACCAGACTTAAGATCACATTAAACAGTATGCTGCCATCAGCGGCGGTATTAAGAGATATCTTTCAGATTGGCACACCCGGTTTTTTAATGTATCTCTATCTATCAGTGGTCCTCACCTTCCACAATATGGCCTTTCTGTTTTTGGGCAGCACAGTACATGTTGCTGCGTATGCTATCGTCAGCTACGTCGAGGCTTTTTTCTATTTGGTTTTCGAGGGGATCGCGCTGGGTATGCAGCCCATCACCAGCTTTAATTTCGGTGCGGAAAGAATAGATAGAGTGAAGGAAAGTCGGAATATTGCATTGGCCTCAACCATAGTGATAGCCGCTCTTGGCATGTTACTCGTCTATGTATCACCCGAGCTGTTGGTTGCAGCTTTTTCCAGTCACAACCCCGTTCTCGAAGAAACCGCTGTCGAAGGTATGCAACTGTATTTCTGGGGGCTACCACTGGAGGGTATGCTGCTGGTTGGTGCTATTTATTTTCAGTCAGTCAATCAGGCAAGTGTTGCTAACTGGCTAACGGGTGGTAAACTAATACTTATCGCGGCTGTGTTGGCACTGTTCTGTCTGCTCTTTGGCGCAACAGGGGTATGGATCTCGCTTCCTGTTACTGCGGCGGCATTAACTATTTACATGTTCTGGAAGCTCAAGCAGCAAGCTGGTCAACAAATCATCGTTGCGAATTAGATAAGAGCAAGAACACATATCAAAAGCAGGTTCCCCGTAGCCTGCTTTTTACTTTCTACACGTCCAATCCAGTATCCGTATATGTTGCTGACACCCTGTCGAAAAATAGTATTAAACGTCAACCTTATGAAATATCTCGCACTTTTGAAGGTAGTTACACTCAATACGTTTCACCCTCTTAGAATTGAAAAATATACTGAGTTTTTGTGTAAGGATGGAGCACACAGTGATTTCAATTCGGGAGGCGATACCCAGCGATGCCGCAGAAATTGCAGATATTAAGGTTTCATCATGGCATAAAACTTATCGTGGCCTTGTTTGTGATAACTTTCTAGCGAGCGTTGAGATAAATAAAACGACAGCGTTTTGGCAACAGTTACTCCAACAACCCAACCATGTGTTTGTCGCAACATTAGACGATAAGGTTATAGGCTTTGTTCATTGCTGTCAGAGTAGAGACCCTGCTAATTCAGATGACAACGTCGGCGAAATCACAGCAATATATCTTAGTCCCGATCATGAAAGAAAAGGAGCGGGTTCAGCACTCATTCAACATACAGAGCAGCAGCTGAGAGATCAGGGTTACGGCTCAGTGACTCTATGGGCATTAAAAGACAACATCGGTGCCCACCAATTTTATTTACGTTCAGGCTATCTGCCCGACGGCGAAGAAGGTTACCGTAAGGTGCTAAAAGCGACAGCTGCACGATACCGAAAGGAGCTGTGACAGCATAGAAAAGACCATTTAAATTAACGATTTTAGATGGTTTTATAACGGCAATAGCAGAGTGTTATATCGATGCATATGATGTAATGACTCCCAATTTGAACGATCAAAATTCGTTATTTATGAGGCTCATACAATAACTCTGCGATATGTCGTCCTCTACGATATCTTGTTGTTTAAAGCGTAAGTGATCATTTCAGCGGTCGTCTTTAACTGGAGTTTTTGTTTGATATTTCTTCGGTGCGCATCAATGGTCCTTGCACTTATTTGAAGTTCCTTGGCCATTTCTTTGCTACTCAAGCCTTTTGCCACAAGGGCCAATACAGCCTTTTCTCTCTGACTAATTTCTACCTTGGGTTCACAAAAATCAAAAGCATTCGGATTTGAAAACAATGTATTGCTGGATGTTCTGCAGAAGTAGCTTGCTCCTCTATGAACAGAGTGTATGGCTTCTACCATTTCATCCAACGGCACTTCTTTGAGCACATACCCTGATGCACCAGCGTTTATCGCACTCTTTATGTACTCTCTATTGTCGTGCATGCTCAGCATGAGAATGCGAATATCAGGGTAGTTTCTATTCAGCATTGCGGTAGCTTCAACGCCATTCAGGGCTGGCATACTAATGTCCATAAGCACGACATCAGGTCGTTTTTCGGCGGCAATACGGTATGCGTCCAATCCATTATTGGCTTTCGCAACTACGTCAATACTCTCCTCAAGATGAAAACGAGCCGAGAAACCGTCCAAAACCATTTGATGATCGTCCACTAGCATTATGCGAATTTTAGTCATCAATCATTCCCCATTTTTAATGCAGTCTCTGGTATTTTCACGACGGCTGTAATTTCAGTGCCTCTATTTGGCTGCGACCATATATGAAATTCACCACCTATATATTCAATCCTCTCCCTCATATTCCTCAGGCCAATACCCTCCCCTGCCAGCGCTTGTTCAACAGAAAACCCAGTACCCTCATCTCTAATTGAAAGGTGCACGCAGGGCTGAATATATTTCAGTGTTACCTCCACCTTATGGCTGTTAGCATGCTTCTTCACATTGACCAGAGATTCCTGAACCGTTCTGTAGAGGCTTGTACCAAAGTCACATGGCAGGCAGGGTAATTTTTGATCGAGAAACAGTAATACCCTCATTGCACCATCTGCAAAAAAGTCATCAAGCAAACTTTCAATCGCAGCATTTAAACCGATATCATCAAGTGCACTTGGTCTTAACCTCCTTGAGATTGTTCTGACTTCATTAATCGCTTTAGTCAGTGAATGTTCGCTCTTAACAATGTGATTCAATATGGGTAGCGGCTGGTTTTTATCCAGCGACGTTTTAATAATTTCCAGATGACACTTTGCAGATACGAGCAACTGATTGACTCCATCGTGTAATTCTCTGGAGAGTCGTTTACTGCTCTCTTCCTGAAGTATTACGTTTTTATAGGTCAGCTCTCTCAAGCGACAATCAGACTCATAATGTTCGTGAAGGTTTACAGCAAGTGCAATGAGGATGATGACAATAATCACAGTCACGAGAACAAAGACAAACATCGAAAATATTCGTTGAATACTGGAATCTATTACTGATTCAACCTTAGCGACTTGCTGGTCAATATCTTCTATGTACAGGCCGGTTCCCAGCATCCATTTCTTGTCGGGAAGCCAAACGGCGTAGCCAAGCTTGGGTACCACTTCACTGGTCGATGGTTTTTGCCATGTATATTTATAGTACCCATCGCCAAATTGAGCGGCAGCCAATAAGTTTCTTATCACGAGGTTGCCCTCTGAATCCCTCAGCTCAATAAGGTTTTTACCCTCCAAGGCCGGTATAACCGGATGGGCTAGATTGTTACCCTCACCGTCATAAACATAAAAGTACCCATCATCGGCAAATCGCAGCGATCTTATGATATTGAGTATCTCTTCTTTTGTGTGGTTATCTTCGGATGAGGGTGTAGTTTCTAGGTATGAAATAACCCTCGTCGTGAGTTCGACATAATGTTTGAGTATATTTTTTCGATTATCAAATAACTCATTGCTTAGAGCCTCAGTTTCACTCACTGCGAGTAAAGATAGTTGATTATTGATTACCCACATAAAAATACTACTCACCAAGAGTATGGGGGTAAGTGTTAAAAGGATAACCTTATGTCTCAACTTCATAATTACATATTTTAGTTTTATTAAGAAAATGAAATATAATTAGGCGAAAGCATATTTTCCATATAGCTTTCCTTCCATTATTGTTATTTTTAACTTTTGTCTTTTAAATGATAATTTAACACTCCTTTTTGAGAAAAATTGAAACAATCACGGATAGTTTTTATCATTTGATAGTTTAACTCTCTAGTACTTAGGTAACATCGCCTAATCAACAAACTAAATTAATAGGTAAAATATCTAAAATTAAAAAGAATATGAATTAGGTAATTTCCACTCTAATATTATTTACTTCAATACTCTCATACAATTAACTAACTAATTTTAATTATAAAATATATCTTTATCGTTTATGATAATAATATCTCATATAATAAATAACTATTTATGTATTGCCAATATCAGCTATTCAGGCTTCATTTTTCATTTATAAAAATCAAAAAACCAATAAAAAATTATTGAATACTGGTAGCTTAAATTCGCTTTTAAAAACTAAAAAACAAAAAACACTTTTAAAATGGATTTATATTTTTATTAAAATTTAATTACGGAGATAAAAATGACTAATATAACTGTAAAGCCGGGAAGAGACACAAGATACATCAGTACAGTTAAAATCGATGGTAGTAGTGTCAATGCAAATCAACCCAAAACCCACACCTCTTCGTTGACAATACCAGTGAATCAGTCGAATAAATCCCAAACTGTCAGACCGGGGAGACATCAGAATCAACAAAGTGTCGTAAATCATCAACGCATAGAGAGCAGTACACAAACTCAACAGAAGGATAATACAGAGACAGAAGGGGCGGAGAGTAAAGGGACAGAGAGTAAAGCATTTGCAAGAACGACTGGTGATAAAACAGACGCAAAGTCAGTGAATAATAATACGTCTCCACCACCTAACCGTGCACCTACAGAGTCAAACAACGTTGCCACTCCAAATCATAACCGTGCCCACTCACCCGGTGCTGGCAAATCAAAAAATCCTCAACCTCAACCAGATCGTAGTCATTCACTCGACCACGCTAAACAGCGAGACACAAGAGAGGAGAAGCTGAAAAGTAGACTCGGGATTGATGAGATAATAGATCTAACCACACATGATCAGAGGTTCAAAACACAGGCTCAGTTAAAAGGTCTAAATGGTGTTAATCCATCTCAAAACCCTGCCAATGTCGCTGATGCCAGTATCCCGAACGGAGAAAGAAGAACAAATATAAATTCACCTGTTTTTTTTCTCAGTCCGAATGCACTGGGTAAAGCGCCGAGCAATTCACTCAACGTGAAAGCAGATCATTTCATTCAGGGTAAGATTGATGAAAATAGTCTGCCCGACTCAATCAAAAATAATCAAGATCAACTTTCAGCACTCAAAGACATAAGAAGTAGATTTGACCCAAATTGGACCTTAAAAACGGAATTTAATGCGACAAGTAAACATGACTATGTTGACAACTGGAACACTATTTATAAGGATTCAAAAAATAGTGATTACAACGAAAAGGCGAGACTTGTTCCCTCCTCTAAAAATGGTGAGAGAAACTTAAGTCAGCCAGCTGCAGGAAGTTATATTCATACTGAAATTAAAATACCCTCAAACTGGACTGAATCCGGCCAGGAAGCACATATTTATGCGTACAGCAAAGTAACAGGCGATGGTCAGGTTGTAACAAACGATAGCTTACCCTCGAAGCGAGTGTTGCTACGGGAACAGTCACAGACAATCCACAATCAAACGTCAAACGATGCAACAATCACCGAGGGAACAGTATCTAGCGCGTCAAGTGGTAATAGTAATTCACAGTTTGAGACCGAGACGAGTGAAACTGCAGTTGGTTTTTCACTGAGTGGTGAGGCTGGGGGTGGAACTCCTGTGAAATCAGGAGGAGCAAAAGTCGGCTTAACGGTTAACCATGTCAACACTCAATCGACGGGCTCTTCTTTCGATCATGTGTCGTCCAATGGTCAGCAGAATTCAAGGAATGTGACAAACACAGTGGGCAGTCAAACCAGCGTTGAGGAAACTAATTACTTCTTAGGCAACTTGGTTCCCGCCGATATTATCGATGTGAGCGTCTCAATGCCCCATGAAAATATATTCGATGAGTTGATTGATGATAATCAGGATATCAACCTCTATATTCAAGACTCTTTTGCTGCGTTTAAGCCACGTGGTGACGAGGGAACATGGGCAGGACTTGATGGTGTTCCACGCTACGATGATGTCTCGTTTAAAGTGGGAACAGTCGGTGGAAACAGTTATTTCTCGGTACAAAGACAAAGTGGAATACCGACAGAAATTATTCAAACCGAAGCGTTAATTAATTAGAAGAAAATAATAAATAAGTCTCGCATTATATTTCTGTTAATCAGATAAAGAATTTGTATTTTTCATGATTAACTACTTGGATATCTGATATTAACGTATCGAGCGAGACTTATTTTTTGCCAAAGAATAAAAGAAATTGCTCTGATAATGGGCAAGACATGAGTCTAAGTTTTCCTACTTACAGATACGCTTTATATCTGTTTCTCGATAAATTGAAATGATTGGCAAGAGATATAGGAGTGAGGATAGTGAGGAAAATAGGAATGATTGGTGGAATGAGCTGGGAGTCGACCGCCATCTATTACAAGCTTCTAAACGAGGAAGTAAAGCATCGACTGGGGGGCTTAAACTCTGCCAACTGTATCTTATACAGTGTCAATTTCTGTCAAATCGAGGCCCTACAAAGGCAAGGGGACTGGGATTCAGCGGCTGTCATCTTAGCTGATGCTGCTCGCGCGGTTGAAGCTGCTGGCGCTGATTTTATTCTTATCTGCACCAATACCATGCATCTTGTGTTTGACCAGATTCAAGCGGCCGTCGATATCCCTGTAATTCATATTGCGGATACATTAGGCGAGCAACTTCAGCAGCATGGTTTAAAGAAGGTGGGTCTGCTCGCCACCGCTTTCACCATGGAAAAGTCCTTTTATAAAAATCGATTGAAAGACAGGTTTGATATTGAGTTGATCACACCCAATGATAACGACAGAGAAACAGTGCACTCTATTATTTATCAGGAACTTTGCCTCGGAAAAATCCATCGGTCGTCAAAAGAGAAGTATCTTGCAGTGATAAACAGACTCCACCAGCAGGGCTCAGAGGCAATTGCTCTTGGCTGTACCGAAATTAACCTGCTGCTTACTGCTGAGGACAGCTTAATCCCACTTTTTGACACCACAGAGATCCACGCGAAGCAGGCTGTGGCATTGGCACTTAACGGGTAACCGTCACCAAAGCCACTGCACTAACAACAGTGCCAATAAAACACCACTGATACATTGCCAGAATAAAACCGGATCACGTTCGATGAGGGGCATACTGGTAACATCAGTGGTCACAGGCTTATGGAGTGCCGTGATAAATTCTGACAACGCGTTAAATCGACCTTCAGGTAACGGATGACAGGCTTTTTTTAACGCCACATCAATCCATTCAGGGACATCTGACCTAAATCGACTGATCGGAATATAGTCCATCTTAGCCACGGTTCTTCCCATACGCTGCGACCTGACCCGCTTGTAGGGCAGTTCTCCTGTTAACGTTTCATAGAGGGTTACGCCTAACGAGAATAGTTCTGATGACATGTTCGGTTCAGGTGATATTAAGCATTCTGGAGCCAGGTAATTTAAATCGCCTGCTGGTAACAAGTGGGTGACTGGATCATTCAGCTCCTGATAGCCCTTAACATGTGCACTGCCAAAGTCTATCAGTACCACCGTCATATCGGGCCGAATCATAATATTGTCCGGCTTAATATCACCGTGATAAATTCCTCCCCTTTGTAGCGCCCGAATAGCAACGATAACTTCGGCAGCAATCATTCTTACATCAGCGATATCAGGTTTGGGGTTGTCGTACAGCCACTGTCGTAATGTCACGCCCTTTATATGCTCACAGACATGATAGAGAAATGGCGTGCTTTCCCGACTCTCGAAAACGCGCATTATTCCCGCGTGGCTCATGTGCTCACCAATCCACCCTTCACGAATAAATGCCTGTAAATACGAGGGGTCGTCTTCAAAATTCTCTGACGGCGTTTTTAGAACGTACTCTTTATTATCTTCAAGGTCTTTCACCAAATACAGGTGGCTGCGGCTGCCTGAATAAATAACACGCTTTATCAGATAGCCATCAATTTTTTGTCCGACTTCAAGCACTGGCGGAATGCTTCGTGTTGACAAGAATTCAATGCTTTCTCCTAACAAAAGAGGTGGAAGTGAATGAATGCTAACCAGTAAGCACGTACCGTTATCATCTCCACCTGTTTGCTTAGCTGCATCTGTAATCTGCTTTGCCAGACATTCCAGCCCGGCATCATGTCCTTTATTGGCGGCCAACATACTTTCTTTTCGAATGTCATATTGCCCTAGCAATATATCTTTCAGAGCCGTCTGGCTGAGCGTTTCATGAATACCATCTGTCGTGAGCAACAACATATCACCCGGTTGGATGTCAATTGACTGGTAATCAACTTCCAGATGGGCGTCCATTCCCAGCCCGCGAATAAGATAATGTTGTTCGTTCAGGGTATATTGGCGGTGGTCACGGGTTAGCACGCTCAGTTCATTGTTACGAAAGAGATAAATACGACAATCCCCGGCATGGAAAATATAAGCTGTATTTGATTTAACAATTAGCGCAGAGAACGAGGCCACCATTGTGTTGTGCTTCAGATTATCCTGTTGACCGTGATGAAATAGCCATTGGTTTAGACGATTTAACACAATCCCCGCAGACTCCCTGACGGTGAGAGTTTTTGGTGTGGCAAGATAATCCTCAATAAAATGTGTGACACTTATCTGACTGGCAACCTGACTATTTTCACTGCAACTTACCCCGTCAGCGATGCAAGCCACCATACCTTTGTGTCGACATTCAGCCTGATTTGACGGCAGCAAGGCAGCAAAAGCATCCTGATTATGCTTTTTCTCACCCCTGTCAGAGTTACCACCATAGCTAACAGAAAAGTCGGATAAGGCTCTGTCAGCCTTACCCTTTCCTTTTTTCAAATTTGATCCTTCCATTTAAACTCGCGGATTTACGCAACATCAATCAGCGTAACACTGCCGTCATCATTAACCTCTGCCATTTTTCCGCTTGGCTCTTCCATGAAGAAAAGGATCACGAAACCAAGCACTGCTGTTGCGGCAATAATCATAAAGAAGGTGCTGTAATCGACCAAAGAAAGCACAGTCAGATAACAGACTGCGCCAACATTGCCGTAAGCTCCGGTCATGCCCGCAATCTGGCCTGTCATTCTGCGTTTTATCAATGGGACAGCCGCAAACACTGCGCCTTCTCCAGACTGGACAAAGAAAGAACATCCCATCGCAGCGATAACCGCTAACCATACAGGCCACTGACTGTCTACACGGCTCATCAGGAAATAGCCAAATGCAAGGCCAGCGGTAAGGATGAGTAAGGTCGACTTTCGTCCAAATTTATCTGATAACCATCCTCCTCCGGGGCGCGACATTAAGTTCATAAAGGCATAAGCCGATGCGACCATTCCCGCAACAACTGGGGTCAATTCGAAGGTTTCGGAAAAGAACAGGGGGAGCATGGAAACCACAGCTAATTCAGAGCCAAATGTCGCAAAGTAAAGGACGTTTAACACCGCAACCTGTTTAAAGTTATAACGATGAATCTCAGGAACTGGCTCAGAGAAAATATGTTTATTCACCTTCCAGACCTGAAGAATATCAAAGCAATAAAATGCAACCAGACCAGCATAAATCAACCCACATGTTTGACTGGATATCATATTCACGCCATTTGGCGACAGCTTCCATGCCAACAAGGCCAACGCCGCATACATGGGCACTTTCATAATTAACAACAGGAAGAAATCACCGGTAGATGTGACTTCCATTGCGGTATTTTTAGGCTTGAAATAGGTAGCCCCTTTAGGTGTATCAGTGACATTCGCATAGAAAACCATTGAGAACAGCAGGCTCAACACCCCGGTGATCGCCATCGCATAGCGCCAACCGTCCTCACCACCAAAGGCGACGGCCAGTGTCGGCAGAGTGAAGGCTGCTGCTGCAGAACCAAAGTTCCCCCAGCCTCCATAAATGCCTTCCGCTGTTCCCAGTTCATTGTGTGGAAACCACTCAGAGACAAGACGAATACCAATTACGAATCCCGCACCAATAAAACCAAGTGCAAAGCGGGCAATCGCAGCCTGAACATATGACTCCGCGAAGGCGAACATAAAACAGGGAATAGAGCAGACTGCAAGCAATACTGAATAGGTCAATCTCGGCCCATACCTGTCTGTTAACATTCCAATTAATACTCTGGCGGGAATCGTCAAGGCAACATTTAAAATTAACAGCGTTTTAATTTCTTCTGTGGTCAGGCCCAGCGAGCTTTTTACTGCTTGTAATAACGGAGCGAAATTAAACCAAACAACAAAAGTAATAAAAAAAGCAAACCAACTGAGATGAAGTATTTTCATTTTTCCACTGAAGGAAAAAAGGTTAAAGCCAGAGGATAAAGACATATTTCTTTCCTTTTTAAAGACAATAGAATCCCTGTCCGGGGAAAAGATCTATCACCGGATAATTTGTTTAATCACAAAGGCGTGGGTATCTTAGGATTAAAAATCCATAGCGTGGTGCTTAGGCCGTCAGGCTCCTAACGCAACCTGTATTTGATTACCGTCTATGCGGATCTCATAAGTGCTCACAAAAATATCCTCCTGCTCAATACATTGCCCTGATGTCAGACAGAAGTGCTGTTTGTAAAGGGGAGAGGCAACCACAACTTTGTCATCGATGGAGCCGATGATGCCGCGAGATAGCACATTAGCTTTGCCAATAGGGTCGAAGTTATTGATCGCGTACAAGGCATCATCAAACCCAGATAAGAAAATGGCTACCTGCTCATCACCCACAAGGGCACAGACACCAGTGTCTGCAATAAGAACATCCTTTTCACACACTGTTTGCCAGATACTCATGATATTGTCTCCTCATTAGTGATATCGATAACAGGAATCGCCAACTGGCTTGTCAGATCCATCGCGGGAACTTTCTGCCCTCTTTCTTCTATGAATTTGATTCCATCGTCCTGCTGTTTGCTATTAATGAAGTGTTGGAATCGCGCCAGTTTTTCAGGTGACTCCAGAGTCGTCTTCCATTCACACTGGTATTTACCGAGCGTAGCGGCCATTTCCCTCTCCAATTCTTCGCCGATATCCAGCTTGTCTTCAATCACGACTTCACGAAGGTAATCCAGCCCGCCTTCCATATTTTCAAGCCATACCGATGTCCGCTGAAGCCTGTCTGCGGTACGGATATAAAACATTAAAATTCGGTCGATGTAGCGAATCAGGGTGTCACTGTCGAGGTCGGAGGCAAAAAGATCTGCATGCCTTGGTCGCATTCCTCCATTACCGCAAACGTAAAGATTCCAGCCATTTTCAGTTGCAATGATGCCGATATCTTTTGACTGAGCTTCAGCACATTCCCGTGTACAACCAGAAACCGCAAATTTCAATTTATGGGGGGATCTCAGACCCTTGTAGCGATTCTCGATACCGATGGCGAACGCTAGGCTGTCATCTACACCATATCTGCACCAGGTTGAACCGACACAAGATTTTACCGTTCGAACCGATTTCCCGTATGCATGACCGGTTTCGAACCGCATCAACCAAAATTCGCCATATTGCAGGGAGTTCATGAAGCTGGGCACCAAACAGATCTACCCGTTGACCACCCGTGATTTTGGTGTAGAGATTGAAATCTTTAGCGACCTGACCAAGTACAATCAGCTTTTCAGGTGTGATCTCTCCGCCCGGAATACGAGGAACCACCGAGTAAGTACCGTCTTTTTGCATATTACCGAGATAAATGTCATTGGTATCCTGCAAGCCAATATGCTGCGGTTCAAGAATGTAATCGTTCCAGAACGAGGCAAGGATTGATCCTATGGTTGGTTTGCAAACGTCACACCCTAGCCCTTTGCCATGACTTTCCAATAGTTCAGCAAAACTTTTCACCCGCGTTGCTCTGACAATGTCTGCCAGCTCCTGACGGCTGTAAGCGAAATGTTCACAGATATGGTTATTTACTTCATGCCCCATCGCGGCAAGCTCAGTATCCATCACTTGTTTCGTCAGTGCCGCACAACCTCCGCACCCGGTACAGGCTTTCGTGGTTGATTTCAGGGAGGCCATATCACAGCACCCTGCCGCTACAGCTTCACGAATCTGCCCCTTGGTCACGTCATAGCATGAACAAATCTGTGCCGAATCAGGCAAGGCATCCATGGCTGCACCTGAATGGCCTCCTTCTGATTCCGCTGGCGGTAACAAAAGCACAGAGGGTTGTTCCGGCAGGGGTAAACAGTTCAGCATGCTTTGTAACAGCTCTGGATATGACTCGACATCACCGACCAAGACAGCACCCAATAATCTGTCACCCTCTTTAGAAACAATGATGCGCTTGTATACTCCCTTCAAGCCGTCGGAGAGGGTGTACGTTTGCGCACCCGGGGTTGCTGCATGTGCATCCCCGATACTGGCAACATCAACACCCAACAACTTTAATTTGGTACTCATGTCCGCACCGGTAAATGCCCCATCTCCGCCACAGAGCACTGCTGCCGCCACCCGCGCCATCTGATAGCCCGGGGCGACCAGTCCAAATATTTGGTTCTCCCACAGGGCACATTCACCAATAGCAAAGATATCAGCATCACTGGTTTGACAGTGATCATCGATCACTATCCCGCCACGTTCACCAATGTCGAGACCAGACTGACGAGCCAGCGTATCCTGCGGCCTAATACCTGCTGAAAAAACCAACATATCAGTTTCGAGTTCACTACCATCGGCAAAGACAAGTTTGTATCGACAATGATCTCCGCTCGTAATGCATTCCGTTGCTTTTCGAGTATGAACACTGACGCCGAGATCTTCTATTTTGTGCCTTAACAGTTCACCACCGCCCTCATCCAGCTGAACAGCCATCAAACGGGGAGCGAACTCAACAACATGAGTCTCCAGTCCCATTTGGCGAAGTGCATTGGCAGCTTCCAATCCTAATAAACCACCACCAATCACAGTCCCTACCCGACTGCTCTTGCCAGAGTCAGCAATGGCTTCCAGGTCATTAATTGTTCGATAGACATGACAGTGTGGTTGTTCATTACCGGGAATTGGGGGAACAAAAGGGTATGAGCCTGTTGCCAAAACAAGTTTGTCGTAATTGAGGGTTTCACCTTTGTCTGTCGTCACTGACTTATTGGCGCGGTCAATCTCTATCACTTGATGGTTAAGAAAATACTGAACACCCGATGCCTGATAGTGGGATTCGGAGGTCAACGATAAATCCTCAGCACTTTTCCCTCCGAAATAACTGCTGAGTTGCACTCTGTCGTAAGCCAGACGCTCTTCTTCTGCAAATGTCACCAGTTGAATATTTTCACGATTGGTTTTTTCTAATATTTCTTCGATGAAACGATGGCCCACCATGCCATTTCCAACAACAATAATGCGCATTTTATCTTTTATCATCACTTCTCCTCTTACCGCTTTTTGACGTTGAGACAGTGTTATTTCGTCAACATAATGTGGATGTTTTTCTATTTTTAATTGGACCTGATATCAGTCTAATAATATCTATTTGGTGGGTTTACTGATGAAATAGCAAAGGTAGTGCCAAAATTAAATCAAGAATCAAATATAGAATTAATTATCTTTAAATCAGTAAATTAAAATCAATATGGTAAAATTGATCATTATTAGAAATTCTGTTTAATACAATTTAAAGCACCTTCTTTGTGCAGTTATTAGCATTGATTGCACCATAAAAAATAAAACAAGCAGTGCATAAAGAATAAAACACCCCATCAGTAAATCATTTCTCACCCAGAAAAAAATCAACCTATTGAATAAATTGGTTTTTATGACAAAAAACAACTGCAGTAACAACCAAAATAATAATGGCGTATATATTGCTTTTCTCTCAGTAGAAATATTTTCTGTGGCACTTTCCGTAGAACAATGAGGGGATGTTGGATGACAATAAAAACAGACGGCTGGGTTAAGACGACATGTGCATACTGCGGTGTTGGGTGCGGTATTGAGGCAAAAACAAATATAGATGGCTCACTGACAGTGCGAGGTGACGCCGACCACCCCTCAAACTATGGAAAGCTCTGCGCAAAAGGCCTGACATTGGGTGAGACAGTCACCCATGAAGGACGAATGCTGTCACCCTCTGTGGCAGGTAAGGAGTGCCAGTGGGAACATGCACTGCTCGAAACCGCGCGACAGCTGAACGAAATCATTAGTCTTCATGGCCCTGATGCTGTTGCTTTCTATGTGTCGGGCCAGCTGCTGACAGAAGACTATTACGTTGTGAACAAGCTTGCCAAAGGGTTTATTGGCACATCGAGTATAGATACTAATTCAAGGCTCTGTATGTCGTCCTCCGTCGCCGGTCATAAACGGGCATTCGGTGAAGATTGCGTTCCCGGATGCTACGAAGATTTGGAAGTAGCAGACTTAGTCGTACTTACAGGTTCAAACCTCGCGTGGTGTCACCCTGTTCTGTTTCAGCGATTGAAAGCAGCAAAACAACAGCGTGGAACTAAAGTAGTTGTTATTGATCCGCGCGCTACATCCAGTTGTGAAATTGCAGATTTACACCTTGCCTTATCTCCCGGTAGCGATGTGGCCCTTTTTAATGGATTACTCTCTTTTCTGCACCGCGAAAAGCATACCGACCGGAATTTTATTGCACATCACACCGATGACATGGAACTAGCCCTTGAATACGCAGAACCGTTCAAGGCTATCGACGAAGTGACAATGGTCACTGGTATTTCATCACAAGACCTGATGACCTTTTATCAATGGTTTGCTGACAACGATCGCACTGTTACCGTCTACTCACAGGGCGTCAATCAGTCCACGTCCGGGACCGATAAGGTGAACAGTATTATTAACTGCCATCTTGCTACTGGGAGGGTTGGTAAACCGGGGGCGACTCCTTTTTCCGTTACTGGCCAACCCAACGCAATGGGTGGACGGGAAGTTGGGGGCTTGGCAAATATGCTGGCAGCACATATGGACTTCGGTAAGCCGGAACATCACAAATTAGTCAGCGACTTCTGGCAAACGGATAACCTCAGTCAGAAGCCGGGCCTCAAAGCGATTGAAATGTTCGATGCTATCGAACGGGGCGATATCAAAGCAGTCTGGATCATGGCGACAAACCCCGCAGTAAGTTTACCGGACAGTGAGAAGATTAATCGGGCGCTGGCAAAATGCCCCTGTGTGATTGTGTCAGACTGTATTGAGGATAACGATACGCTCAGACATGCCACGATACGGTTGCCCGCTCAGGGATGGGGTGAAAAGTCTGGAACAGTAACCAACTCTGAACGCCGAATATCCCGACAGCGCAAACTGATGCCCTCACCCGGGTCAGCGATGCCAGACTGGTGGATTGTCTGCGAGGTAGCGAAAAAAATGGGTTTCACTGACAGTTTTAACTATCGCAATGAAGCGGAGATCTTTACCGAACACGCTCGGCTTACAGCACTGGGAAATGAAAAAGAAAGACAATTCAGAGAATTGAACCTAAATGGTCTGAAGTATATTGGACAAAAAGAGTATGACAGTCTGTCGCCGATTCAATGGCCCGTTGCATCTTTTGACTGTCAAAATGCTATTGGTGCTGAATCAAACACCTCTGCACGCCTGTTTACTGATTCAATTTTCCCTACGCCGAACGGAAAAGCACGCTTTGTATCAGTCGCCTACTCTCTACCGGCAAGTCAATCGTCGGATTTATTTCCACTTATCATGAATACGGGTCGTCTGCGGGATCAATGGCATACTATGACCCGAACAGGGCTGTCGAGTAGGCTTGCCGAACATGTCGAAGAACCAACGCTGTTTATCCATCCTAAGGATGCCGATGCCTATCAGGTTAGCCAACATCAATTGGTATCGGTAAGCAGTATAAAGGGCAGTGGCCTATTCAGAGCAAAAATCACCGCAGGTTTGTGTAAAGGGCATGTATTCGCTCCTATTCACTGGAGTAAAACCACCTCGTCATCAGCCTCTGTGTGCACCCTTATATCACCAGAATGTGACCTAAACTCAGGGCAGCCTGAATTTAAAATCACACCAGTCAGAATATCTGCAGTTGCAGTAACACATATCGCTGTCGTAACGAGTGTCACGCCGATCGAACCAGAGTTACTGAATACTGATGAAGTAACATACTGGAGTAGAAAAAGACTAAAACAAGGTTACCTCTATCAAATAGCGTCTCAGGCTGACATATCTAGCCTACACAATGCACTATCAGCAGTAATACTGACCAACGAACAGCAGCCGATCATATTCGAAGGAAATGGAAACATTAGGCAAGTCAATTTCTATCAGGGAGCCTGTGTCAGCACGTTAGAAATTGAAGATGATAGCTGCAACACAATCGGAAGCTGGCAAGGAGAGATACTGGGACTGACGACAGAGAATATGACCATATATCGGTTTATGCGAGGTGAGGTAGGCACTCAGCAATCAGAGGTCGTTTGCGCGTGCAAGCAAGTAACGAAATCAGCCATTATTGAAGCTATTGAGAATAATAGTGATTGTGACAGGCAGACACTCTCAGCATGCACTGGAGCAGGAACTGGCTGTGGCTCCTGTTTGTCAGAACTCGATGTTATCCTTTCCGAGCAAACCAACCAACAGCGTATACCGATAAAGGAAATCGGCATCGCGTAGACCTGCCAGCTCAATCAGAATCGTTTCTGCAAACATGTCAGCAGAACGCTATCGAAAAACCGCTCTTATGCTGAAAGGCGTCATAACTCTAGGGCGGTATACCTGCAAAGTATTCAGTACAGTAAACAATAAGTGATTCAAACATGATGTGATAACGCTAGAACTGTTCTCAACCACCATAAAACATAGACGGTTATGTCTGTCCTACAGTCGCCTGTTTTGCCTAATAAAACACGCTTAATCTATATTTTCTAAAATTTCAAAACTTAGTAAATATTACCAATATTCGGTAATTATCACTCGAATTTATCCAATTTATTCAGTCTATTAGTGTGGATGCACCGTTAAATACGGCCTTTAAACATTGGCATAGTAGTTGCTGTATAGTATCCAAGACATTGATGTATACAAATGATATTCAAGCATTCATCAGATACAAGGTTATTGATGAAGACGAAATATTACAGACTGAAGGGAATTCATAATGAGTGTGAAATTAGATGACAGACCTATTGAAAAAGTAAGAGAAGAAACAGTCGACAAGCTTATCTATAACTACAGTCATGGTGTCATCTCAAATGCAGCGTTCGAGCGCCGCCTCGATATTGTTATGGAAGCCACGACACATCAGGAAATTGTTGAACAAATCTCTGATTTAGATATGGAAGTAGACAGTGAATATGTGAAATCCAAATCTTACCGTTTTAGCCCGAGATACACTGCCGAACAAGAAGAAAGCCAGGATGAAACTATTCTTGCTTTCATGGGTGGAAATGATCGCTCAGGGGCATGGATTGTGCCGAAAAAGCTCAACGTTGCGACCGTGATGGGTGGTGCAGTTCTCGACTTTACCGATGCCATCTTCAAACACAAAGATATAAGAATAACAGTTTTCTGTTTAATGGGCGGTGTCGAACTTCAAGTCCCTAAAAACGTGAACGTTGTTACTCGTACGCTCTGCATTATGGGAGGCGTTGAAAATAAAATAGCGTCGACCATCGACATGGATGCCCCCACAATCACGATTGATGGCTTTGTTGGCATGGGCGGACTGGAAATCAAAGTCAGGGAACTCAAAAGAGATGCCTTTATTAAGTTCGCACAAGAGCTAAAGAAAACAGGCTTGTTCTCTTCAAAAGACTAGGAAAGATTGTGGTTAGCGTATGCTAACCAGACAGAAGCGTTTTTATATATACACATAAATAGCGTCAGTTAATATCTAGGAAAGATAATGTCTATAAAACTAAAACACATACTCACCCTTGGTCTTCTCTCACTTACACTGCAAGGCTGCGTCGTCAATCTTGGCAATGATGAGCATGGACCCGGATGGTCAAGTTCATCGAGTCACGAAGCCCAATGGCAAGAGACGCGAAATAAAATTGCTGATTTAAACGTTGGTTCATCCTATTCAGATGTTAAGAATAAGCTTGGAGATTCGTCATTTTCTGAGGCTTTCACCCTAAATAATATGCAGTACAAAGTTCTTTTCTATCGCACACATTTTGTTAAAGGTGACGGCCACGATACCAAAGACGAATGCACGCCAGTCATCTTTGCAGACGGGAAATTGCTGGGCTGGGGTGACGAGATACTCAGTCAGGTAACTGAAGAAAAGCAGTCGTAAATAAAATTAAATCAAAAGATACGATCAAATAAAAAAAGCCCGGCATCTGCCGGGCAATTATCTGTCCACTCATTATTATTATAAGGTATTCGACTCTCAGTTGGCGGGAGAGCCGATGTCGTTACTGTTCAGGTATTTGTAAAAGTTGTGGAGCAACCTTTTAGGCACCCGGGAGCGTCTTGTAACGAACACCCATCATTTGTTCCATACAGTGGACCACTTGGCAAGAGTAGCCAAATTCATTGTCATACCAGATGTACAACACACAACGATTGTCTTGAGCAATCGTCGACTGTGCATCGACTACACCCGGATAACGAGAACCAACGATGTCAGACGACACCACTTCGGTTGATTCCGTAAAATCGATTTGCGCGGCTAATTCAGATTTCAACGCCATATCACGCAGGTAGTTGTTCAAGCTATCCTTGTCTGTTCCTTCGCCTAGATTAAGGTTTGCAACAGCCATAGAGACATTTGGTGTTGGAACACGAATAGCGTTACCCGTCAGTTTACCTGCGAGCTCGGGCAATGCCTTGGCAACAGCACTTGCAGCACCTGTCGACGTCAGGACCATGTTCATTGCAGCGCTTCGGCCTCGGCGTTCGCCTTTGTGAAAGTTATCAATCAGGTTTTGGTCATTAGTGTACGAATGCACGGTTTCGATATGACCAGACAATACACCGTACTTATCATTAATTGCTTTTAATACGGGGGTAATGGCGTTTGTTGTGCAGCTGGCAGCAGAGATAATACGATCCTCTGCTTCAATCATTCCGTCGTTAACACCAAATACAATGTTTTTGATATCGCCTTTACCTGGAGCAGTCAGTAGGACCTTGTCTACGCCCGGGCAATTGAGGTGCTGTCCCAAACCATCAACATCTCGCCACACGCCAGTGTTATCGACAACCAAGGCGTTTTCGATACCATAGTCAGTGTAATCAACTTCTTTAGGACTATTTGCGTAAATGACCTGAATGTAGTTACCGTTTGCGATCAGGGCTTTACGCTCTGTATCTATTTCAATACTGCCGTTGAACTGGCCGTGGACTGAGTCTCTGCGAAGCAAGCTTGCACGCTTTTCGAGATCTCCATCTTTACCACCACGAACTACTATCGCTCTCAGTTTGAGGGGATATCCCGAGCCGCTCTTCTCAACCAATAGGCGAGTCAGTAGCCGACCAATGCGCCCAAAGCCGTATAAAACGACGTCTTTCGGCTGAACTTCTGCGTCGCTGGCTATGGCGTCTGATAATGCAGATTGCAGAAAATCGGAAAGACCTTCAGCGTCATTGTGTTCTTTCCAGTATTGATGCGCCAGCTGGCCAACATCTATCCTGCAAGGGGATAAAGGCATGTCCACTAAATGCTCAATGATTGGAAGCGTTTTCTTAGGGGAAAGTTCTTCACCGATATATCGGCGGGAAACACGGTGAAGCTTCAGAATATCTATGGTCGCAGCGTTAACAAGAGTTTTACCGAATAAGAGGACTTCTACCCCGTTTTGTCGATAAATCTGGCCTATGAGCGGAGAAATCGACTCCGCAATCGTTTGCTTTACTTGCCATTCTTGTTGATAGTTCTCTGGACTCATTCCTTGTCACCCTTTTTGTTGGATAAAAGCCTTACTTTCAGCTCTGTTCGAGCAAAAATATAAAAATAAGGAAAAAAGTATTAATCAGTTATCGTTATTGAGTGCGGATTGTAAGGGTCGAGTTCTTTTTCTGCTAGGAAAAATAAATGAAAGAAAAATAGGGTGAACCAATCCAAATTAGAGTGACTTAACTCGAAAAAAGGTAGCCATCAGCCTTTTCTCCATAGGTAAAAACTATCACTTAATTCGCATCAACAATGAATAAAACCGCATAAAAATAGCAACTTTAATCACCATATGCCTGGTTAACGAAATTTATATCTACTTTCGATGGATTAAAGCAGGTAATAAAACTGAAAGAATAATTTCTTCAGTATGACCGCCTCTTTTGCCTCAATAGTAATGCTAATACACAGATAGATATCACAATATTTGTCTGGTTAATCTCAAATTAATCTATAGAACAAGACAATCTAACACCGAATACTAGCGAGAAAACCGGAGTTGATATCAATCTTTTGTTGAGTGGCTATATTGCAACACAATTGAACTCGGATCGGCATCCGCATACCCCTTAGAAGCATGTAAATCCATTAACTTAGCTGCCAGTTCTGTCATCGGCGACCATGCTTCTTGTGATATTGCGAGCTCATTTGCCATGGTTAAATCCTTGAGAAGTGTTTTCACATGCCATTTCACTTCATCAAACTCTTTATTTGCCATACGGGGCCCCGTTAATTGCAGAGGTATTGAATCAGCAAAACCGCCTTTCAATGCCTGCGGGATCTTGCCGGCATCAACTCCTGCTTTCTCTGCCAAAGCAAACATTTCTGCCATTACCATAATGTTGCAACTCACCAGCATTTGGTTTGCTATCTTAGTTACCTGGCCGCTGCCTGTCGGCCCCATATGGGTCACGTTTCCTGCCAGAGGCTCATAAAACGGCATCAATGAAGAAATAATGACAGGGTCACCGCCACACATCACAGCTAAAGTGCCCTGCTCTGCCCCAGCAACGCCACCCGACACCGGACTATCGACCCATTTCACATTGTATTTATCCGCCTGCTCAGCAATATCTCGGGTAACGTTTGGCGCAATACTGGAAAAATCAACAATGACAGACAGGGAGGAAAACTGATTCTTAGCCAAGGCTGATAACACGCCAGACTGACCTGTCACAACATCCTGCACCGCAGCAGTATTTGACACACACAACATCAATACCTCGACATCATCCACCAGCGATGCGACTGATGGATAAAGTGTGGCCCCTGCATCAGTAGCGCGTTTCGCCTTTTCAGGAGAACGGGCCCAGACACACACGTCGAAGCCCGCATTCAGCAATCTTTCAACCATTGGGTTTCCCATCAAACCCAACCCGATGAAGCCAAGTTTTTTTATTTTTTCCATTTTATCTTCCCAGTCCTTTGTTCGTTTCTTTTAATCCTATGCCAGCACCTTCTACATAGAGGGCAGTGCATCTTTCTGAATGGCGACCCTAAGGTGACATCTCTATACCTAGGAATAACTATGAGCATAGTTAAACACAAAATGTAGAATGGAATCTCATGCTGCAAGCTCAAGGTGTATCTTAGAGATAGGAAGCAAGTAATAACCCTGTAACATACTCCATGTCTGATGCTCCCTCAGCGCGTTATGTCTATTTCTCATTCTCGAAGTACTGATTTGATTTTGATCTGGAAAGAGTGAGTCTGAAAGGCGTCAATGAACCCCATCCAAAGAGGTAAACCCTCAACAACCGCTCGAAACCCTTTGAAGGGCGCGGTGATAATTACGGGAACTTGATCACCTGTTTTATAAATATCAATACATGATGTTTTTTATTTTTCTTCCAGCGAGTATGTGAATTAATCTCTATTGGTCAGCGGGTAAGATGGGCAAGTCATATCGCATTTATGTTATTTGAAAGCCATCTTAGGTTTACTTACCTGGGTACCATTCCCATTTCTAACTTATTTTTTTAGTGGTTAAAATAACCGTCAGCAGCTTTTCGATTGATATTTTTTCCGGTAGTCTACCAATGCCGCTCATCAACTAACCGACTAACTTAATAATAATGACACACTAAAGAGCAGCTAAAGGTACTATTGATAAGTCTGGCTTCTTTTATGTTGCAAGACTTATCTCAGATTTTTTGCCAAAGAACGCGCTGTTGAGCCTTATCACCACCCTACCAACTGAACACAAAGAATGCATATCGACTACCAAAAACACTCCTAGCTAGCATTCAAATCCATTTCATACCCTCATAACTATGATAGGTTTATATGTATACTTTTCGATTCTCATCCCCTCCAACCCTGCGGCTTTCTGGTTATCATACAAAATACTATCAATAACAATATCACTCTCTATTTTATCTTTTTAATAGAGGTGATTCATCGTAAACTACTGAAATGTATGTTATTAATGCAAAAATTATTACTCCCTTTTCCACTCTTATATTCCTTAAGTAAATTTTAGAATAGGAGTCAAATGGGAATGAATTACTATTTATATAAAACCTATTGAGTATTGCTGGTTGAAAACTTAGAATACGAATAGGATCAGTAATAGTAAAACCAGTTACGAAATAGCTGTGTTTCAATGAGAAAGTGATTGAGATTCTTGTTGTGGAAGATATTAATGATTACTTTCTTATATCACTGCTAATTTCGAAATATATCTAAGATACGACGGATAGTTTTGCATTACTTCAGGCGTGTATTGATTAAATTTTTATACCCTAATCGGCGATTTCATCAATTGCACATCTGGGATGATATATCTAAAATTCTGACCGATTTGTTTACATTTATTAACACTTTTATATCTGTGAATTATTTTCGTAAGGACTGGATACCGAGATCCGTGCTTAAGACGATTAACGAACGATGTTGATGGTCAGTTGTATTTGTTAACAGGAATCAAAATATAATGAAAAGTAAAGCATTGCCAATGTGCATTATCCTTGCAGCTACTATCAGTGGTTGTGCTGCTATCAGCGAAGAAGAATGTCGACTGGGTGACTGGTATCAGATCGGTTTAAAAGATGGCAGCGCCGGTCAACAAAATAAAGCAGCTGACTACAGCAAAGACTGTTCCGAATACAGTGTAAAAGTTGATCTTAGCCTTTATAACAAGGGAAGGAATGATGGACTTCGCACTTACTGCACCTATGAAAATGGCGTAATGGTCGGTCAGGCTAATCAGTCTTACAACAAAGTATGTCCCGCAGAGCTGTCGACTGAATTCCTTGCTGGTTATACACCAAACTACCGAGTGGCACGGCTTGAATCACAAGTCCAAAGCCTTCAAAGCAGTATTGACGATGACAAAATACGTTTACTCAACCCTGATCTTAGTGCTGAAGACAAAGCCAACCTCCACGCTGACATCAATCGAAAACAAGAAGAGTTGAAGCGTGCAGATAGCGAGTTAACAAAAGCAAAATACCAACTAAAATTGCATGAAATTCAGCGTCAACGTCAAATGATTTCCAAAGAAATGGTAAAACCCGATTTATCTGTTGAAAGGAAAGCAAAATTAAAAAGTCAGGATGAAAGCCTGGCAAAAGAACAAGGCTTTTATGAGGGGCTGCTAAAAGTGACCAATACAGCTGAGACAATCAAAAGCTTAACTGATTTATTCTGATTTTGAGTCCCTGGTTCATGCTGAATATCGTCACTGGGGCTGCTACAAGAAAGTAGAACGACTGCGGTGCATGTATCTCACAAATATGCACCGCACTACTAAGTCTCTTCCGCCATCTTTAAGTTGCTTCGCAGCAGTTAATTGTTCTGACAGATCATTAACTCATCCGATTGACCAAATCACAACATCAAAAGATGTCGACAACCCCTTTGTCAGCCATATCATTCAATGACTCAACAAGAGGACTCGACGATACGATCGTATTACCAAAATCAAAATTGGTTGCTTTGTACTCCACTGGCACTTCTGGATTTTTGCGCCGCATTTAGTCGCTTGAGTAAATAACTCAAGACCAGAAAGGATGGGGGCAAACGGACGATACACTTAAACGTTTGGAGATCTTTCAGTGGAATGTGGCCACTCAGTTGCAAGAATGCTCATTTGAACTTTATCGATAAATTCTCCATCTCTAAAACCAGCTTGCCGCTTTACCCCCTCATGGTGAAAACCTGCATTTTCGTAAGCTTTGATTGCACCAATGTTTGTAGAAAATGCAGTCAACTCGATCCGGTGAAGACCTAAAGAACAAAAACCATATTCAATAACTTTTTTAGTCACTATGGTGCCAATACCTTTACCCCAAGAGTCTCGTTCACCAATCAAAATAAAATACTCACCGCTGCGGTTTATAGTACTTATTGACGTTATTCCCGCATACCCTATCACCTCGTCGGAACCCGCCGCAGTGATACCAAAATTAACAGTTTTATCTTCTTTATTACTCTCTCTAAGCCAAGCCACTATGTCTGACTTTGACCTTGGGTACTGAAATCCAGAAAGGCTATACCTGACAATATCCGGTTCTGAAAACCAACGATAAAAAGCGTCAGTGTCTTCTATTTCAAGGGGGCGGAGGCTAATATCTTGGGGTAACTGCATATCATTTTTTTCGCGGTTGTTAACATCTGAGGATGATGTTATCAGGTAGGCTGTTGCTGGATTTGAGAAAGTTCATGAGGCCGATCGCAGACACCATATTCGCTTTCAATGCGGTTTGTAGGCCGGAAATTTAAGCTTGAGCTGACGCTGCTCTTCGTTGATTCTCTTAAAATCAATCGGCTCACTCAAAGCGCCAATGGCTTTGTTGCCCTCAATACGCAGTAACCTGCCAGCCAACTTAAGCTGGGTTTTATCTGCAAACTCTATTACTGCAGAGAACTTTGCGCCAATTTTATAGTGCGGTAGTTCAGGTATTAGCATCACAATACCTCTCTCCGACACTTGGCCTATCTGATAAATACCGCCATAGATTTTTATTCTCGGTCTATAGGAATCCGGATAAGTAAGCCTGAAGTATTTTCGTCTGTTCAGATCCAAAGTAATGTCCACCAGTAAATTGATGAGGGTGACTCATTAAAGATATTCACTAGTCAGCGAAAGTTCAAAGACGAGATGCAGAAAAACATACGATTAATCCGATCGATGGGGGTGAGTTTTGACCTGTATGAATAAAGATTAAGTGAGAAAGAAAAGCCGGGGATTTTTCTCTCGGTGCTACCTATTAAATTTATAACGTGGAAATCTGACTCGTAACTGCCTCTGTTCCTCATTCATTCTTTTAAAATTAATCCCTTTGGTGAGTTGACCGACAACACGATCCCCCTCAATGCGCAAGATTCGGCCGAGTAGTTCGAAAGTCACGCCATCGTAAAAAGTGATAGTGGCATTGAATATCGCACCGATCTGGTTTAACGAAACATTAGGGATGATCGCCACGATACCTTCCTCAGAGATCTGTTGTACCTGAAAGCACCGATCATTAATTTGGAGCTCTGGGCGGTAAGATTCAGGGTAATCGAGGCGAAAAAAACGCCTTGCTTCATTTTGCATCAATTCAATAGTTGACCTTGATTCACATACTAACAAGTTAGCCAAAACTTCAAATGCTTTTAAAGCCTCAATCTCTGACTATTCACACCTGATCACACCAATGATTGATATCTGACATTATTTAATTGATAAGCCTCGTAGAAACGCCCACAAATCAAACGTTCAAACCTATAAAAACGCACAGGCGGCGACTTGTTGACCAGTTGAACTGGCAAGGTATTTACAACCTCAAAAATGTGACCTATTATGCGCACCACTTACGGAGAGATGGCTGAGTGGTTGAAAGCACCGGTCTTGAAAACCGGCATACGTTAATAGCGTATCTAGGGTTCAAATCCCTATCTCTCCGCCACATTTTCTGGGTTTGCTTCGGCGTGCACAGAACATGGAGCGGTAGTTCAGTTGGTTAGAATACCGGCCTGTCACGCCGGGGGTCGCGGGTTCGAGTCCCGTCCGCTCCGCCAACACGTAAAAAAGCCTCAGCATCTGCTGGGGCTTTTTTATTCCTGTTATCTTCTTCATCAATATCAAATACGTTTTTTCGTCAGTAAAACATCCTACCGTCTGAAAAGAACGACTGGCTCGGTTAAACATCCAGCTCCGCACACTTCCTAGTCTGAGATAGCTTGACTAATTTCTAACGTCCTTGCCATTACTTGAGTCGGATAATCCTCTGCATGGAGGATACCCAACCTTAATATCACCAGATCTTGAGAAGGAATAACCGTCATATATTGGCCCAGATGACCTCGCATAGAAAACATATCGTCGGGGAAACCAAGCACCTCTTCATCACCCAACCATATGGTTCCACCATAGTAAGGGTTAGCAGGAGAAGGCGTCAGAAGATAATCTATCCACTCCTCAGAAATAACTTGCTCCCCATTCCACCGGCCTTTGTTTTGAAGCAATAAACCTATCTTTAACCAGTCCCGGGGTTTAAGGAAGGGCCGCGCACCACCAATGAATGTGCCGGCAGGGTCATGTTCAAAAAAAGCACTGCCAATACCAAGTTTGTGGAAGAGCTCTTTCTGGTAGAAATCATAAACAGCTTGCCCACCCCCTCCTACTCTGTCGGAGATGAATTTTGCCAGAAGTTGAGTATCGCCCGTTGAGTAAGTGTATTTGCTACCGGGTTGAGCTATTTGAGGCCGGGTAGCCACATAAGCAGCTGAATCTGGCTCTAAGTACAGCATCTCAGAGGCATCTGACGCACCACTATACTGAACTTCATCCCACTCTAGCCCCGAAGACATATTCAATAGATGTTTAACCCTTACAGGCAGAGGGTGAATCTCTGAGGCAGGGAGAGCAATATCATCGATAGTCAGCTTGTCTTGATCGAAAAGAACACCGGCCAGCAGTGCTGTCAGAGATTTACCCATCGACCATCCTAACATTGGCACATCTTTACCGTGACCATCTGCATATTGCTCGGCAATAATTTTACCGTTCTTCATTACCAGTACAGCATAAGTATTTTGTTGCCTAAACGAATCTGCCGTTGTTTCTTCAAACCATGGCTGTATTGCCGCTTGAGCTGATGCAGAAATGTCGACCGGAATCTCACTGATTCTTTTTGCATCAAGATCGTGCTTTTTCACCGCAGTGACTGCCAGACTTTCTGGCGCATCATCATCCAGCACTGAACAGCCTATTCCCTCTCTATATACTGCGGTCTTTTTGTTTAAACCAGGAATAAAGGGTGCAGATACGCTGACTTGTTTATCTTCTCTGTTGATATCAACATGCCAAACCCAGGTAAGTGGAAAAACTTTATGTCTTATTACATCTTCTACTATCAGTGTCTCTGCTTCCTGACTGACAAAAAGCCTAGAGCACATTTCGGCCGCAGAAAATCCTGTACCATGCTTGATCTCGCCAACACGCTTAATACTGTCGCAACCGGTAAGCACTGTAACCATGACAAATATCAGCAAATGAAATAAACGAATCATAGTGAGGCATCTCCATTTTTAAATATCATTTTTCTAATCCCTTATACACTCCTACAGTCAACCTCTGGGTATCAAAAACGTTTAGCATTCGACCGTTCAAAACTATTAGGAGTGGTGGCGAGTTACCAGATGTTGATAATCTGACTGTGTCGTGAGTATATACTCACGAAAATGGTAGTTTAGGATCTATTAGTGAATTCTCATTGAATAGTCGAAAGTCGCATTATCTGATAACAAGCGCAGTCAAATTCACCAAATTTTTTGGCTGCATAAAAAATTAATGCATATCATGGCTTTTATCCTCTCTACTGCAAAATGATAGGTACCTTACTTAATTATTACTGCTAAGCACTTGTCCCTGTTCATCAAAACGCTTTATGCATTTCATTTTTTATCGATCTAGGCCGACCCGTGAAAAGTACCACAAGGTTCTGTTCCATCAGTGGGCATGCTCTAACCGCTTAATGTTGATACGCCCACTCATAAAACCAATTAAATTATGTGACTTGAATCTCATTTTTATTGCCGTTAGGATAGTCGGCTTTTTTGAGCCGCCGACAGCACCGCCTTTTGTTCTCTTTCGGTAAAACGTTTGGTTTTGACTAAATACGCTGTTTCGGCCGTGTCACTCACACAACTACTCAACCGCCCATTTTAGAATTGGGTTTTGTTGCGGTAGTTTGTATTCAAGCATTACTGGAGGATACATGCCAAAAGGTCTAATGCTGACTGATTTAGCAATAGCCGGATTTCTTCTCATCGTTGCGAAGGTGCTTCGTGTACACTTGCCCATTCTGCAACGCCTCTATGTACCATCTGCGGTATTAGCTGGTCTCATGGGACTTTGTCTCGGGCCCGCTGTCGCCAACATCTTGCCATGGACAGAGACTTACACGGCCAATGCAGGACTACTGACCGCGGCGTTATTCTCTGCTTTGGGTCTGGCCACTGACATTCCGTCCCCTAGAGTTGTTGCCAAACGAGCGGGTTCGCTTTGGGCCTTTAACCAGATAGCATCGGTATCACAATGGCTATTTGCTGCACTGTTCGGACTTTTCCTGACGACATTTTTTTGGCCTGAAATCAATCCCGGGTTTGGTGTCACACTTTCAGCAGGCTTTATGGGCGGTCATGGTTCAGCATCAGTAGTAGGTGAAATTTTCAATCATCTGGGTTGGGAAGACGGATTTACTCTCAGCCTGACATTTGCCACCGTCGGGATCTTTCTCTCGATTTCAATCGGCATGTTGATCCTGCAATTTGCGTTAAAAATGGGTTGGATTTCAACATTCACCTCTTTTGACAATATGGATGACTTTGAACGTAAAGGTCTGATTAAACCGGAGTCTCAGCAACCGGCAATGAAAGATACAATGTCTTCACTGTCTATTGATACCTTCGCATTGCATGCAGCGCTTGTTGTCGTCGTCACAGCGTCTTCTTATGTCTTGGCAAATTATCTGTCTTCATTTAATGAACAGGTGAATATTCCAACGTTTGTCACGGGTTTTCTTGCCGGAATGCTGGTCAGGTTGATAGCCAAAAGAACAAATGCATCTAATTACCTCTGTGACGGCGCCTTCAACCATGCCGCGGGGATCAGCACCGACTACCTGATTATCTTTGGTATTTCAGCTATCAAAATCACTGTCTTGGCACAATACCTTGCTCCTATGGTAATTATGGCAACAGCGGGTGTCCTGTTCACACTGTGGCTGGTGCTATGGGTTGCGCCGCGCATTATGGGTGAGAACTGGTTTGAGAAAGGCATCTTTTCATGGGGATGGCTGACAGGCACGGTTGCAATGGGCATCGCGCTGCTCCGAATTGTCGACCCTAAAATGCGAAGCAAGGTACTCGATGACTATGCGATTGCTTATGTACCCGGCTCAATTACTGATATTTTCATCATATCGCTGATGCCCGTTGCAATGTTTAATGGTTATCACTGGGAAGCACTGGGGATTGGCCTTAGCTACTTACTGATTGTCTTGTTGATTTGGCGTTTTGTATTCAACAAACACCCAAAGTTAATCGCTGATAACTCGTAATTCAGTTCGCCATATTGATCAGAAAAGCGGACGGTTTTTACTGTTCGCTTTTTGCCCTTCCTTTACTGATCTACCAAACAAAATATGATAGCTGGGTGACTTTAATCTGGACTGTGAATACTCAGATACAGAGACTATTCACTCTCCTATGTTAAGGCCAATGTTAATCAGTGATAGCAAAAAAGCATCATAGCTCATATTCAAACTTCATAAATAAACTTATCATCTTTGACTGTTCAATTTTGAAATATGAGCGTTATTGGTTCACCGCGAAATCAATAGTATTAAGATGTACTTTTACACACGTACCAGACCAGCACTTCAAGCAACTCTAGATTTTTCATTGAGAAATCGAACCTTCAAAAGTAGAAATTAGCCTGTTTGTCATGGCAAATGAGCTTCATCTCATAAACATTTCCGCTATCAAATATTCACTCCTGAATCGGTTATTCTGAGCGCAATAACCTCCAGATAAACACATCACACCCAAAGGATTGGAATGAACACTAAAAACACTCATTGGCAAGAATACTATCAGGCGGTTAATCGCCGCCCCCACCATCCTTTGGTTGAGCAGGCTATCGCTGAAAATACATCAGGCCTTATGGTCGCAATCGATGCCGGGTGCGGAACGGGAACTGAATCAGAATTTATATCTCAGGCGGGGTACAAAGTATTAGCTTTCGATCCCGACAAAGAAGCAATTAAAATATGTCACGAACGCTTTATTGAGAACAAATCAGTATCGATATACAGAGATTGCTTCGAAACCTTCCATTACCCTGCAAACGGCCTTTTTATTGCCAAATCCAGTCTTTTCTTTTGCGACCCAATCAAATTCGACCAGGTGTGGTCAAACATTAAAGCGTCAATACAAACAGGAGGTGTCTTTTTTGGGCAGATACTTGGTGATCAAGACAGCTGGGAATCGAACGAAAAACGACTGATTAGTAGGTTTTCTCGACATGAAGTAGAAACCATGCTGTCTGATTTTGACATCATCACATTCGATGAAAAAAGGGATAAAGGTAAAACTGCTGTTGGCCGAGAAAAATACTGGCATTTTTTTACATTTCTCGCTGTAAAACGTTAATTAGTCTAAAAAATCAATATAAAAACCTATTTTAGAATGTTAATTCTTAGGTTCCCATTACTGAGAACGCTTGTATTAGAGAGTGGATGCTATTCTTCCTGACTACAAGGAAGTTGATCGCAGGTATGTTTAGTGCAGTTTGCCCGCGGCTTTGTCCATCAACTGATACAAAGGAGCGCGATGTGGCTCGTAGCAAATTAGCTATGTTTTTGTATGTATTTTCTCTACTCATCATGCTGGGCTTCGCCGTCACTTACCTCACCAAAACTGAGTTTATGCCCTACCATGCCGATGCACTCTCCACGCAGTGGCAAGACCTACCTAAGCCACAGCAAATTTTAATACTCGCACTGATGAAAGTAGTGGGTGGTCTCGCACTGGCTTTTTTTACTCTGGCAGTCTGGGTACTTGTGTCAGCGTATTGGCAAGGCCAAAAATGGGCTTTCTGGGCACTGCCCATCTGCGGCAACATTGCTGGTATTCCTACCCTTTACGCTATGTACACTGTATTAACGAACACACCAGCCGAACCACCAATATTACCTCCTCTGCTTGGGCTGGTAGCGTTTAACGTTGGCCTGCTTGTTACGCATTGGAAAAGCTAACTGCACATTGCCGAGTGAATCAGGAACAAAACGGGTAAAGCACAACACTGCCTTGCCCTGAAATACGCCACCCTACTCTCTTTTCATGAGATGATACCCAAAATCTGATACGACTTACCCTTGAGAGTCTGGAATTCACTCGCTTTGCATTATGATATTGAGAATCAATCAGGAGTGCATTTCCCGTCTCTTTCTATCTGATCTTAGTGATTATCGCTAATATACTTAAAGATAGATTGAGCGTCATACCTGCAACCTTCCTTAATTTCGGTACCCGAAGCACGTTGAATATTCTAGAGAACGTAGCTAAAAAATGGAGTTTTTCATGTATCGCTACCCAAAAACAAAAAAGCAAGACACCCTCGATACGTATTTTTCGCAGCAAGTCGCGGACCCCTATCGCTGGCTTGAGGATGACCTCAGCGACGAGACTGCTCAATGGGTAGGCCAGCAAAATGAAGTGACCTTCCAGTATCTTGATTCTATCCCTTATCGTGCTGCCATCAGAGAAAAGCTATCAAAGGCATATGATTACGTGAAAGAGTCCGCTCCTTTTAAGAAAGGAGAGTACACCTACTTCTATCGCAACGATGGCCTCCAGAATCATGCCGTCCTCTATCGATATCAGGACAACATCGAGAATGCTTCTATTTTTCTTGATCCCAACAGTTGGCACGACGAAGGTATAATCTCACTTAGCAGCTTGTCATTTTCTGATTCTGACAGTCTCATCGCCTACTCAACGTCAGAGGGTGGAAGTGACTGGCGTACCATTTATGTCATTGATGCGGAAACCGGGGAGCAGGTTGACGAACCAATTCAGGATGCAAAATTTACTGGCGTGAGTTGGCTTGGCGATGAAGGGTTTTATTACTCAACCTACGATAAACCAGACGGCAGCGAGTTATCAGCACGCACCGAACTTCATAAATTGTACTTCCACAAGCTGGGCACCGGTCAGCAACAGGATCAGCTTGTGTTTGGTCATCCATCCGATCCAAGCTTTCGCTACGTTTCCGGCTATACAACTCAAGACAACCAATACCTAGTAGTACAAGGAGCCAATGCTACCTCCGGCAATATCCTTTACATTAAAGACCTAAATATTGAAGGGGCGGAGCTGATCCAACTGACTGAAAACGACACGGCTGATAGCTATGTTTGTACCCATAAAGACGGCAAGCTGATTATTTATACCAATCACAAGGCCCCTATGGGTAAAATTGTGGCTGCGGATGTGAAAAAACCACAGCAGACTGATTGGCAGGATGTAGTCGCTGAAACAGAGCATGAACTGAGTGTCAGTTATGCCGGTGGATATTTATTTGCTTTCTACCTAGTTGATGTGCAGACACAAATCAAACAGTACGGTATTGATGGACAGTGGATACGAGACATTGCCTTACCTGCAGTAGGCTGTGCGTCGCTCTCCAATACTCGTGAAGAAAATAAAGAACTTTATTTGTCGTTCACCAATTACACCACTCCGTCAGAGATTTATCACCTTGACCCTGATACAGGCGAAACCGCTCTCTATCGCCGTAGTGAGTGTCCGATTGATAGTGATGCACTGACATCCAGCCAAGTATTTTTCACGTCAAAAGATGGCACCCGGGTTCCACTCACAATCTGCCATCGCAAAGGTATTGAACTAGATGGCAGTCACCCTACCCTACTTTATGGCTATGGCGGTTTTAATATTAGCCTTGAGCCTGCTTTCAGCCCGTTTGCAGCTGCCTGGGTAGAAATGGGCGGTATTTATGCCGTGGCAAATATCCGGGGTGGCGGTGAGTATGGCAAAGCATGGCATGACGCTGGTACTCAACAGCGCAAGCAAAACGTCTTTGATGATTTTATTGCGGCAGCAGAGTACCTTATCGACAACAAGTTCACTTCGTCAGAGTCGCTTGCCATTCACGGAGGGTCAAATGGTGGTTTGTTGGTGGGAGCTTGCATGACGCAACGGCCTGAGTTATTCAAAGTTGCCATACCCGCTGTAGGCGTCCTTGATATGCTTCGCTATCACACCTTTACGTCAGGTGAAGGCTGGGCGTATGACTTCGGCACGTCAGCCCAAAGTGAAGAAATGTTTCAATACTTATTGGGTTACTCTCCCGTCCATAACGTCAAAGAGGGTACGCGATATCCATCAACACTGGTTACGACCGCCGACCACGACGATCGAGTGGTGCCCGCTCATTCCTACAAATTTATCGCCGAATTACAGGAAAAACATGCTGGAGATAACCCTGTCATGATTCGGATAGATGTGGATGCTGGACATGGTGCTGGAACACCCACCCACAAGGTTCTCGATGCCAAAGCAGATATGTACGCGTTTTGTTTTGACCAAATGCAAAAGCAGCCAATACTGTAAAACGTCACGCCCTTATCCGAATAGATAACGATTGACGATAAATGCAGCGCCACGCACTTGGCGCTGCTCTCTTGAAGTCTTAATTTCGATGCGAGGTCAGCATGTCAATGCATGGATATAATTTCTATGCGTGGATATAATTTCTACGCGCGGATACAATTCCTATGCGTAGATAAAGTTTCGATGAACATACAAAAAGCCTCACGATTCTTCACCTCCCCCACAAAAAAGCAAGAAAACGACATTTATGCGGTTCATTCTCTCTCATACCACTTGCTGACATATTTCCAAATTACTATCTGCAGCAAAAAGACGCGAGTCTAATGCATACCACAGTGGTATCCTATTGCTCATACACATAAAGAGTAACAAAAATGACTAAATTAACGACAGATACTCAAGCTAATCTCCTGATGTTTATCGAGGAAACCAAGAACTCTCAGGTCGTATGGGGACTTCAGAACGAAGATGGCTGGTTAGCATGTGATTCAACAGAATTTGAAGAAAGCGAAGTCATGCCCTTCTGGTCATCAAAAGAGGATGCTCAGCATCATAATGTCGAGGAGTGGGCGGATTTTGTTGTCACCGAAATTCCACTCGACGTATTCGTAGAAGATTGGTTACTAACTTTGGATGAAGATGGCGTTCTGGTAGGAACAAACTGGAATCAGTCATTGGAAGGGAAGGAAATTGAGCCTTCTGCCCTAGCTAAAATGTATCTGTAAAATGCGCACTCAAGTGACAAACTAGGGGCCTTTTAGATTCCTAAAAGTGGGTAGCTCGTACATAGAGCTATCCATTAAAAATATCTAAACGAAAAACGTTATTCCTCTGTCCGTAATACATTAAACCCTTTCAATACACTCTCTCTTGATCATCCGTTCTATTTTTCTTTCATTCTGAAATAAAAAGACATACCGAATCAGTCTCACCTATCTCATACTAAAACGACCCTGCCTTAGTTGAATATGCTTGTTAACTCGGGTTTATTATTGCTCGATAATACTTTGAATTTAAGAAGGAGAGGAAGTATGGATGGAGAGAGTCATTTTAGGTTTTTGGAGCGAATGTACAGCGTTGCGCCAGTGAATGCTTTTTATAAACCCACCATGACAATTTCTGAAGGACGGGCAGAAATTGAAATTATGGCCTCTCAGCAACACCACCATTCAGCGGGAGCGGTGCATGGTTCGGTATATTTTAAAATGCTTGATGATGCCGCATACTTTGCTGCCAGTTCACTGGAGGATGAATACTTCATTCTCACGACGTCTTTCACCACCTACCTCACCCGGCCCATCGTTTCAGGTAACATGAGAGCAGTTGGTAAAGTCGTTAATCGAAGTAAAAGCCAGATTATTGCCGAGTCTGTTGTTTACGACAGCGATGATAAAGAGATAGGTAGAGGAAACGGATTATTTGTTCGTGGGCGTCAGCGCCTTGCAGAGATTGATGTTCCGGATGAATTGAACACCTATGATTAAGAAACCCTATCTTATAAAAAGAAAAAGCCGCTGATGTATCAGCGGCTTTTCTAATGTGGCGGAGAGATAGGGATTTGAACCCTAGATACGCTATTAACGTATGCCGGTTTTCAAGACCGGTGCTTTCAACCACTCAGCCATCTCTCCGAAGCGGGAAGAATAATATAGCTGACTATTATCAATGTAAAGCCCCAAAACAACTCAAATACACTGATTGGCTAACGTTCCACCATACACGTTAAATTTTAAGCAATAAAAAGCGTGCCATTTAAGGGCACGCTTAATTTTCGTCCGGCTAGAACTGATTAGCCAAATCGGCCACTGATGTAATCTCGCGTCAACTTATGCTGAGGATCATTAAATACTTTCTCAGTGGTATTTACTTCAACCAGGTCACCGAGATGGAAGTATGCAGTACGATCAGAAACACGTGAAGCCTGTGACATAGAGTGCGTCACAATTACGATACTGAAGTTCTCTTTCAGTTCTGCGATTAAGTCTTCGATGATACCCGTCGCTATTGGGTCCAACGCCGAACACGGCTCATCCATCAGAATGATTTCAGGTGCGATAGCGATGGTCCGTGCAATACAAAGACGCTGTTGCTGGCCGCCTGAAAGACCTGTTGCCGGTTGATACAATCTATCTTTCACCTCATCCCACAAACCTGCACGACGCAGTGACTGTTCAACAACACCCTCAAGATCTTCTTTATGATCAACAAGGCCATGGACTCGTGGCCCATAAGCAACGTTATCAAAAATAGATTTCGGGAATGGATTGGGTCTCTGGAAAACCATACCCACCTGCGAGCGAAGCTCTACGATCTCGGTATTTCTATCGTAAATATCGTTGCCATCAAGATGAATAGCACCAGATACCTCACAACCGGGCACAGTGTCATTCATTCGGTTAAGACAGCGCAGAAACGTTGACTTGCCGCAACCTGAAGGTCCTATCATAGACAGTACCTGCTTTTCGCCAATATCAATGTTGATATTTCGAATCGCCGGTTTTGCACCATACTCGTAGTCGACACTCACATCACGAGCCGTCATCCGTGGAGATTCGACAAACTGGACACCACAGGTCTCCTTTGGCGCTGCCTGATGTTGCGACTTTAACGTCGCATTTCCTGTGCTCGACAGTTCGCTTCCACTCAATACAGTTGTTGTCATCTTTTTTCTCCTACCACCGGCGTTCTAGACGTTTGCGCAAAATAACTGCAACGGCGTTCATGAATGCCAAGAAGGCAAGTAACACCATAATCGCGCCCGATGTGTTTTCAATGAATCCTTTCTCAGGGTTTTCTGCCCAGAGGTAAATTTGTACAGGAAGTGCGGTAGCAGCGTCCAGTGGGCCGCCTGGTACTTCCACAATAAAGGCAACCATACCTATCATGAGTAGTGGTGCCGTCTCTCCTAACGCTTGTGCCATACCTATGATAGTACCTGTCAGCATTCCTGGCATCGCAAGTGGTAAAACGTGATGTAGGACCATTTGCATTTTTGATGCACCGACGCCTAAAGCAGCATCTCGGACTGAAGGTGGCACCGCTTTAATCGCTGCACGGCTTGAAATAATGATGGTAGGCAGCGTCATCAGCGTAAGCACTAGGCCGCCTACAACTGGCGCTGAACGTGGCAAATCCGCAACGTTGAGAAACACAGCCAAACCTAACAGACCGAAAACAATCGAGGGAACTGCAGCCAGGTTATTGATGTTAATTTCAATCAACTCTGTCACTCGATTTCGAGGTGCGAACTCCTCAAGATAGATTGCAGCCGCTACACCGATAGGAAAACTCAGTACCAAGGTGACTAGCAAAGTGTAAAACGACCCAACAGTTGCCCCCCAGATTCCTGCAAGTTCAGGGTCACGGCTATCACCATTGGTAAAGAAATGATGATTGAATACCGTTCTCACCCTGCCATCAGCTTCAAGCGTATCGAACCAACCGATGTGCTTATCTTTAAACTGACGAGAGGACTCAGGGATATCTCCTCTGATGTTACCTTTGTTGTACTGATTAAAATTATCTCCAGCCTGCGCCCAATAGGTGTAAGTTGTACCTATCAGTTCAGGATTATTCGTCACAATATCTCTTAGGTCATACTCAGCACCGTTCGATATGAACCGATACAGTTCGCGTCTGTCACGCCTACCATCGACTGATACTTCTTCACGCAATGCATTACGTAATGCTTTACGGTAGCTTCCCTGCGATACAATGGCTGGATCCGTTTCACCTTCTTTCACTCCCAGAGTGTCAGAATCCAGCGAGACATCAAGACGAATCTGTGTCGTGTAAAAAGCAGTATGACCATCAGCAACTATGGTTGTTATTAGGACAAATAAGAATGTAAATGCCATCAAAATTGATGCGATACCATAGAAACGAAAACGTGCCTCTTTGTTTCTACGGCGCGAAATTCCGGCTTTTACCCTCTCCTTTTTGGTTTTGGAGATCTCTAGTAATTTATCAGTCATACTGCTCTCGATATTTCTTCACGATACGAAGTGCAACGAAGTTCAACGCCAGCGTGACAACAAAAAGTGTCAAGCCCAAAGCGAACGCAGCAAGCGTTTTTGGACTGTCAAACTCCTGGTCGCCCACTAACAAGGTAACAATCTGCACAGTAACAGTAGTGACAGATTCCAACGGGTTAGCTGTTAAGTTGGCAGATAAACCTGCCGCCATGACTACAATCATGGTTTCACCAATAGCACGCGAAACTGCAAGCAACAAACCGCCAACAACTCCAGGTAGTGCCGCAGGTAACACGACGTTGATTATGGTTTCTGATTTTGTGGCTCCGAGTCCGAGAGAGCCATCCCTCAAAGATTGGGGTACTGCGGTAATAACATCATCTGAGAGAGACGACACAAACGGAATGATCATTACCCCCATGACCAGACCTGCTGCCAATGCACTCTCCGCAGATGCACTGTCTAGGCCGATCCCATGTGCGAAATCACGAATCAATGGTGCCGCCGTCAGTGCAGCAAAAAAGCCGTAAACAACAGTTGGGATACCCGCCAGTATCTCCAAAATAGGTTTCACAATGTTTCGAATACGCGGTGACGCATACTCGGCAAGGTATATAGCACTCATTAGGCCAAGAGGAGCTGCAACAGCCATTGCGATGAAGGAGATCATCAATGTTCCGGTGAACAGAGGAATCGCACCAAAAGCTCCGCTCGCCCCTTGTTGATCACTTCTCAAGGCGATCTGCGGTGACCATTCAAGGCCAAATATAAAATCAGTGATTGGAATAATTTGGAAGAAGCGGATGGCTTCGAACAATACAGAAAGAACAATCCCTAACGTCGTCAAAATGGCAAGAGTGGAACATGCCAATAGAAAACCTTGCAATGCATACTCAACGTAACGCTGAGCTTTAAACTTCGGTCTAACCAGCTTCCAGCCAAGAGCTACGCCTGCCAGTGACAAAGTAATGATGGCAACATTCTGGATGAGATTGCCTGTTTGGGTCAGTTGCTTGAAATGCGCTGCAGCACTCAACAAGTCCTGATCATCTGTCGTGATGACACCTGTTGAGATGTGTATTATCTGACTGAATAATAGAACTACGCCTTCATTGGATTGAAGCAATCTCTCTGGGACCTGAGCCAAAACCAGAGATTGAATAAGATTTGGTTCGATGACTTGCCAGATAGAGAATAAAATCAGCGCTGGAACCGCAGCCAGAATCGCTGAAAAAGAACCATAGTACGAAGGGCGAGAATGAAATGTTTTCAGCCCACCTTGCTCAATAGCAAGGTCTCTTGACCGCTTACGTGCAAAGAAAAATGCACTGAGCGCCAAAAGAAAAATCAAGGTCATTAAGGTCGACGCTTGCATACCTACTCCTAGAAAAACAGAGTTAATGTACAAGGCCGGGTAACGCACCCGGCCTATTTAGCAACCCTGTTTACTTACAGGTTTGGTTTCAGATCTACAGCGCTGTTACGAACCACTTTCCAGTCACGAGCAGCCAGTGGAATCAGACCACGGTCAGTGAGGTAACCCTCATCGCCAATTGCATCTTCAGAAGTGAAAGAAGTTACATACTCTTTCAGACCAGGGATAACATTCTGGTGAGCTTTCTTCACGTAGAAGTACAGTGAGCGTGATACTGGGTATGAACCATCGCCAATGGCATCAAAGCTAGGTGCAACACCTGCAATTTGAGAGCCCTGAACCTTGTCTGAATTTTGGTCGAGGAAACTAAAACCGAAAATACCAAATGCTTGAGGATTTGCGTCAAGCTTCTGAACAATCAGGTTATCGTTCTCACCAGCTTCGATGAACGCACCGTCTTCACGAATACCGTGACAAACTGCTTTGTATTTCTTCTTGTCTGCTTTTTTCAGAGCAGCCAATTCAGGATACTTTTTACAGCCACCTTCCATCGCAAGTTCAACAAACGCGTCACGAGTACCAGATGTTGGCGGTGGACCCAAAACTTCGATTTTGGTTGCCGGCAGAGAAGGATTTACGTCTTGCCAAGTTTTGTTCGGGTTAGCAATCAGATTTCCTTTGCCGTCTGGAACTACTTTCGCCAGAGCAGTAAAGATATCTTTCAGCTCAACATCAAACTGCTGGCTCTTTTTAGAGTTTGCAAACGCGATACCGTCATAACCAATCTTGATTTCTACGATGTCATTTACACCATTCTTCGCACAAAGCTCGATTTCTGAGCTCTTGATCTTACGCGAAGCATTAGTGATATCTGGCGTATTCTCGCCAACACCTGAACAAAACAGTTTCAGACCGCCGCCAGAACCTGTTGATTCAATTTTTGGAACAGAAAAAGACGATGTGCGGCCAAAGCGCTCTGCAACAACGGTAGCAAAAGGATAAACAGTAGACGAGCCTACGATACTGATATAGTCACGAGAAGCGGCATTCGCATTACCCGCGATAAGAGCTGTCAGGCCAACTGTTGTTGCTGCCATCAATGCCTTCAATTTCACATCAACCTCCAAGTCGATAGTTCTATAAATAGAGAGTTCTTTAGGTAGGTACAAGCGCCTTTGTTTGTACCAATGGGGTGTTTCAATTTCTGCGTACAAATTAGAAATCTTTAGTTACACTAACCTGACTCTTTTATTAAACTTTAATTACAACCGAGGTTAAAAAATATCCTTTTTCCGATTCTATCAATAAAGACTTCACATTATAAAATGCGCTATATAACACCTTAAGATGTTGTTTTTAAAAAATTAATTTTTATATCTATTTCTTGTTAGATATCCTGACACTACGTTTTTTGCTATTTTTTATTGTTAAGTTGCTAATTATTAAACGAGACGAGATTCACATTAAGATCCGCGATGTGTAACAATTCCTTCTCATGATAGAGGATTGCTCATTGCCACACTGGCCATTGAATCGATATGTTTCAGAATTTTTGGACGGGAGTTTTTAAACTTATGGCTCCTCAGGTTAATTTTCTATTCCACTATCTTGACTAACCAACTATGAACTATTCAGGTATGACATACGATGATGTAAATGGCGTAGAAGTAACCACCTGCAATTCTTGTCCACTTACGTAGAGACTGACATCTGTTGGTGATCCTGAAGTCAAATCTTTCACTTGAAATGTATTTGATAAATTTTTTCTTGAGGCGTGTGTAAAAGAAATTCAAAGTAACTAAAGAAGGTCCGAGTTAATTCGATTCTGAAAAATTTCAATCTACAAAGTAGACTCAGAGATGGCCCAGTAAGTTAGGGTTTCATCACTAACATAAGAAGTAGGTCGAAATATATCTTTATATTTACCTCCTCTACAACAAATAATTAACACGCCAATATTTTGACTTTTTAATCACTCTTATTTATTAATAAGATATGAACTAGTTCCAAAAAATTGACATTAAAGAAAAAGTTTATCGTCTCAAAAGCTAAACTTAACCCTAATTATTTTTAATTTTTTTATTGAAATAGAGAAAAATAGCATTATTATCGCCACTAAAATCATAGCAACATAAAATCAATCATTTAACGCTTGCGAAACAACATTGCATATAAAATCAAGTTTATAAAATAATTATATAAATTTTTTACTAATAATATTTAATATCGCCTAGGTCGTTTAGATGATTAAAACTGTATTTATTGATTTTGACGGTGTCCTGAGACATTGGTCTAAGCATGACATTAAAGAAGCAGAGGCCACTATGGGTCTGCCTGACGGCGTTCTTTATCGATATGCATTTAAGCCCGATCACTTGCTGCCCACGATCACTGGTAAACAAAGCCATAATGATTGGATTGTCCAGGTGGAAAAGGCAATTTCTTATGATTTTGATTTAGACTCAGCAATAAAGATGACACAAGCTTGGATGAAAGCAGGAAGCTTTATAGATCGTTCATTCTTAAATAGAATCAAGGCGACCTTCCCTGAAGCAGATTTCGTACTTATTACTAATGCGACTGACAAACTCGACGAAGATCTTGCTACAAATCATCTACTTTATAGCTTCAATATGATCATTAACTCCTCGTCTGTGGGCGTTGCTAAGCCTGATATCGAGATTTTCAAGTATGCACTTGAGGCAACGAAAACAGCCCCTGAACATGCAGTTTTTATTGACGACTCGCATGAAAATATAATGTCGGCTGAGAAACTGGGTATCCTTGGTGTCCATCACACGGACCCGATTCGAACCTTGACCATGCTCAATGCTATTAAACAGAGTAGTTTTGCCTTCCACTAAGAAAAAGAGCTGATCATAAAGATCAGCTCTTTTTTTATTTATTATGGAAGTAAATTGTAAATGCAGCTGTCACTTCCTTCCTGATGAACGAAATATTTAGAGTCTATTTTCACCGGAACGATCAAGGAAAAGTATCCTCAACAATTAAATTAATTCCTAAGATTGGTGTTTGCCCTTGGCTCAAATAAACGTCGCTATTTCATCAAGTGGTTTTTTCTTAGTCGCGTGTTCCGGTATTGTTGCGCCTTCTTCGGGGTATCCAGCAACGATTAACATATAAGGACGATCGTTGTCATTGTCATTATCCCTGCCACAAACCTTTTTCAAAAAACTCATTGGTTTTGGAGTATGGGTTAACGTTACTAAGCCAGCGCTATGCAGAGCTTCGATAAGAAACCCTGTCGCAATACCGACGGATTCATGAACATAGTAATTGGTTTGTTCATTGTCATTCTCAATTCCACCACGTTTTTGGGCAAAAATAGCAATTAACCAAGGTGCTTTTTCTAAATAGGGTTTGTGAGCATCGGTGCCCAAAGGCTTCAGAGCATCAAGCCACTCTTCACCAGCACGCCCCTCATAAAAGCTTCTTTCAAGCGCTTCTGCCTCTTCCCTAATTTGTGATTTGACTGAAGGATCACTTATCGCGACAAAATGCCAGGGCTGATGATTTGCTCCACTAGGTGCAGTTGCTGCGGCCTTTATGCATTCTTTAATTATATCTTTATCAACAGGGCGATCTGAAAAATCACGTATTGTGTGACGACGACGGATATGAAAGAAGTGGGCTTTGGCTCGTGCTAACATTTCATCTTGTGGATACTCTATATAATCCTTAAGAGATAAAAAATTCTCTAATTCATTCATTTGCATTACCTTTCCCTAAAAGACACTTTTGCTTCACATTAAAAATATAATTTTCAATCTGAGACTAAAATGAAGGACTAGTAATAGCACAGCAAATATTACAAGTTTTATTCCAATTTATGAGCATGGCACCAAAACCGAATGTGCTATGTTTAGAAACATATTGAAAGTGCCAAGTAGGTCGCATCATATTCAGCGGATGTCATTTTCTTTTATTATAAAGTTAAGTTCGCATAAATTAACAACTAATAAATTTATCGAATGCAGCATGACAATCCGTTATTTGTTCGAGCTATTACACTAATTAATGTATAATTTTTAATAGAGAAGGTCATGGAAAATAAGTTATTAAGTTTTAGAATGCAATTATTTGCATCAGTAATACGAGCAGGAAGCTTCACTGTAGCCGCAGATCAATTAAACCTTACAAAATCCGGTTTAAGTCAACACATTACAGCACTAGAACAAGAACTCGGTGTACAGCTTATGCACAGAACAACACGTAAGCTTACCCTTTCTCACGCTGGTGAAAGATTTTTCCAACGTTGTGTAGAATTAGAAAACCTTTTACGTATTGCTGTCGATGAGCTCAATGAAACCCAATCAACTATTTGTGGTGGTCTCACATTAACAGCGCCTGAAGGGCTTGTACGTCCCATTATTTCTCCCGTTGTTATTCAATTAATGGCTAAACATCCAGAACTAACTATCGATCTCATTGTGTCTGATAAACAACTTGATTTAATACAAGGAAATATTGATGTAGCGATACGTGCTGGAAAACTTGTTGATAGCTCATCAAAAGCAAGAAAGATTGGGGAAGTCTCCGAATATTGGTATGTTAACAAGAATATCATTTGTAATGAGTCGTTGGCTGAAATTGTTTTGCCTTGGCAAAATAGTTCATCAGAAAAACAACTCAAAGTAAGTACATTCCCAGCAGCTATCGAATTTGTAATACAAGGAGCAGGAATAGCCTTATTACCCGATATTGCCGTGCTTGATTTTATCGATAATGGCACATTGATAAGAATTGACCATCCCGGTAATCCGGGTCTAAAGCAAGATAAAATTCCTGTCTACGCGATTCATAACTATCAGAATCATACTCCAAGAAATGTACAATATGTTATTGCTGCTATTGAAGAAGCGCTCAAGAAGTTATGTACAAAATTAGATATTGTGAATTCTTAGTCATCGTTACAGCAAGGCCACAGAAAGAGCGTGGCCGATCAACATATACAAGTGCACCAACATAAATTCACCGAAACAACACATTGACAGAATTTTAACTTTCCAACATCACCCTTACATAAAATATCGATTATCTAAGCTGGATCTCATATTTAACCTCCCTATAAGTAATTTTTTCACAAAAACTAGATGAAAGTAATATTTCAGACTCTTGAGCTATAAAAATAAATCAATGCAAATTAAAACACTAATATAAATCCAATATAAAAAACAAAAGACTATTATGAACAGTGGTCACTATAAAATATTAGAATGTAATGGCGAATTGAGTTTTATGCATTGAAAAATAACAAATTTACAACATAATTATCCTATTGACACTATTGAGACAGAATAAAAACATCAATTAGGTGAACTGAGGATAAATTCATGCAAAATAAGTTTCTGCTTGAGGCATTTCAAACGCCAGATTCAGTGGCTGGCGTGCTCAGCCAATATTATGACTCGCTCCCAAGCGATCCCTATGTTGACAGTAATATCCGGTTCCGCTCCTATGCACATTTTCGAGCTAATGAAGGTGGTTTAACAGAAAGACTACCTCACAAACCTTTTACCCAATCATCAAAATTTAATCGCGTTGTTGGTGATATCGAGCGCCATTTCGCGCCGATGAGTGATGAAATGGTCGCGACTGACGAGTTTCAACACCTTATTCGTTCATTTGTAGAACGCACTGAAATAGATAAAGTGAATGGTCACTTCGATGTCCATCAAATTCGTGTTACCTGTAATGAAGATGCAACCAGCGCCCCAGCACCAGAAGGTATCCATCAGGATGGTTTCCGCTTCGTTGGTATTTTCTGCGTGCAGAGAAAAAATATTTCTGGTGGCTACACTCAAATATTTTCATCGCCAGTTGATCAGCATCCACACCTGAATACCGTCCTTGAGGAAAATCAATTCATCATCCTTAACGACAGTCGTTACTTCCACCATATTTCAGAAACACTCTCAAGCAAAGCAGGCGAAAAAGGAGTAAGAGATGTCTTCGTCTTCACTGCAGATTAAATGCAATATAAATACGATAAGAGCAAACTTCCCTGCTCTACAGCAAACTATTAATGGGTTTTCTCCCGCCTACTTTGACGGTCCTGGCGGAACCCAACTTCCGAAAACGGTTCAAGCGGCATTTGCTGATTATTTAGCATCCGGAAATTCAAATCTGGGCGGACAGTTTTCAGTGAGCCGCAATACTGTAGAGTTAGTTAACACTGCTCGTGAGCATGCAGCAGCAATGTTTAATGCGTCTACCCGCGATGAAATGGTTTTTGGCGCTAATATGACGTCAATGACACTTCACTTCAGCCGTTCAATAGCCAGAGAATGGCAAGCAGGTGACGAGATCATACTGAGTGACGCTGACCATGGTGCAAATCGCTCATGCTGGGCGATGGCAGCTGAAGAAAAAGGGGTCAAAGTCCATTACCTCCCTGTAACAGGTAAAACATGTGAACTTGACATAAATGAACTGGATAAGCTTCTCAACGACAAAACCAGACTGGTTGCGGTGACAGCTGCCAGTAATCTGAGCGGAACCACTGTCGATATTCATACAGTAGTCAAAAAAGCCAAAGCAGCAGGTGCTTTAGCATTTATTGACGCTGTTCATTTACTACCCCACCAGCTCGTCGATGTACAGACTCTGGGCGCCGACTTTGTTGCAGCTTCGGCCTACAAGTTCTTTGGTCCCCATCTCGGTATTATGTGGGGGCGCTCGGAGTTACTCAACAGTTTGACGCCTTACAAGGTCGAGCCCGCACCCGGTTATGCCCCTAATTGTTGGGAAACGGGTACGCTGAACTTTGAGGCCATATCCGCATTCGTTCAGGCTGTTCGCTATCTTGCTTCACTGGGCACTGGCGATGACCTTCGCGAGCAACTGGTATCGGCATATGGCCAGATCCACAGTTATGAGCATGAGCTATCACAATATTTTTTGACAAAGCTTAAGACTTGTCCGGGAATACAGCTCGTTGGCAGACCTGAAGCTACAGGAAGAACAGCGACCTTCGCACTTCGATTTAACGAATTAACCCCGTCAGAAGTTGCAGCGCATCTTGGTGAACAAGAAATCTACGTCTGGACTGGACATCTATATGCAGACAGACTGACTGACGCTTTGGGTATCACAGATAAAGGTGGCATCCTGCGAGTTGGCTTGATGCACTACAACACAGTGGAAGAAATTGATCGCCTGTTTGTTGCTTTAGATAATCTCGGTGTGTGTCAATAATATGATCTCTAGAGTGCATATAGCGAAAAGCAATATGCACTCTTCTTATTACACAAACTGATGTAACCTGCTTCCCGCCACTTATCCACTCGAATATCCTTAAACCCAGAAAATAGTACACACCTCCCTGACACTGACTAATTTAAAAAACAATAAGTGCCAAATATGAGAAGTTTCATATCTCTACACTCATTCTTGCAACGTTAATTTAAAGCGACTTATGTCAAGATACATACAAATGTGGGTTCTAATTTAGTCAGAATAAAAAACAGTGCAAAAGAAATGACAGAAGCATTATTTAAGTACTCTGATAGTGAGTGTTATTTTAGATACTTGTTGCAGCGATTTGTGGGAGCTTGATGCGAGGCATTAGATGTATTGTGTTGCTAACATTCATATTCCAAACTTCATAAGTGTTCGTGAGACACTTACGCTGCCCTGTTTTAAGCCGTATGCGTATATTTGGCGTGAAACAAAGAATCTGATGTTCCTTGCAACGCCAATATGCATACACCTTAAGCTCTACACTTTGCTGATAAAGCATCAACGCTCGAGAAATTAATAAAGACTAGGGATGGATAGAACAGATGAAAGATGAAACGCTTGCAATACATCACGGCTATGAGACTGACCCAACCACGAAAAGCGTCGCCACTCCGATTTATCAAACTGTCGCTTATGAGTTCGACGATGCCCAACACGGTGCTGACCTTTTCAACCTTGCCGTACCCGGCAACATCTATACACGGATGATGAACCCAACGAATGATGTCTTGGAACAGCGCATGGCTGCCTTAGAGGGTGGTATTGCCTCTCTGGTCGTCAGTGCAGGCAGTGCCGCCATAAATTATGCTATTCTCACACTGGCACAAGCTGGCGATAACATTGTGTCGACACCTCAACTCTATGGCGGCACCTATACACTTTTTGCTCACATGCTGCCCAACCAAGGCATAGAGGTTCGCTTTGCAAAAGATGACTCTCCTGAGAGCCTTGCTGAACTGATCGATGAAAACACAAAAGCTGTGTACTGTGAGAGCATCGGGAACCCGGCGGGAAATATTGTAGATATCAGTCGAATTGCTGATCTCGCACACCAGCAAGGTGTGCCTGTGATTGTTGACAACACTGTTGCTACTCCCGTCTTGTGTAAGCCTATTCAGCACGGCGCAGATATCGTCGTTCATTCCCTGACAAAATACATCGGTGGACATGGCACTACGCTTGGTGGCGTCATTGTCGATTCAGGCAACTTCCCGTGGGATCAACATAAAACGCGTTTTCCAGTGCTAAACGAACCTGAGCCGTCTTATCACGGTGTTGTTTATACCGAGGCATTTGGTCCGGCGGCTTTCATTGGACGTGCCCGAACAGTACCACTTCGAAATACCGGTTCAGCTCTGTCGCCAATGAACGCATTTATGTTGATGCAAGGCCTTGAGACTCTGCCTCTTCGCATGGAACGTCATGTGGAAAATGCGCATAAAGTGGCAAAATATCTTGAAGAGAATGACAAAGTGAGTTGGGTAAGCTACGCAGGCCTGCCATCATCACCCTATTTCCCACTGGCTGAAAAGTACATGAAGGGTAACCCATCAGCCATTTTGTCATTCGGTTTGAAAGAGGGCTATGAGGCTGGTGTTCGCTTCTTTGATGCATTAGCAATGATAAAACGACTGGTTAATATCGGCGATGCAAAATCACTTGCCTGCCACCCCGCTTCAACTACTCACCGCCAACTCACGTTGGACGAGCAAGCACAGGCTGGCGTATCACCGGAGATGATTCGTATTTCCGTTGGTATCGAACACATCGACGATATAATTGCGGATATCGAACAGGCATTGAATGCCTAAAGCCTAACCACTGGCAAAAAGATAAGTTCTCTGGACGCCCGTATTTACACGGGCGTTTTTTATCTTTTACAGTAAAGGCTTCGCCAGCAGAACAACACCAATATGAACAACCATAAACCAAAGGACAAAACTAGACAGGATATAAAAGAGAAATCTTAGGTTTACATTATTAAATGTACAGTGAATGAAACTATGAACCAAGCGTAAAGCAACAAACGACCAAGCTGCCTGCACCATAATTTTATCCACCAACTCTGCCTGAACAGAAATAATGCTGATGACATAAAAAATGACTGGTAGCTCAAAAAGGTTTTTCAAATTGTCTGAAGGAAAAGAGACCTCGGCTGGCATCATTTCGACCAGAGCAGAAGACTTGCCAAGTCGCGCATAATCGACATGATGGGTAAGTATATAAGACAGTCTGCGTATATACATGTAAACCCAAACCACAAACGTCAGCGCAATCATTGCAAGTATCTGAGGCCACAATTCAAAGTTCCCTATTTCCACGCATTACCCCTCAAAAATAGATATGTCTTTATCAACATACTGGTTGGTATAAATGACATATGTTCCTGCCAATTTATCGTGCCAACCCTGTTTTTTATCATCGAGTGCTACCCAAAGCAGGCCAAGCCCAAAAGGGATTGATGACACAAAATAGCCAAAATATCTCACTACATATTGAATCTTTGTTGGTGGAAGTCCGGTTTTTGCATCAATAATCTTGGCAGAAATGAGTATCTTTCCGGGAGTGGCAGCGCGATATATCCAGAACAAAAGTGTCACTACAAATGGAAGAATAAAGCGAAGCATCACATCAGTCGTACCAAGAAACAAACGCTCAGACACAAAAAGTTGCTCTCCATAAACACTGTAAAGCCACGGGGCTGTCACTACCCCTAACAACACACCGTCAACCAAGGAAGCAAGTGAACGGTGCCAAAATCCAACATATTTTCTGTTTAGATCTCCGCTGCGCGATGTTGAGTCATTTTCCATAAAAATTGGTATGCCTTACCACTTTCAAATCTGCCAATTAGATATAACTGAATGTATCCCAACATATGCTTCTACCACCTTGATGAATCAGAAAAATTGCTGAGAGACAGCTAACAGTAATGATACTTCCTTTCAAGTCATTGTGATGACTCAATTTCTATTATTTAAAAAGACTCGGACTTTTACCTGACTTACTTGTCAGAACAGACGACAGAGATGAAACAATTAACTCATACACGTCAAGTGACACGCTCAAACCCATACACTCATATGACGGGTTTAATGACATATTCAGACAATGTATATAGTTGGAAGATGTTGTTATTTGGTTTCAAATGAATGTCTGTGTCTCTAACACACTCATCGACCTCAACTCAGTTCATCACTGGTTAGGGACGAAATTAGCAAAAAGAGGCTTAGATGGAACGCTGAGTTTGTAGTGTTGTTACATTGAAGGCTTAAACAATGGACTTCGGGGAAATAAGGAAGGAACGAATCCGATATGGACAGGTAAAAAACGATTAAAACGTTGTATATATCTCAGGCAGTAGGGCCAAAACCAGACATTGGGTTTGATACCTCACTTTTTATACCTGAGATACCACAACACGACTATGACATCACCTCATCGTCTGAGCGATCACTCACACTCGGTTTTTGCCCCGTTGCCGCATAAATTTCTCTTTCACGCATAGCTTTTAGATCTGCTTTGGAACCTGCAGATGAATCACCAGTGCGCCCAGCACTACCTTTAAAGGTATCAGTAGAGCTCGAAATTCGAAGCATCCCGGCTCTGTTTTGCGTCTGCGTTGCCGAAGCAGCAAGCTGTGACTGCTGTACCTGTTGCGTTTGGGCAGCTTTTGATGCTGATTGATTTAAGGGTTTTTTCTGTTCAAACAAACTGTTGTAGCTTGCCACAAAGGTGTTTTGGACCCAATGCGACTGTTGCCTAATTTTTGCCTGTTGTTCCAAGTTTCTCAAGCCGACTTTGTCTGAACCATCTCCCACTGTTTTGGGTGTTGCCACCGGTTGATAATGAATCATAAAAGTTTCCTCTCTAGAATCAGCGAAAAGCTAATAGTTAAATGCATCAAGTAGTAAACTATGGGTTCAGTATTGATTTCCCAAGCGAACACCAGATACTGAAATTATGTGTTTTCAGATTGGTAAAAGTTCCAGAACTCAATGAAATATTAAAGATTAGCGAAGATAAATACTCGTGCAATGCCTAATTAATAGATTATTTTCAAATAGCTTATTTAGATTATTAACCCTAAAAATAATATGAATTTAGTTTTATAAACCAATTACTTATTTATTATCGTTAAAATTGCCGTAACCGTAAAAATACTGGTAAGTGTTGAAAGAAGTATTGCACCTGCAACATCAGGTATGCACTTTTGGTACCGCTGAGAAAAAATATAGGCATTCACTCCAACAGGCATAGCAGCCATTATCACTGCCGTTGTTGCCCATAAAGAACTGATGTTAAAAATGTGAAAACTGAAAATATACACCAATGCTGGTAGCACGAGATTTTTCATTACCACAACAATAATTGGTAACCGATTTTTTAAAGACAATGAAAATTGATGAATGGATGCACCTAGTGCAAAAAGTGTTAAGGGAATCGCTGCACCTGCCATTAGCTCTAGGCTGGAAGCAATCACAGCAGGTAAATCGATTGAAAGAGAGTTAATGACCAAGCCACTGAAAATACTCAAAGTGATTGGATTTTTTACCATTTCAGTGAATATGTTGGCTACTGACGTCAGAATACGCGTCGCTTCAAATTTATCTCTTTCAGCAAAGATAAACCCCATTGAATAGAGTGTGAGAGCGTGAATGGATATCAACATGAGCAAAGGAAGCATGGCCTGATGACCTAATGTCTGGTCGACAACAGGAATACCAACAACAACAGCATTGGAAAAAGTGGAAGAGAATCCACCTATGCTCTGCTCCTCGGGATCCTCACTGAAAAAATATTTCATTAAACACGTCATCACCACGAAGACGCATAAAACAGCAAGATAATAAGATAGTAATAAGCTCCACTCTATATTTTTTGGAATATCCAGTGTGGCCATTTTGAAAAAGAGCATCACAGGAATAGCAAATGAAAAGGTAAATTTTGACAACGACTGTATGTCATTTTTATTAAGCTTTCCTGAGGAAGCAATCATGTAACCAAATAGAGAAACTAAAAAAACAGGTATAATAGATAGAAATATTTGCACTACTTTTGCCTACCAGATCTAAACGTCAAAAATTTCCCAGTTACCAAAAGGCAACGTTAGGAATAACTACAAAACTTTTTACTCCAATCCAATAATGCCATAGCACGAGGAAGTACATTTATATGGACTTAGATCATAGATAGGACACAAAAAGGCTCAGTAACCCTATTAAATTAACCAAATGCTACAGTACTTTTTCTGCTGCAGCATGCCGAAAAGTAAACCATTGGATATTACACTTTATTGCCTCATCTACCGATACACGAATATGAGATTGGATAAAAATATGGCAATAGCAATCTGTAACATTCAGCATTAATAGCCTGTGCGTACTTGAAGAATTATCTTTATCCAGGTTTACTCATGCCTGACAGTATTTGAAAATAATTCGAGTACTTTTTGACTGTCTACTGCAATAGCAACACTCTGATTTGGACGCTGTTGCCAATCATCATAGCTATAGGGTTTAGTCTCTATTTTCTGAATCGTCATTCCCTCGGCACACCCCTCGGTCACCACTCTCACTGGCCCCTCCCTCAATTCAAAAAGCTCTGGGCTAACTAGAAACGTGAGCGCGGTTGGATCGTGAAGAAAGCATGCTCTCTTACCGATGCTCTGCTGATAAAAATCAACATAAAAGCGGGTAACCTGATAAATAAACTCGCCACTGGGACCCGCTGAGTCTCGTATCTTCTCAAGATAGCGGTCAGTACAGAGTACCTCATGAGTCACATCAAGCCCGATGATGGTGACAGGCCACTCCGCACCAAAAACAATATCCGCAGCAAGAGGGTCGTCATGAATATTGGCTTCTGCTACCGGAGACACATTTCCACGGTGGCCATTTTCACCAAATGCGCCTCCCATAATGACAACCTTTTTGACAAGAGGAACGACTTCAGGTGACTTTTCAACCAATAGGGCAAGATTTGTCAAGGGACCAATCGCCACCAAAGTTATTTCATTGGGATCGGCTCTCACCCTATCCGCCATATATTCCCAAGAGGGAGTAGAAATCGGCAAGTGATGTGAATCTGAGGCCTCAACGATACCCAGCCCTCCAATACCATGAACATGATCCGTTGGGCCATTTGGTGTTTTCTTCAGGGGTTTTTCTGCTCCCGAAACGACATCAAAAGTAGAATCAAATTTATTTTTTATAAACAGCGCGTTTCGGGTCGTGTTTTGCAGTGATGCATTTCCAAACACCGTGCTTATCGCAAGTAATTCGATATCAGGGCAGTTCATCGCAAATAAGATTGCCATGGCATCATCAATACCCGGATCCGTATCCAGAATGATTTTTTCCGCCTTTCTTTCCTTAGACATATATTCTCTCCCTCATTCGACACTTGCCACAACTGGGCCGGAAAAGCAGATAACTGACTATCCTATCGGTTAACTGTGATCCAACGCAGCCGCTCTTACATTAGGCTTTAGTTTGCTTAAATTTGTTTACTGTTTTCCATAGTTACACGGCGCTATGTTTAAGCTGCCACACAGGATGCTGAAAACCTTCCAAAAGGATAAATGCTCCGTTGAACGTATTTGGCAACCAATACTATTAAGCAGGTCGATAGAACCCGCATCAGCTTTTCGTGAGTCCATCAATGACAACAAAGAATGTAACCGCACTTTCTGATTCAAAAACGACTAATGCCTCTCTGACTTTTTGCTTGCAACCTATCATAGACATTAAAACGCTCAGAACCCACGCACTCGAACTACTAACGCGAGTGCACTCAAATAGTGGAGAGCATATTCACAGCGAGCCTTTTTTCTCTAACCTAAATGAAGAAAGCCTGAAAACCATCATTAAAGACCAAATAACCGCGCTTAATGAGCAGGCCAAAATATATACATCTACAAGCCTGATAATTTCGATCAACATTCCTCTCAAGTACTTCATTGATTTCAGCTTCATGGGTGAGGTGGTCAATATGGCGAGATTTCCACTCGCTATTGAGGTAACAGATGTTGAATCTTTCAAGGGCGAGCATATTCAGTTCTGGGATTCAACGTCACTACTCAAGCAAAATGGCCATCAAATTTGGTTTGATGACTATCTTCCAACGCCTATCAATGATGAAGTACTTGAATTAATTCGTTGGGATATGGTGAAAATTGATCAGTCATTCTTATATCAGCATATCGATGAACACGATGTCATTGCCGATCTCATCGACAAGGTCAATTTTCACTGCAATGATATTGTGCTTGAGGGTGTAGAAACCAGCTATATGCATTGTGAACTAAAACGCTTTGGTACTTATGTTCAAGGTTTTTACTATGCACATCCAAGGGATATGGACATGAGTTTCACCAACTATGTATTGCGCGGATAAATCACGTTCATCGTTTATCGCAATGGTGCATGACACCGCTGAATTTAAACGATCAAAAGGCCACTTAGGACAATAATTCTCCCGAGTTTCATTCACTCCGCAACTATACACTTAAGTTAGTTGCGTTGGTGGCCTACTCATTTAAAAAACGATGAAACCCGCATCTCTCGTATCTCGATGTATCATCAGAGTCAGTACACAGCACTGCGTTATCAACCGACAATGATATAGGGCTAAAAACGCAGCCAATTGTCTGGACTGTTGCTACGTTCGTAGGAACAATGTTAATTGACCAACTAAATATCGCCCGAAACTTTTGCTTTTCAACACCAAAGAAGTGCGGAATTCTCAAAGGCTATACTATTTCTCGATCGCCAATAATACTTGTCCTCCTTTCCCGGTGTTTACGATCCTCACTTCACCGGACAACAACTTTGTCAGTTCAAAAATTAATAACAGACCAAGGCCGAAACCATCAGTACTGTTTATATTTGAGGTGTCTCTCTTACGAAAGGTTTCGACGATATCCTCTGAAAACCCCGGACCATCATCTGTAATACTGATAATTTCATGACTGGGGTAAGACTTAAAAGTGACCGTCACGACCTCTCCAGCGTAACGAAATGCATTGGACAAAATATTTTGTATTAAGATGCTGATGAGTCGCTTATCAGACGTGATCTGTTGATGACAGTTAATGCAATTAAACGGTTTACCGGGGGCGACAAGGTTATGACAATCGCTAAGAATATCCGCAAGGCTCAGGGTTTCTTTACATACCTCCACCTCATTGTTCAGAATTTTATAGAGATGAAGGCTACTCTCACAAATCATATTGAGCTTACTCACTTGGCCCGCTAAACGAGCAGTAAGAAACTCATTATCTCCTTTGTGTTCAGACAAAATATCTGTAGTCAGCTGAATTGCAGCTAACGGTGTTCTTATGTCGTGAGGCAAGGTACCAAAGATCAATTTTTTTTTGCGTTGTAACCGTAAAATCGATTCCGCCATGTCATGTTGATTCCGAATCAAGGACTTTATAGCGGCGGGGCCCTGTAAACTGACTCTCTTAGACAGATCACCACGAGACAAAGCCCGCGACAACTGTTCGAGGCGTCCTAGGCCATTTGACCATGAGGATAAAAATCCTCCCATAACTATCAAAGTGCACAATAGCTGTAGAAACAGGTCGAAGCTCCAAATCCAAAAAGCAAAAGAGTGAACAACAAAAATATTTGAATCTGGCTGCCCAGTCTGAAGGGCGATAGGTTTACTTCCATCAGAGTAGACGCGGCCACCCAGCGTTCCTTCTACAGAGTGTGCAAATAAAGAAGGATTGTTATTCTCAACACAGACAAAAGATTCCATGCATACGCCTTCTTCCGGGCAAATGAAGCTAAATTGATCCTGCGAGTTAAAAAAACCAAACCTACAATCTTGAGAATCTCGTTGCGTTAAATCTCCAACCCAAAAAGAAAGGAACGCCTCTGAAGCCAATTTGGACATAAAGAAACCAAGAATAACTGACATTATTATTTGTAATGTGAAGGTTCTCATTGTTTCAAAATATCTCTGGTTACATAAAAACCTACACTTCGTTTATTTTTAATCAACTCAATATCGGTTAAATGATTTGCAATTTTCTTTCTCAATGACGAAATTCTCATGTAAATAGATTTATCATCAAGTGAAGGCTCATAACCATGGATCATTGTGAATAAATCATGCACTGACATTGGTCCATCAGAATCTGACAGTATATCGAGTATTTCATATTCAGATGGCAAAAGATCAATAGTATGATTTTTATACAGCAACTGGCTATCTTTAACCGAAAGAATAAAAGAGCATTTACTCTCTTTAGCCGGCGATATCTGTCGTTTTATCCTCTCTTTTAAAACATTAGCCCTAATTGGCTTTCTAATGTAATCATTAGCCCCTAAAACGAGTGAGTTAGTTTCACACAGCTCACTGTCATTCGCCGTCATCATAATAATAGGTATATTAATTGATTTTTTTCGGAGCTGAGTAAGCACTTCAAAGCCAGTCTTCTCGGGGAGTTGTATATCAAGGAGTATCAGTCTTGGTTGTTTTTCAATCACAACCTCCACTGCTCCTTCACCACTATCATGGCGATATACTGAAAAGTTTTCGACTGTACTGAGAAAGTAAATCAGCATATCGCCTAACTCTTTATCATCTTCGATGATAAGTATGTCTATAGAACTCATAAGGAATTAATCATTATTTTAGTTATATTTTAACATGTGAACGATCAGGTTCACATTCATAGCCATAAAGCAACTAAATATATTCGTTATTTAGTAAAAATTTAATTATTTTTATATTCTTTCAATAAAGAAAACAGATTATTAACAAATCAGTTTGTAACCAACAAGACGTATTCTACATCTTTGTCATCATTAACACAGTCAGAGAAGACGGTTTTATGACGTCACAGAAAGATGATGTCAAATTTACAATACATGTTATTTTTTTGATATGGAGCTAAACCGTGTTTGTCCTCCAAGACTTAAGGACGTCAGCCATGTAGCATGTAAACAATAATTACATTTTTTAATGATAACAAGTTAGAAAAACTATACAGTTAATCTGGAGCAATTCTGTGACCATTTCAGTAGGTATAATCGGCTTTGGAACCATTGGCCGAAAGATTTTTCATAACCTTACTAACCATTCTTCATTCTCTGTGAAATGTATATATGATTCACGCCCTGAATCGGATATTGGCGTCACTGAAGGCACTGAGTTAATTCTTACGGTAGATGATATGTTTACTCGACAGGATATCGATATCATCTACATAGGTACGCCACCAGCCAGCCATCTTGAATACTGCCGAAAAGCTATTGAGGCAGGAAAAATAATCTGGTGTGAAAAGCCGCTGGCAACCAATATAAAAGAAGCTGAAGAAGTGGTCGCTCTGGCTGAATCAAAGCAAATTCCCGCGTTCGTGAATTTACCGGGAGCCACAGACTCAACCACAGATACTCTTGAGCTTCTCCTCTCCGACATTTCGCCGCAAAGTGTAAAAGAAATCGACATGCAGATACATTTCAGCCAATGGCCCAGAGAATGGCAAAAAGGCGCAAGTAGCTGGCTGAGTCGCAAAGAAGAAGGCGGTTTTTTTCGTGAGGTGGCCACTCAGTTTTTGTTTTTGCAGCAACGAATCTTCGGCGAAATGCACCTCACCCAGACAGATGTGGTTTACCCAGATGATATTTCTTCAGAAACGGCCGTAACTGCTAAATATGAAAGCTTGGGTGTTCCTGTCAGCATAGAGGCATCCAGCGATGTAGTAAAAGACGATTATTTACAATGGACGTTAGTTTCGTCAAAAAAATCAATCCGTCTCATCAACTGGCGCCAAATTGAAATAAATGATGGCAGTGGATGGAAAGAAGTGCATGTCAGCGGAGAAAACAGCCAACTTGAGCACATCATTAAACTGGTGAACGGCGAGCCAAACAAATTAGCGACGTTGAGAGAGGCATTGGACGTTCAAAAACTGGTTGAAGCTACCTTGAAGGAGACAACCGATGAGCTCCCTCCTTTTTTAAACTCTCTATAGAGGACACACCGGATGTATACGTTGTACTATTTTCCGCGCAATGCCAGTTTTGCTCCACATCTATTACTGCAATCTATTGGTGTACCTTACGAACTCACCTTAGTTGATAGAAAAGTAGACCAACAAAAATCGGCTGATTATCTCAAGGTAAACCCTACTGGACGTATACCTGCCCTTAAAGACAACGATATTGTCATTTACGAGAGCGCGGCCATTTGTTTATATCTGGCTGAAAAGCATCCAGAGGCTGCACTAATACCATCGAGTGATTCGCCAGATCGAGGCCAGTTTTATCAATGGCTCTGCTATTTAACAGCAACATTCCAACCAGAGCTCATGATCTACTTTTATCCTGAGCGGCATCTGGCAAATAAAGAAGACAAGTCTGAGTTAACGAAAAGTATCAAAGATGGCCAGCAACGTCGGCTGTCTGATATTTTGACGTTTTTAGATACCCAGCTTGAAGGTAAGACATACCTGTGTGGTAATAAAATCTCCGCCTGTGACTATTTTCTTTTCATGCTTCTACACTGGGCATCAGGGTTAGACACACCTCCGATTGCCTACCCAAATTTAAAGCGGTTTATTTCGTTGTTAGCCAATGATCCAGCAGTCATCGCTGTCTGCGAAAAAGAAGGGACACCGATCAGCCATTATCAGGAATAGAAAGGTCTTTCTGCGTCAAGAAATACCCTGAACGGGCATACTCAGAGGCTAAGACTGACGTATTTTCAATGAAGTCGATCACCGCCTGATAAGGAATGCCTTGTTTAAGCTGATCGACAATTTCTTTATCGCTGAGCTTTTTTATATTTGCCACTACCGAGCTTAATGACTCATTGTCGTTTTGTCGGAAAATATCAATCACAAACTCTGGTCCCAGTCGATAAGCAGCCAGCATGCAATACGTCAGCCCCGCCCCCTCTGTTACTCCAGCAAAATACTGATTTTTCAGTATTGCTAAGTAATTGGCACCGTAAAAAATATTGGTTCCCGGAGAGATAAGTATCTCTTGTGAAGGCGTGAGTGCCCGCCGAAATACTCTCTGAGATACCGCAATACCAGCACTGGAGGCTGATACTTGCATCAGACCAAATGATGATGAGGCATACCGGGCGTCGGCATCAAACCGCGACGACACCCTCGCGATAGCGATTAAAAGAGTAAGATCTGTCTCAGTCAGACTGGCCTGAAGGCGAAAATTATCCAGGTATAGCTGCAGCTTTTTTTGCCAATAAGATATAGGAAGCGGCAATGTCAGCCTGATAACAAGAGGATAAACAGAATCTGAAGAGGATGCGAGTTGCTGCAAGAGCTTGGCACGCCGTTTTGCATAAAAACGTTGAATTTTCTGCTTTTCTTTTGTCTTATCTGACTCGCTGAGAATCAAATCTCTCTCAACATCACTGAGCATCCTTTCAGTTTGTAACACTAATTCGTCTTCAAGAATTGTGCGAACAGACTCTTTAGGTCTCGGCGGAACATGCGCTTGTTTGGCACGCGTGATAACAGTCAGAAGATCATAACGTTGAAGAAAGCCGGATATTTCTTGATCACGTATGTTCTTCAACCAAGGACGTTCAAGAGAAGGGATATCCTCTTTATTAATAATATCAATGCTGACAGTTTGAGTCGCAGGATTAATGATAAGGCGAGACAGCAGATCTGAACTATAAATAACCTGCTGAGCGGCAGTAGTTTGTAACGGAAGTTGCCAAAGCTTCAAAAGCGCATCACGCCTGAGATCGAAAGCATTCAAATAGCTTTGTTGTTGCTGCTGACGCTCAATATATTCCTCATCGACGAACTCCAAGAACTCGCCAGATTCCCCTTCAGATGCCCTTTCAGCCTGACGACCTATCGTGTCATCGACACCGAAGTCTGAAGTTACGTTGCTCAGAAAATGTGTTGACTCTAACTCTGTGGAATAACATGTAAAAGACAGACAAAATAGGTAAACACAGACAAGCCTTCGCACCCCACTCTCCTTGTTCATTAACGCCCTAATGATGGACTTTTTAAATAAAGCAACCTACTGATGAGAGTCAAAAAGGGTACATACAACGCGCCGATTCACACAATATTGTCTTGGCCGAACTGACTTCCTCAGTACTGTCTTCTTTTCGCATTAATCCAAAGATAGATAATCATCAGAAAAGTGGGGATTCAGACTGACAATTATGGGGCCTGGGTACGGCTTTGCTGCAAAGCATTTAGTTGAGTACGGGCTGACTCTATGATGTGCCGTTTTTCACTCAGCTTCTTGATAAAATGTATTTTATCAGTATTGTTAGCCAGCGATTCCGCTATTTTGTATGCGGCGTCGGTTGCATCAAGGTCACCAACAACAGCAAAGCAGACAGCCGCATTATAAGACAGTGAAAAATCTTGTTTTAGTTCATTGTAAAGTTCAATGAAAACATGACAGGCGCTGACACTTTGTCCACGAAGCGCGAGCTGAAAAGCACGCAAAAACTGTGTGTTATAAGGCTCGGTCAACGTCGATGGAAATTGAATCAAAGAAGCTGACAACCTTGCCTGATGCGGAAGCATATCTTCTTTTAGCCGCGATAAAATCGCCAAAAACGCGGCATCACGACTTTTGGAAATACTCTGGTCACTGTCGTTTTCGCAACGATCAAACTCAGTCCTTTCGCTATAAGACCTTGAGAAAATATCTTCGCTGTTTTTCACCTTGGTAATACTGACATCTAACACTGCGATCGTGGAGGTTTTCTCACAACGAACATGAAAGCTATCTATCCCCGCGCAGCTATCACGAGTTGAACTATTACATGCCTTTTGCTGCACTTGGTAATCATGTGTCTGTGAATCAGTATAATAATGAAGATTTAGGTAGTGCTGCGGTAAGGGAGCAGAATACTTCCCTTCCGGAACATCAGTAGCCTGAACAAAGATGGGCCCCCCTGACACTGAAGTGTCAGTGAGTTCTTCTTTCAATCGCTTATCGTCAAGTTCAGATAAATGACTACTTCGAATGCCAACTCGGGTTAGCTCGTTGGTAATAGCAAGTTTTGGCGGCGCAAGATAGCCAATTGAAACAGGAGCAGTCAAAGGGCCCTGAGAATCAACGGACTCACAACCCAGAGACATCCAGCCAGCCAACAGACAGGTTGCAACAGTGATCCACTTTTCCCGACCCTTCGGCATTCTGATGCCCCCCACTGATGATCCTTAGTCTTTGAGTGTTGTACGATGATCTAATGTTGAAGACACCCGAATGATCAGAATGAGGTGGTTAAATGAGTGGATAGATACAGCGCTTGGTGTTTCAGGGGAAATACAACCAGACGCTGAGGCGTGTGCCATGTCTATCGGTACTCCACGGTCGTCGTTCGGGCCTTGGTGAAAGATCATATGATTGATTTGGCTGATAAACACGCATTGTTTGCAAGAATACGTTGTAGTTTATGTGCTAAACCACTTTGACAATTGAATTCTTAATCATGTTCAAACCGCCTTCCCTAATCTCATAAAGGTTATCAAGCTGATTTAGAATTTGCCTGTCGTGGCTGACAATCAAGACAATGGCTTGGCTGAGTTCTGTTTTAAGAAATACGATCATCTGAGCGATATCGACAACAGACATATTGATAAAGGCTTCATCAAGAACTACTAATTCTTTCGTTTTATTCAGCGTCATCATTAATAGCAGCTTACGTTTTTGACCTGTCGACATGGGAATGGTGGAAATATCACGCACAAACACAAACTCATAATCAATCACGGCATCCGGAAAAATGTTTGTGCAAACCTTCGCAATAAGGCCCGTGTCACGTATCCCTCTGACATAGAAATTAGAGTAAAGCGAGCCCTTTAGAAAATCAGAGGACGGGTCAAGATAAGCTACACGCTTACCAAATACCGTGGGGTCGATATCGCGTAGATTGTAAAAATCGTTGAAGACGACGCTACCACTGTAATTATGATGGTTGCGCAGAATTGTCTGCATTAATGTCGACTTGCCCGAGCCCACATTGCCGTAGAAACCATAAATATTGCCTTTCGTAAATCGGGTACTGATCTCCTGAACCAGCGTTTTTTCATCATTCATGATGGAAACATTATTTAGGGTGATCCGGCTAATCTTATCGAGCTGTAAACCTTTGGAAAATAACTTGTCATCAAAGGTCTCAAAAACATCTTTCAGCGCCGTATGCATATGGTAGGTCGACACCATGATAAAAAATGACTTAGTCACCAAACTCACCACCGACGAAGCCACCCGCCCATTCAAGATAAGACAGGCAATCAGCACATTAAAGATCTCAGGGTTCGCCTTAGATGAAAAGAAAATCACAGTGAACAAAACGGTACTGGCGAGGAAGGTCGTCACCCTGACCAATTCGTCCCAGTTAAAATTAAAACTGGTGATACCATGATCAGAATGGTAAGACTTCTTGCACGATTGCTCGAAACTGTCCAGCGTCGCTGCATTATCGAAAAAACGGAGATGGGTGTTATTGCGATAGTATGAGATACGTTCAGTTAACAGGTCTTGTTGCGCAGCTTCTAACTCAATGTATACGGTGTAATTTCGGTATCTCATGTAGGTCGCACCCAACATGACGCCAAAATAAAACAGAACCAGCCCGAATGCGTAAAAACCAATAAAGGCAAACAGTATGCCCACTACAAGACAAATACTGACAAAGTCGACAATGACGCCAGAAATGTTTTCCCAGATCGTTTTGCGGTTCGATTCTATGGTCCGAACCTTCATCAGTGCACTGCCGGTGGGAAGATACGGCACAATACTTAGCATGTACCGCTCAATCTTTAATGCGTTTTCATCAATTCGGTTAAGGTGCCGGTGTTTGATAAAGCGCTTCAGACCGTAGTCGACACCCCACAAGAGTAAGAAGGCCATGGTGACATAAAACAACGTGGTTACCATGTCATTGAAAATCAATCGAGTATTGAATAGGTTAGAGTAAAACGCGGGGATAATGACAAAGGGTACGGTAGCCAGGAGGAAGAAGTTGATTTTGGGATAAAGAGAGTAAATCACTTCGACAAATCCTTTGCCGGTCATCTTCTTTGGATAATCCTGTATAAACACGATCTCTTTAGCGACTAGAGTTTCAGGATCAATTTTCCCTACTCCTTCACTGATATACGTATTTCCCGTCCGGTAAACGTACATGGAGTCGTAGCCCAACGTCACAAACGACTCAGGCAAGTCCTCAGCGTTGGTTACCATTTTTCTATGTAAGTGATAATCGAACAAGGGGTCAGAAAAGTTGTCGTTGATCTCATTGAGGAAGGCATCAACGTTCTCGCCATCCAAGCGTGAGAACAAGTTCCAATCAAACTTGGCGTGTGTGCTTCTGATGAGTTGTTCTATGTTCGATTTCATCATATGCCTTACTTTTCCCCAACCACTGGCTTTACATATTGGCCAATAAAGCCCGTGTCATTCAAGCCAGTGCAATTTTGTATGTATTTGTTCCAGCCATGCCGTGCAAAAGTCGTCTTCGGTCAGAATGGCCGAGTTAATTTCTTATGTACTCAATGATGAATTCGTCGGGCGATTTTGGCTTACCAAAATAATACCCCTGGAACATCGAACAACCCTCTCGCTTCAGAAGATCCATTTGTTCTTTGGTTTCGATACCCTCAGCCGATACGCTAAGTTTCATTTCGTCAGCAATAACCATGATAGAGCGGATAATGGATGTCACACCGGTCAGGTCTTGCGTCATGCCGTCGGTAATAGTCCGGCTCACTTTCACCCTGTCGATATCCATATTCCTGAGGTTACCCAGTGAAGTGAATCCAGTACCAAAGTTATCCAAGTACACGCTGACACCGAGACGATGCAATTGCATAATTTTATCGTTGGATGCTTCAGGGTCATCCATAATGGTTTGTTCCGTGATTTCAAAAGCGAGAAGCTTAGGTGGCAGCTTGGCTTTTTCAAGTTCAGACGACAGCTCTGCCATAAACAAGGGGAACAGCAGTCTCTCGCTGCTACAGTTTATCGACAGTTGCCAGTTATCCTGCCATTTGCCATCAAAGTACCATCTGGACAATTGACGAATAGCATTCACCATCACCCAGCGGTCGATATCGTTCATCAAATTCGCTTCTTTCGCCGCATCTAACAAATCGCGAGTGAGCACAGGCCCTCGCACTGGATCTTCCCAGCGAATGAAGGTTTCTGCGCCAATGACTTCACCACCGCTTTCATATACGGGCTGAAACATCAGGGTAAAGACATTCTGACGGAGCGCATCTTTCAACGCTTCCTCTATTGGAACAGCGACAGCCAGTCTGATATCGCCCAGTATCTCTGCGACCTTACTCAATTCGCGAAGGTTACGGTTAATCACTTCACTCATTTGGTTGGTGGTTTTTTCTATCACTGCTGCCGTCATGGTTTGACTTTCATTCACAGCTTCATTCATGTTGCTGACGGCGGAACTCACGTTATCCATCGTTGTAGCTACCTGAGAAAAATCGTCTGACAGTTGGTCAGCATTTTTCTTCAAGGATGTTTGAAGCCCCTCCACCCCTGTCGCCTGCTCCTGACGAAGCTGCTTAATTTGCTCAGACATGAGTTCAATGAGCTGGTTGTTGCGATACATGATCTTATTAAGTTGATCGACCACGGTAGAGCCCGAGCTTTTCTGCATCAGCAAAAATAAATCAGACCAGACTTTCTCTTTATTGGCGATCATCTCTAGTGAATCTCGCAATGCGTCCTTGATCACCACAATGCTCTCGTTAGAGTCTTTGTCGGCAATCAACTCCGTGCCGGAGCCATCGACTTGTCCCTCTTTTTCTGGGCCGTGAGTCAGGAAATACGAGCTGAAGAAATTGGTGCAAAACAAAATTGCCACTGAAGCACTAACGCCGAGAATAGAGGTCAAAAATGCCAGCGACATAGCGTCCATCGCCTCACTGATCGCACCCAACAAAGAGGACATTTTGGTGGAGAAGTCCCCTTCCACACCCATACCCGATGCGATGCCTTCAATCATTAATGCCAGCCCGACAAACGTACCTATCAGACCAAAGGAAACACACAGAGAAGAACACAGGTTCACCTGACCTTTATAGTAATCAAGTGAAAAACGTTTGTTGTCTGTCAGGTGGTAGAGCATGACCGCGATAAAAAGGATCAGCGGATAGGCAAATGCCAGCATGATCAGCACTGTGATTTCGGGTGACAGCTCGAGAGACTGCAACACAAATGCGCGTGTCGTTTCTACCGTGTATATGCCAACGGCAATACCCACGTAGAAGAGTATTCCTAAAAAGTGCATCAATTTATCTCCCAGCTAAGTGTCGACAGCAGCTTGTCGGACTTCTCTATCTTGGTTTTCACATCAATGTCATTAGGCAAATTCATAAAGCCAATAAACCGTAAAATATTCACCACACTCTTTTTTTCTGAATCTGAACTGGCAATGGTTATGGTCACCCTACTCGCCGTTAAAAGTTGCGACCGAATCTGATGAACAAGCGAATCATCAAGCTTAAAATTAACCAGATAAGTCAGAGTATTGTTATCAAGATCTGTACTGATCAATTCCCGATAAATAATAGGATTAGGAGTCGGTTCCGTCTCAGCGATTGGTTTATCGCTCACTACGATCAACTTGGCTTCTTCAGTGACTGTCATGGCTGTTTGGACAAGAAAAAAAATTGAAACCAACACCATAACGATAAGCGCAGACGCAAGCGCATCAACAAAGGGAGCTAGGCTGTCATCATCCATCCGCGCCATCCTCGACAACTGTTTCTGTTGTCGGCACCGTAACCTCTTCTTCGACTGCTGGAGTTGAGATGCGTTTGCCTAGATTGATATCGATGAAGCAGGTGTTGATCACCCCGAGTTCCTCATAAACAGTGATTGAATCAATAGGCATCGCACCTGCGAAATATTGATTCAGGGTGACGTAATTGAAGGTTGGAATGACTGTCATCTCACGCTCACTGGTATTGAAACCGTAATTACAACCCGTCTGATAAGAACCCACTTTTTCGGTCAGCCCAAGGTTGTCCACGGCAATAATAACTTCCCGCAAAAGCGCCTCATCGACGTAATAGCCTTTCATCACATAGCGATATTTGGTTTCGTCGACCTTTATAAGTCCATGGGTGGGAAATATTGACTCTATGTATCCAATCAATGCGCTAATGGTCACCAGAATGATGATGGCCAGTGATGCTGAAAGCGCAGAGACAAATCCAATCATGGCTTACCACACATCAAATTTAATATCGCTGGGCAACACACTCAGGATGAAGCCAAAAACACTGACCTCGTTATCAACAACGAATACCTGAACATCCATCCCAAGATTTAAAGACAAACTGACAAACTCATCATCGGGCTCGATCGTGACGCGGTAATAACGTTTACCTGAAGACTGTTGTTCCTCATACGCCAAAGAGTCTGAGCTAAGCTCTGAGATTCTCCCCGTGAAAACTTTGTTGAATCCGGGCGAGTTAATTTTGAGTTTTACGTCTCGGCCAACATTGAGGAAGTGTCGATACTTGGTATCGAACTTAGCCAACACCTCCTGTGAGGAACCTTCCTTTTTCAACACAAACAGCGAGCTGCCCTCCTGAACAAAGGTGCCAACAGACAGCCCCTCTGTCATCTCAAGCACAGTGCCGTCGATAGGAGAACGAATGAGAGACTTCTGTTTCTTCTCAGTGAGCAGCCTAAATTCGTTCTCTTTCTGAATAATGTCCATCTGAAGAGTGTCGAGCTTTTCATCGATGGTCAGTAAACGCTCGGACCGACGCATCTGAAAAACCATGAGCTTGTCACTCAACTTTTTCTGGTTTTCAAGATTACTGATGTCGAAACTGACAATTTCACTGTTGAGATCCGACAGCTCTGTTTGCAAATCATAAAATCGCAATGTAGAGCCGTTTGCTTTTCGATGAATGGCTTTTTTCGTCGCAAGGATTTGGCGTTTGTTTAGTAACTCTTCAGCCTTTTTCTGGTGCTCAACAGCCATATCAAGCAGGTATTTTTTTTCCTGGAGGTAATCTTCATAGAAACTCAGAATGTACAAACCACCTGCACCATAAGAGGTCTCATCGCCATTACAGCCTTTTTTTAACTGTTCAATTTTCGATTCGCTAAACCTGTCACTTAACAAAAAGCAACGCTCATCCTCGAGCTCCTGAAAAATTCGCTTATCGGTATTGAGTTCCTGAGCAATTTGCTCAAGTTTGTACTCATCAGCCATGTTGCGATAACGGAGGAGGGGTTCTCCAGCGTCAATTTTATTTCCTTGTGAAGCAACAATATTGACGATGTAGCTGCTCTCAGGCGCTTTTACGTTAACATTACTTTCTTTAATGCCCGTCAAACCTGTTCCGGGTGCAACGACTTCAATCTTTTTGACAAACAGTATGTACAAAAAGCCTGAGACAATAAGCAGTAAGAAAAGGTACTTAAACTCTTTTCTTTTCGTTAACATTAAAAAGCCCTCTCAGATTTCATTTCTAAAATCCTGTAAATAATATCAAACTGTTCAAGTTCGATATTCATTAATGAAATATAAGATTGGTTTAATGAAATAAGGCTATCTACAATATCTATGCTTTTTACTTTATCTATCGCAATTTCTTTTTTCTGTTTAATGATGAGATCTTTACTTAAACGGATTTGTTTATTTATAGAACTGCGTTTCTTAACCAAGGTCTCGTAGCGATAAACCAATGCTTCAGACTCAGCAGACATCTCTTCAATTCGTTTAAATAGTTTCTCTCTTTCCGCTTCAAAAAGATGTAACGATGAGCGTTTATCACGTTCCAGTGCTTGGTCAAATACATCAAGCTCAAATTTTAGTGACAAGAAAGAATTACCCGTATCACCCGATTTAACACCCGATGTTGGACTACCGGCGAGCAAAGATACGGCATTCTCATTCGTCAGCATGATTTTAAATCTTTCTCGTCCCGCTTCACTAGATAGCTTTGTAGCTTCAAGCGATTTAATATTACTTAATACCCCAAAGTTTTTCTCTACCAACACCTCTTCTGACAACACAGTAGGCTGACGCTCCAGTAAAGGTAAAATATTTTTGTATTCGAGCCCAATCTTGTTGTAAGCGCGCTTGGTATTACCGTCTACCATAAAGCCCGTTTCACTCTTCAAGTCTCGAAAATAGTTATCTATTTTTGACGTGATACCGAATACTGTTTGGCTGAAACGAGATTTCTTCAATCTGGCGTCGACTTCGTCTGATTGAGTACCTATGCCCTCTTTAGACGCCTTCAGCTGCTGGCGGTAATGAATGTCAATTTCTCTGCCAATCTCACCAGCCTGCCTCTCATAAAGGCGTGTCCGCTCTATCTTGGTGAGGAAATTTAATACAACAAAATACACTTCAATTTCTTTACTCATTAAAGTAAAATCTGAAGATAAAACATTATTTCCTGCAGCATCTTGGCGATTTTTTGTCTGGCTGCCGTATACTTTCGAATTTAGTGTGAGTTTAATGTCTGCTGTTGTTTTTGGGTCTTTTTTTGGTTCACCATAATTTTCTTTTATTTCACCTGTGATCAACACCTTTGGATAATAATAGTTATTTTCTTTTCTTGATAATTCAGAGTTTGACAGTAGCTCTTTTTGAATAGCACGGTAACCTCTGGAAGAATAAAGTGCTTGTTCAAACACATCATTAAAAGATACGCTATATCGTATTGTTCTATTTACATTTGGTGATAACTCAAATGCATGACATATTGAAAAGCTCTGTACAGCGGTCAGAAGTAATATGCAAAGTGAATTATGAGCTTTCATAATCAGCCGTCTTATGTCCGGTTAACAAATCAGACGAAACCTATCCCTAAAAGAATACCGCAGATTCCGACACCGAATACTTCATCCTGAAAGCGTGTCATGCATCCTTGCTGAGAAATTTTATTTTTTTATTATCCTCACACCCTTAATTATAAGGTTGTTTTTAATGAGTTATAAAATTAATTTACATACTTTATACCGACTATTATCCGATATCATGAATGCTATTGTTGGTATTTCCAGCAATGTCTTCGATTGAAATGGTCACTTGGTCACCTTGCGAATAGTTGGGGTCGTTAATTTCCCAGCTTCCATCTTCTTTAATCGTCGTTGAACCGAGTTCTTGACCATCTTTCAGTAGTTTTACGGTTGCACCGATGTCGTTACCCGTATAGCCGCTTCCTCCGAGGCTGCTATCTCCCTCGTTTAAGTCGTCAGAATCGAGCAGTATTGGCGGTGGCGTTGTATCCACCTCAAACGTTCCTGTTTTCTCTGTCGTGATATCCTGCAACACTCCATCAACATCTTTCTTATAACTTATTGACAGCGAGTAGGTATGGTTACTTTCGGTAAGTGGGTCATCGACTTTAATGCTAAAGCTGCCGGTCAGGCTATCTGCTACATCACTATCGACAAATTCGCCGTTAACGCTAAGACTGACTGTCGCACCCGGTTCCACCTCACCCTCGAATGTGGGTGTTTCGCTATTGGTGATAAAATCGGCCGGATTAGGATCTTGGCTTCCTTGAATCGATACATCATCGTCATCGTTAATTGTTGCTGCCTTGTTCGCCTGAATCAAAGTACCACCATGGTCAACCGATGCACTCAAGCTGATACTTTCATTAGATTCAAGTGTTGTATCTTGTTTAGTATAAAGTTTGAATGTGGCTTCCTCTGCCTTGTCAGGGATGATCCATTCGATATTGCTTATATCACTGACGGAAACTTCGCTTTTCTGTGGTTGACCATTGAGCAAGTAAGTGACCTCAAGTTTTTCAACATCATCACTATCAAAACCATTGATACCAGTGAATTGAAGATTGAGGCGATGATCGCCGACATTCTGGCCGTCAAATTCTACTTTCCAGCTTAATGCATTGGCGCTGCCTTCAGCCACCGTATCGTTTTCAACAGAGATGTTTTGTACATTTAGGTCAGAGTAAGTAATTTTATTGGTATAGATGGTAATTTTAGAATTTCCCGCTAAGTCAATATGTTTTACCTGTATATTGCCGCTTGAATAGCTACCTTGATTAGGTAAAGTGAACTGATTACTGCTCGCTCCGTCTAACCATGTGTTACCACCATCTATTGAATACTCCCAACTACCCCCTGCCTCCACACCAGACACAGTTATTATCCCATCACGAGTATTGTAATCACCACTGCTACCATCTTTTGATTTGACATCAACAGATACTTCAGTAACTGATTTATCGATAGTTATGGCTGGGAGTTTGGTGTCATTTTTATTGCCCGCTTCATCCGTCTGACGAAGCTGTATCTGGTCAGCGGCATAGACGCCCTCGGGCACATCAAAACTTGTACCTTGTCCAGCTTGCCATGTCGCACCGGAGTCGAGCGAGTATTGCCAAGAGGCTCCCTGCTCTAAGTTATCAATCTCGATCTGAGAATTGGATGTCACCTTATCCGATGCGCTGGAGCCAGTGTCCTCTTTTAGCGAAAATGTCAGTCTCTCAACCGAAGTATCTATTGTGATCGCCGCGAGTTTAGTATCAACAACGTTTCCAGCTTTATCGGTATGACGAATCTGAATCTCGTTGGCTCCATACTCGCCCTCGGGCACATTAAACGATGTATTTTGTCCTGTTATCCATGTCACACCAGAATCGAGGGAGTACTCCCACGTTGCATCCGCTTCTAAATTAGCGATGTCGATTGTTGGATTGGAGGTCACATTATCGTTTGTATCGTCACCTGTATCTTCTCGGAGGGAATACGTCAGATTCTCAACTGTTTTGTCTATGGTGATCTCGGGGAGAAGAGTATCTGCAACGTTCCCTGTTTTATCAGTATGGCGAAGCTGTATCTGGTTTGTTGCATACACGCCCTCTGGCAACGTGAACGATGTACCTTGCCCGGTTATCCATGTCTCACCAGCGTCTAGCGAGTATTGCCAAGAAGCTCCCTGCTCTAGGTTGGAAATGTCGATCGTAGAATTGGATGTCACCTTATCCGATGCGCTGGAGCCAGTGTCATCTCTGAGCGAAAATGTCAGTCTCTCAACCGTGGTATCTATTGTGATCGCCGCGAGTTTAGTATCAACAACGTTTCCAGCTTTATCAATATGACGAATCTGAACCTCGTTGGCTCCGTACTCACCCTCGGGCACATTAAATGATGTATTTTGTCCTGTTACCCATGTCACACCAGAATCTAGGGAGTACTCCCACGTTGCACCCGCTTCTAAATTAGCGATGTCAATTGTTGGATTAGAGGTCACATTGTCACTTGAGTCTTCACCCGTATCTTCTCGGAGGGAATACGTCAGATTTGCAACCGTGTTGTCAATGGTGATCTCGGGTAGAAGTGTATCTTCACTGTTTCCGGCCCTGTCAGTGTGACGAAGCTGTATCTGGTCAGCGACATAAACGCCCTCGGCTAAATCAAACGTTGTACCTTGTCCCGTTTGCCATGTCGCACCAGAGTCGAGCGAGTATTGCCAGGAGGCACCAGCCTCCAGATTGGACACTTCAATGGTGGGGTTAGATGTCACTTTGTCGTTTGTATTTGAGCCAGTGTCTGCTTCAAGCTCATAATTCAATTGCTCGACCGTTTTATCTATTGTGATCGCAGGAAGTTTAGAGACGGCATTGTTTCCTGCCTTATCCGTATGACGAAGCTGCACCTGATCAGTGATATAGGTACCGTCAGGTACGTTGAAAAATGTACCTTGCCCTTTTGTCCATGTCACACCAGCGTCTAAGGAATATTCCCAAAAGGCACCTGACTCCAGATTGGAAATCTCAACTTTAGGGTTAGACGTGACGTAATCATTGTCATCAGAGCCAGTATCCGCATCGAGGGCATAGTTTAGCTCCGCTGGTGGTGTGGTATCTAATATGAAGTTAAGTTCGGCGACGTCCTCATTGCCGAACGGGTCGGTTAGAGTGACAGTGATTGTATTGTTGCCCTCACCCAGCGGATCAGTAATTGTGTACGACCAGTCTCCCACTGAATTCACAGCTACATTTTGCGTCACCTCACCACCGTCAGCATTTAAATAGGTCAGGACGATACTGGAATCCGGGTCGCCCCTTCCTCCAATAGCGGGTTGTTCAACATTAGTAATATTTTCGACTTTTAACGATTGCGTGCCAGTATCGCTTAGCAAATCTACGGTGACCTCAGCCCTCAAATCGACAGAGAAATTGAAATTGTAGGATTCACTGTTACCAGCCTCGTCTGCTGCAACCAGGCGGTACTGATAATCTCCATGTGTAAGAGCATCGAAGAGCCAATCAGCAGTCCATTCGGTTTTGCCCTCGTTTAGACTAACGCTTATTTCCCTCTCGGTGCCATTGTCATTAAAATACATTTGGACGCTAGCGACCTTAATTTGATCGGATAATGTTCCTCTAAAAGAGGGAGTGACATCATTTGTTGTATTTTCAATTAATACCTTATCTGCTGACGGCTCAATGGATGAAGTGATGTCAGGGGCCTTCGTGTCTATTATCAGTGTTTGTTGATCAATAACGCTGGTATTGCCAAACACATCCATCGCCACGACTTGGTAGGTGTGGGTTTTATTTTCAGCCAACGGAGTAGTGACAGTGACCTCCCATTGTTCACCATTAACAGTCGCTGGATATTCCTTACCATCTATGTAAAGCGTAACTCGGCAACCTGCTTCTACCGTGCCTGAGAACGAAGGTTGACGCTCGCTCGTTATTTCATCAGTTTGGCTGATCCCCGTATCATCTTCTTCTAAAATACCTGAGTTATTAAAATTCTCAGGAAGTGTTGTTTCGAGCTCAAACGTTACTGGTTCCGCATTTTTAGTGTTACCCGCCCTATCTTCAGCATGTACATTTACTTCATAGGGCCCATCAATGTTTAGTGCATCCTCTTCTGGTAACGTAAAACTCCACTCTCCTGTTTCATCATTTACGATAATATTCGTATGCGTTTTACCATTAATCGTTAATGATATTTTTCCGTCTTTATCAGTTATACCGGTGAAAGTCGGCGTAGTGTCGTTTGTCCTTTCATCATCATCTTCAAATCCAGCATCAGATGATGCTGCCAATCGGAACTCATTAGCCACAGATTTATCAAGCGTAATGGTTTCAACAAAGTCTCTCTTATTATCATGTTCATCATAAAAAGTAATATTGAAGGTTATTTCACCATCATCAAATTCTGATATATCAAAATATTTATCACCAAAGAGTGACACTTTACCTTCGACTTCATTTTTGTTCTTACCTGTCGAGTCTGTGACAACAATCTTTACCCTGTTGACACGCTCGTCCAAATTTTCGAAGTCATATTCAACCTTGTTACTCTCAACTTTGTTAACCAACAGATCTTCTTGGTCGACCTTCAAACAAAATTCACCCGTGAAGTCTGCCTGAATATTTTTATTTATTGTCGAGTTGTCGTTAATGATAGTGTTTCCTGCTTTATCTTCTGCGGTGACCTCAATCTTAATATCTCCATCATCAAGCGAGCTGACATCACCTTTTATCACCCAGAAGCCATCTTCATTTTTAATTGCCTGACCTAATACCGACTCTTTATTAACATCAATAAACCTCACGGTTATACCGTCGTCCTTGATGTCGTTATCAACACCGACCAATGAAAACGCCAAATCTTTTTGTTCGTCACCACTCACATTCTCAAGGCTTTCAGGTATCTCAACACGCAACACCTGACCTCGATCAGCTTTGATATCCCTCTCGATAGACGCAGTTGTTGTTTCAGACTGATTGCCTGCACTGTCAACAATGTAACTTCTTACTGTCAACACCTCATTATCTGCAGGTGATTGCGGAGAAACCTCGTAATATCCGTTAGAAATGTCACCTTCTGTCAATGTGTATTGTTTCTCTAACTCTGATTTACTGTCGTAGACATACAAAAGATTACCCGCCTCTGCGTCGTTGGGCAGAGAAATTCTGACGACGGTTGAGACTGCGTTATATTCTTCATCTTGAAGGTAGCCATCCTCACTTATATCCGCCTCAAATGAGACAGATATCGGTTTCTGGGCGACTTTATCGAGGGTGAATTCATCAGTGGTCGTGACAGTGGTATTACCCGCATTGTCGGTTACGATAGCCTCTAAAATAATCTGACCATCGTCAAGAGAGGAAATATCAATGTTGTCTGCAACCCACGTATCATCATCTGTTTGGGTGATATTAATGGTGAACTTATTTTCAGGGCTATCTTTGTGATAAAAATATGCTTCGATAGTCTTGGTATCATTATCTATACCTATCAACTTTATCGGTAAGTCAGTGGATTCAGTTTTATTAACCAGTTTGTCAGGTGAATTTATGCCGATCTCAAAGTCACTATCGACGTCGGCTGTTTTATCAATAGTAATAGTTTTAGGTTTAGCAGAAGCCGTGTTTCCCTCGGTATCAGTAACTGTAACACTAATCTCAATGTCACCATCGAAGTCTTTGAATATATTCTTATCTACATTCCAAGCTGGCTTATTAAGTTCAAAATCCTCAAATGTGCTGTCAGAAACTCTGGTGAGTCTGACTACTACGGTTTCGATATCCGTGTCCGTACCGAAAATTGAAAAGCTCTTTGTGTCTATTTCATCAATATTATAGAGACCATCTGGATTGTCGAGAATAATAGCGAGCTTTCTATCATCACCATCTGCGGAAGTATCTATTTCAATAATTTGAGGAGGAGCATTGACCGTATTTCCTGCGTTATCTGTTACGAATGCATCAATTTTTACTTCACCATGATCGAGGCCAGCTTGAGCAAAAATGTTTTTAGCGACGGTAAATGGAGAAGGAAGGACAATAGGATCTGATGTCACACCATCCTGAGTGAATATAATGGTGATATTTTTAATGTCGGAATCAAATCCACTCAACGTAAAACTATTTTCTGTGTATTCATCTGCATTATATTTTTTATCTTCAATGTCTAGAACGATTTCAAAGTCATCACCTTCAGTATCTGCAGATAAATCAATCTCAATTTTCACCTCTGCCGCTTGAGCGGTGTTACCCGCTGCATCGTAAATGGTAGCATTAACTGCAACTTCTCCCGCACCAAAGCCTCGCAAAACGTCATCAGGGAAAGTGAAGTCAGGAGCAGTTAAAGTTCTTGTCACAAGTGGCTCGTTCTCATGCTTAAAGGTCACAACAATTTTCTGTTTATCATCATCATCGCCGCTAAAGCTGAACAAATTATTCTCAGAAAGATCAGCTGTGCCAAATGGCGCACCCATTACACTGGGCACCAATTCAAAATCACTGTCTTTATCCGCTGTTCTATCAATAGTTACCTGTATTTCCTTTGCGTTCTTAGTATTTCCGGCGACGTCGGTCACCGTTGCCGCAATCGATATCTGCCCTTCGGTCATCCCTGCGGTAACAAAAATATCACTAGGAATACTGAGATCAGACGCTGGACGTTCTAATGTGTAGTCTGGCCTTCCTTCCATGCTGAGTACAATGGTGACTTTATCGAGATCAGCTGTATCGATCCCTGAAGGGAGAAACTGTTATTTTCATATTCATCATTGTTATAAATGCCGTCCGATAGAGCAGGAACGATTGCAAAGTCATTTCCTACATCGGCGGTGGTGTCCAACTCCAGCGTCAGGGGGAGCCCTGACGGCACCAG
>NZ_LYBM01000011.1 GCF_001707825.1 Veronia pacifica | reverse complement strand
ACCGCTCGATATTCACCAGCCTGATCACCTCCGCCCCCCGCAGCAACGCAACCGTAAACTGCTTCGCCTCCCTCGCCTTCTGCTTTTCAGATTCACACTTCCCACGAATCTCAGGCACATCCAACCCTTTCACCGGACAGGAACGCGCTTGCCCATAGGCGTGAGAATTAAAGACGTATAGAGGGTCGCAAATTTCACCCTAGAATTACATTGGACAAATCGTAGGAATTATATTGGACACTTTCGGGTACATAACACCGATAGACATTTAGTCAGGCACCGATGAAAAATTTTATATTAACTGTATTACTTGTGATGTTGCCAATGGAATTATTTGCTAAGGAAAGTAAGGAAAAGAAGTTTTGGAAGTGGTTTGTTAAAAATGAGACTACTATTTACGAATTTGAAAAAGGTCAGGAAAAAGTTTTAGATAAAATATCATCTAAATTAACTTCGTATAAGGATGATGTCACGTTTGAAATATCTCATGTCGAGGATGGTAAACGAGAATTTATCATAAGCGCTGATGGGATTGCTGATGCGTTTCCTTACGTGGAGTCATTAGTCAAAAGTGCTCCTGAACTTAAACTTTTCTCAGTTATTGCTTTTCGCCAAAGAATAGATGGTTATGAACGGTTCAAATTAAAATACGATGGCAGAGAATTTGACGTTTCAAAAGTTTGGATATATTCCCGTGTAGAAGATGGCTTTTTTGATGTAATCGTTTACCACCCAGATTTCAACGAGCAAGAATCTAATTTATTTATTTCAGGATCATATATATTACTAGATATGGCTTTAGGCGAATATGATGTGGTAAGGAATATTCGCTATATAGATCATCAAAAGCTACCTGAAAATCCTATAGAGCTAGGGTTAAAACCCTTCGCAGATCTCAGAAAAATATTTGATGAATATAAAATGGCTTATAAGCCACTGAAGCAGGACTCGTAATAGTTGGCTCGGTTCCGCTTCGCTTCATAATATAGCCAACATTTACTCGCCTCTCAATGGGGCGTTAGTTACCCGTTTTCTCAACAATTCTATTAATTATCTGAATTTAAAAAAACATGGAAGACAATGATGAAATATAACAATCCCATTAGCCCAAGTTGTATAGATAACATGCTAGATGAACTATGGCTAAATGAGGACTCTTTAGTCTTAGATGTTAGTTGTGGGAATGGCGAGTTAATTAAAAGGATTTTAGAAAAGTTTAACTGTCAGGCGGTAGTCATTGAAATTGATGAATTGGCAATCGCTAAAGCAAAGGAAAATCTGGAATCGTCTTCAGATCAAGTTACTTTTCATAATGCCGCATTCAAAGACGTAGAGCTTCCCAAAGGCGTATTTGATGCGTGCTTTAGCTTAGGCTCTACACATGCTTTTGGCGATGTTGGTGAAGCCTTAGACAATGCACTGTCTGACATGAAATCTCTGATAGTTTCCAATGGCGTAATCGTACTTGGAGATGCATATTGGCGAAAAGAACCAGATGAAGAGTACTTGCTAGCAACAGGCATTGACCCGTCAGAATTAAGATCAAACGTTGAAAATATAAAAGCAGGAAATCAGCTAGGTCTAGAATGCGTTTATATCGTTCATTCTTCCTATCAGGATTGGGACACTTTTGAAAGTTCGTCTTGGCTAGCATCCGAACGAGAGTTGCTGCGAGACCCTAATAATATTGAGTTATTGGACAAAGTAAAAGCAAGACGTTCTTGGAGAGACGCCTACTTAAAATGGGGGCGAGAAACAATGGGCTTTGCTCTGTACCTGTTCATTCACTCTTAAACCCAACGCACCATACAAACTGTTCAAAAGGCGTAAAACACACCACCCCAACCTCTGATCTCCATCATAAGGCCGGGCTGATCCGGCCTTTATCAGTTCATCTGTCAGCCGTTCGTCATCTATCTCAACAATAGATTTGTAAAATACGACTAGACACCTTGCCATCGCCACTTTCTGAAAAATTAGGCAATACACTGTTTTAAATACATATTTTAAAAACATTCAATAGACGACACTCAAAATCCCATATTACCCTTTTATGTTTAGTGGCATTTTCATGGTTAGGGAATTGGAAGGCCGCTGCTTGACGTGTTGAATCGACACACAGAACGCCATTTTGGCTATTAACCTGAATAGAAAACGTTGGGACACTGGCGTTTTACCAGAGACCGGGATTTAAAATCATCGGCAACCACTACGTCAATATAGGATGAGATTTAATCTGTGATCATGTGTTTTCTCTCACCAGAGCTTCAACGTTTGTCCCGTCTGTTGCCAAAGCTAGCTTGTGTCATGCGTCTGAGTTTTCACCAAGTGATTTGAAATAAGGTTTAGTTATGTATTACATCAAGTAGGTCTGTCTATCAGACTATTCCGGTCGTCTCCGAAAATAATATAAGAAATTGGGCGGATTGAATAATGGCGTACTTTTTCGCTTCCCCCTAAAAAATGACGGTCAATAGAACACTTATTAATGCCTACACAGGAGCGAAAATGGAATACCAGATAACGAAGGCCACGCTTGAAGATGCAGAGCACATTGCCCAGTTATTCGATGCCTATCGAGTTTTTTACCAGCAAGAAAGCGATGTTCGGTTGGCAGAAAGTTTTATTTTTGAGCGTTTAAAGAACTACGAATCAGTCATTTTCGTTGCCCGAAGCATTAACGGTGAATGGCTTGGTTTCACCCAACTATACCCCAGCTTTTCTTCAGTATCGGCGCATCGTATCTGGATATTGAATGATTTATTTGTTGCTGAAACGGCTAGACGACTCGGTGTGGGTAAGCAATTGATGAATGCAGCCAAACACTTTGCCAACGAAACGGGCGCAATGGGTATCGCCTTAGAAACGGCAGAGGATAATCACTCAGCTCAGGCGCTTTACGAATCACTTGGCTACCAACAGACAGGCGGCGTGTATCACTATTTTCTGACACTTTAAGAGAACACCTGTCGCTCACAACATACCACCCAGAACAACATGAAAAATGGAGAATAACTCGTTGATACATATCGAAAGGCTCACTGAATCCCACATTGATGCCGTCAAACTGATCACATTGGCTGACGAACAAGTGAAATTTGCTGGTACTTCTGAGGAGTTTTTGGCAGACGGCGATGCCACCACTCATCTATTTGTTATCATCAGTGACGATACCGTGGTTGGTTTCTTTAAAATAGATACAGCATATGCATCCAACTATCACTTTTGTCCAGAAACGGGCTTGGGATTACGTGCTTTTGTCATCGATAGAAAACAACAAGGAAAAGGGTTAGGCACAGCCTCAGTAAAAGCACTTATTCCCTCTATCAAACAGCATTATCCGCAACGTGACTGCATTTATCTGACGGTGAATTGTAAGAATCCAGCAGCGAAAGCCTGTTACTTAAAAGGAGGGTTCACTGATACCGGTGAGAAATATCTGGGTGGTGCCGCTGGCCCACAAAACATTATGAACGCCGAGTTAAACGCTCTCACCATGGCCTCTTGACCCTTTTGCTGATAGAGATCGATATCGATGCAATATGATTTAAACCACCATATAGAGATCACCGCACAAGCGGCAGGAGCTGTTATCTTTAACGAGCAGAATGAGGTGTTATTAGTCAAAGAGATGTTGGGCTCAAAAAAGGGGCTATGGCACATTCCATCTGGCAGCGTTGAAAAAGATGAGTTTCCAGTTAACACTGCTGAACGTGAAGTGAAAGAGGAAACAGGTTTAACGTTGACCTTAAACCATTACCTCAATACGTATGTCGGTCGCTTCGACGATGGGGAACTGGTACTCAGACATGTATGGTTCTCCACCTATCCTACCGATCAAGCCGTATTACCCTCGTTTAGTGATGAAATCGATTGTGCCCGCTTTTTTAGCCGTGAAGAGGTCATCGCTTTATGTAAAGAAAAGAAACTGAGAATGCACCACACTATGTTGATGATTGAAGACGGCTTCGCATTTATCCATCAGAAAAGGCTCAATAAAGAGCAAACTTGGTGTATATCTCCATAAAGTGTGGAGGTGAAGGCAGCGCAATGCGCTTTTTTTGATTTGGAAAAAGCCGCATGAAGCGGCTTTTTATTTATTGTTCACGTTAGAAATTATAGCGTGCACCCAGAAGGAATTTAGTTTGTTCAATGGTGTCTGTTGAATCTGTACCTTTAATCCGATCTTGAATAATATTCGCTTCTACACTGATATCGTCAGACACATTAAACGTATTATTCACACGTATTTCATACATACTTCTCTCATAATCTGCGTAGCGGATGGCTGGTTCAAATGTCCAGTTGCTAGTGGCTTGATATTTAACCCCCAGCTCTCCAGTCAGACCCTTGTGGTTTTTCTTCTGTGTTGGAAACTCGAAGCTATCGATGGAATAACCCATCAATCCATATACAGATGCATCCTCGTCCAGTGGAACAACGTAACCAGCACCGATAAGCCCATCCGTTACTTTGAGCTTATTCTTTTTGGAAAAATCAACACGTGCTTCAGTGAAAAGATTATTTGTTAAACCCGAGCTAGCACGAAGATAAACACCGACAATATTTTTGCTACGTGCATCTTCATCATTCGATGCTTTATTAGGCAGCGATTCATTGAACGTGCTGAACTGTGCGCCTCCAGAGATAAAATTATAATGGTCATTAATGTTTTGACTAGCAAAGGCTGAGTGAGCAGTGAGCGAAGTAAGGATGACGGTTGAGAGTACAAACATTTTCATAATTTTTCTTATTTCCATGATAATCGGTAACTAGGGGCTTGCCCCGTTAGGTGTATACCCAGCAATGTAAACATGCTCAGGTAAATACGACTTCAAATACACCAAATATTGATGCCCTCCATCAGCTTCTCAGACACTGGGTGACTAACGAGCTGACCACTTGAAATCGCGAACACTGTAACAAAGTCAGCTGCTATTTGTGCAGTGTTTCATTGTTAGTAAGTATTAAGAAACTTTGGTACCGGGACTGCTGATAATTTTAAATTATTGAAATAAATAAGATATTTGGGAGGTTTTATATTTCTAAGTGTTAATAGCATGGGTCGATAAGCATGAATACGGAGAAAGAGAAGACGCATAAAAAACGCCCACACGTCGTCGTTAACGTGAAGGCGTCCGATTACGCGGTCAGGTATTAATCTTCAATAATGACATCTTGGAGATCATACTCTCCCGGACTGACAAGCACTGAACCGTGATCCCAACCTATCCGCATTCTAAACACGGCCAAGGGCTGTATAGTACTTCCAGTCAGTTTAGAACCCGCTTTTCTCATTTTTGTCGAAATACTGCTGACCTGCTCGCTCTCTTCGATAGTGAATTGTGGAATGCCCCCTTCTTCTACCGATTCTACTGCCGTGCTGGTCTCAGGTAGGTATCCAACCCGGCTTGGTCTGAACTTCGACACCGCAGAATCTTTGATACCTCTACCTGATGTCGCGTACTTATACTCCATAGATGGTAAAGAAATGTTACTGTCCGCCTCAAGAACAATAGTGGGTTTGTTATCGAGTGTTTGGAAAGCAGTTTCAGCAGCCTCCGCCACATCAGAGAAGGCGTGACACATTGACACTGGATCTTCTTGCTCTGCCAACAATCCAACAACGAAACCACCTGCACAGCCTGTCACTGCTGACGCGATATCGCCTCCGAGCCAACCTTCAAAGTCATGTTTATCCTTGGTTGCAATTTCTACCAGCCAGCTGCCAGAAATAGGTGTACCTTTGAAAGCGAATTCTGGTTTGTGGCCAGGATTGGCCGGTTTTGATTTGGGCACAAAGTGATTGAGAATTTTCCAGAAATCGAGTTTTGCTTCGGCACCGATAGTGAATTTTTTAGCGTAAATGTTGAAGTCATCAACGTGCTTCCATTTATTGCTGTTCATTGATGGACGCTGAAAAGGAATTTTACCGCTATGCTTTCGAACCAGCCGTGGTGAAACATCCAAAATACTGCTTTTTGCAACATCATTGCCTACCAATTGTGGCATTTTGTTGACTGATACTTTGATCGAATCACGGAAGGCAACCGATACCCACATGGTTGGCACATTGCAGTCCGTATCCTCGTCAGTTTCGCAATAACGGTCCTTTTTATTCCATGGATTGCCTTTTTCTTTTGGCGAGGGCGCGGTAATAACCACTTCCAAATCAAACTCGTCACTGAGTTGCTTGAACTCCTCATTTGGAATATCGAGGCCCAGACGCATCAACCAAGACCATTTTCCGCCGCCCTGAATATGATCATTCATAAAGTCGTAATCTGGCCAGCCCTCGACAGCTGCAACAGTGCCATCCTCGAACTGTATGGTTTCAATATCGACCTCAGTGTGGGTAGGCAACGCAGCGAGCAAGGTCGCAAGATCACTTTCATGAGCAGATTCATCAAGCATTATCGCGTCACGGAATCGTGCGCCAGCATCACCTTCAGATTCACAGCGACTCGCTTCAACGCCAAAGGTTTTACAGCGCCAGTAGTTAAGCTCATGCCCCAACTCTTCAAAATAGAATTTGGGGAAGTCCTCACTGTCCAGAGTGAGCAGATCTTTGTTTATGGCAATGAATCCATGCTCATTGGTATACACAAAACCTGCAGGGCGACGACCAATCATGCTGGTGTCAACAAAATGCGGTAGACGCTTTTCATAGTACTCAGGATCAGCGAGGAACTTGTACAACTCCTCATTCACCTGGGACTGGGTGTAGTGCTTGTAGTCCTTACTGAACTTAACAATATCCGCATAGCCTTTGCCAAAGGCGTGGGTGAAAATGGCTGACAACTTGCTGTCGAATTCGCTGCCACCGCTGGCAAGCTCAATGTCAACGGCTGAGTCATTGTCAAATTTCAGGGAGTCACCAAGGAACTTAGCTGAATCTTTGTCCTTTGGTGACAGGTTCGTTTGAGCATTGATCTCTTCTTCACGCTGGCCGGTCCAAAAGTCATACTCGGCGGGCCGTATTTCTTCCCTCATATCGACAATGTTTTTATAGTTAACCTTGGTGATATTTTTCTCACCGGGATTATCTCGCCACATGCCCATCTGTCTGATACTTTCGATAGCCTCATCACCCAGATCATTAATAAGATCTGACACAATGTCTTCCAGTGCGGCATTGAACGACTCGTCTTCGTCAATATCGCGGAGAACATCGGTCAGAAACTTTTGCATACCGGGTTTGAATGATGTCTCGCCGGTAGCCAACTCCATCACACCCTCAACAGCTTCACCGACTGGGCCTACGACGCCCAATAGCATGCGGAAAAGATTTTTCTCTGACGGATTATTCGAGAAATCAACAATGTGTTTGATTTCTTTACCAATAAGCGGGAGGTCTTCCATTGACTGCAACAGAATGTTTTTCGGATCGGTATCCTCCATGAATTTCTTCACTGCCGCCAAGTATTCCTTGTGCGCCTGTTCCGCATCCTTGTCATAACTCTCTTTGAGTTGTTTTAGTTCGTCGAGTGTTTTGCTCTCTTCCTTCAACAAGGCTGCAAAATGGGTTTGATCACTTTGCGCCCATTCAGTGTGAAGTTTATGGAAATCAATCTCCCTGCCACGCGCAACCTTATCTTTTACGCCAGCAATTTTCGCTTCCCGCTCTTTCTTTAACGCTGTTTTCTCCGCAACCAGATCGTTATAGTTTTTCGTCAAAACACCGCACATAACAGCGGTGACAGGATTCGTCCAACTGAATGCAAAAGTCCAGTCTCGCTCTACTTTTATAGTGTGTGCATGGTAGGTGAGCCGATTAATACGGTCAGGGTAATGATTGTCAGAATCGACTTTCAGCACACCATGTCGCAGCATTTGGGTAAAGAGCCTGTCCATGTGCTGTTCTTTTGCATCAATGAAGCCCTGAAGGTTGCGCTTGGCGAGCGTGTTACTCGGCGCCAGCAGATCCCTGCACCAGCTGTCTCTGATGCTATAACCAGATAAACCAAAGCGGGCTCCCGACGGTATTTTGCAGCTCACCGGGTTTGCAAACTGCGTGATCCCCGGGTTGTCGTTAATATTGGTTCCCTCCTCAAACCAGCTGGTACCCATGTACACCCAGCTGACAAGCTCATTGGTATGAACGGTTCGAGTCGGCCTGAAGGTGGCGTGAACATCAACGGCGTACGTAGATGAAACATCCAATACAACACGTTTCCCCTGAGGCACGCTCTCTGGCAGCGAGATGTTTCCGGTATATGAACCATCCGCTGTTTTCAATGTAACTTGATCATAATTTGCCAACACATTGGCAAGTGCTTCGGCGTTGTACTCTAACGATCGTAGCGTCTCGTTATCGCTGATCTCTTTAAATGCACCATATTTTGGCTTCCATACGCACTCATTACCGTCGAGCGAGTAGCACTGCACATCACCCTTGAGGTCTTTTGAGTACCAGATAGGGTGCCCAAGCGTCGAGCCATTGAACCATTTAAATTCCTGATTACGGGCTATCCGACAAGGTCCATCTGGCTCGTCGTAACCTGTATTACCATAGTGTTCCTCGTAATTGATCACATTGGGCCGAGGAACAAAGGTCTCTTTCGAGCCGCACTGCAATACAATCAGCTCATTTTTATCAAGCTCTGAAGGAGGCCTATCCAGTGTGATATGGCCGTCGTAGGTCATCAAACCGATCTCGCCATACGGCTCCATCACGGCGTAGAGGAAACCTTCTCCACCTCTGAAATCCTGAGCCCGCTTGATGTTTAGACCAGAAAATTGATTTGATGTCTTTTGGTAGTTCTTTTCAACATATTCGCCTTGGTCATAGTTAAATTCATCAAAGTGGGATGACGAATACGCTGAATGGGATGCTAAAAGTAGCAATGGATAAAAAGATTTTCTTTTCAAGTTCATTCTTATTCCATGAAAGATTGAAAAATATATAAGTCGCCCAGTATTGAGCGAAATCTTTTTATCAACTAAATATTAAATATTTATTACAATTTATTGTACGATGTTTTAATTAAGAATAATAAATATAATTTCTGATTGATTATTCAATTAATTTTGAGGGAATAAAAATCATAATGTTCAAAGTTAAAGCAATAAAATATTATTTAATTATTTTTATTCATTGAGATGATAGAGAAAAAATTCTGCCAGTCTGTAGTTAAAATAATCTGACCCAAGTGAGAACTGTGTTTCATAGAGACCGCAATTCCCTATGCTCTCTGTCAAACTGTGCATACAAACCCGTCTCCAGCTCCTTGAACATTGAGCATTGAGCATTGAGCATTGAGCATTGAGCATTGAGCATTGAGCATTGAGCATGACTGAACATTAGCCTATACATACGATGGATATGTTTGTTAGTTCGTTTTATGTTTATAGTAATTGATAAAAAATATATGGCATCAGTCGTTATTCTCCTATCCCATCAGAATTTTTCATAGCCACAATACGACGCACTTTACATCTTAAATCGAAACGTCAAAGGACTAAACTGCTTTTATTTTATTCATCTGTCATTCAAGCTCTCATATTATAATATTAACAACAATTTCAACATACAATTAAATTTCCGATGTATAGAAAATATTAATTAACATTTAATATCGATATGATTAATGGCTTTCGCTCATAAATACGACAAAAATATCAATTAAGACCATATTGCCATGCATTTATCTATTTTACGCTACAGGGGAAATATAGATTTGGCTAAAAAATAAAGGGCAGGTCTTCTGACACTGCCCTATTCTGGGAAAGACTCAACGTGGTTGTTTTAGGTTATTCCGCACCTCAATATCGGCACTTAGCACACCCTTTTGCTGCTTCACCCATGCCAGTTTTTCAGTTAACTCTGTACCGGGAACGAATTTCAGCACCCAAAAGCCACCGCCTATCCGCACCTTTGTCATCGCAGGATCCTCAAAAGAAAGCTGCTGTTTCTCTGTAGACTCAATGATCAAAGAGCCAGTAACTTGCCCCTTAATATCTAAGGCTTTATTTGCCACTTGCCGCCCAGCGTAAAGACCCGCAGTCTGATTGGAGGAATAAAGTCGGCCTTGATTGCCGTTATCTGAATCGAGGATTTCGTATTGCATGCCCCCACTCTTCAGCGTCGCTTTTTCTGCTGCAACTGCACCTGTCGTTAAACCCAGTGCCAGCGTCATGAGTAAACCTTTTGTCCATGCTTTCATGATTGCGTCTCCTCATGTCCGTATATTCGCAGCTCAGCCTTGTTAAGCTTGCCTAATGTCTGATTGTTAGGCAGCTCAATAGGATCACCGATACCAAAAAAGGTCTTTTTGTAGTGCATCATCTGGCTATTAGTGTCTATGACACGAAGTTGCCATGTGCCGCCTGCTTTCTCATCCAGAAACGCCTGACTCAGGAACAACAGTGGACCCGGCTCAATGAACACTTCATCGGGTGTCATCATATGCATGTTTCGCGCAGTCGCGACAATAGAGCGGGTACCACTGGGCGAAATCAGCTCAATCGATAGGTCATTCATCCTGCTATGTTCAATGTCCACCTTGACCTGTACCCCTTCGACCGTCCAGTTTTGGGGAACCTCAAATGTCTTGGTAATACCCTGAAAGTTTTCGGGTATTGTGGTCTTAGACTGATCGCTCGCGGGGATAAACGTCGTTTGCTGCAACGGTGGCAACAATGCATAATCACGGGCGGCCATTTGAACCGCCTTTGTGGCGTTCACCATGCCGAAGCCATACCAATTGTGAAAGTGATTACCCGCTGCATTCGTTATCCAGCCCGGGTCAGCCACAAAGGTATCACCCGCCTGATTCAGCTTAACTGGCTGGAAGTTCACATCAATCTTGGTCGCTGTTTTCGCCATCACATAACGCACATCCCGCCACGACATCGCAGGATTGGCTTCCATCACCAAAGCTGCAACACCGGAGGCGACAGGTGCCGCCGATGAGGTGCCGTTAAATTCCGAGGTATAGCTGCACTGTGTGAGTTCCTGAAAGCGGTCATCCAGTCCACCAGTGAAATAGCGTCCCCAGTCTGCTTCTCTCTCTTTTGAATAGCCCTTCTCACAACCACTCACATCGGTAGTCACCATCGCTGGGCTACTCCAGCCATATTCACCACCCGGCGCAGAAAACATAACCGAAGAGCCTGTGGTTGAATAACTGGAGCGTGGTGCATTAGCATCGGCACTTAACGCTGATACCAAGGTGTTATAGAAACTGGCATTACTGGGATCTGAGTTTGACAGTTGGTGCGGCAATCTGGCTTCTTCCGGACTCGCATTAACCCTCTCATAAGTCCACCAGCCTCGTGACACACCGTTAAACCCATTTCCGGCAGACTTAATCATCAATGCGGGATTATCACTGTTGCGATAATGCTCCTCCATGATGGCTTCTTCTACTTTGAAATCAAAAGCGTTAGTGGGTAGCACGATAGGAATACCATAGCCATAGCTCTGGTTGATCACTCTGGCAGAGCGGGTTTTATCGCCACCATGGGTAGATTTCCATGCTTCAAGCGTTTGATGTTCAAGGTAGTTAAATCCAGTCAGTCCGGCTTCTGGCGCGACACCACGGCCACCCAGCTGATTAAAGCCTTCCGCCGCAATTAAACCTGCCACTGAGGTGCCATGGTCGCCACCATCTTCATCGTCTTTATATTCCGGACTCGGATCTGTGTCTTTGTTGACGAAATCATAAGACGCACCTGGCACCACATTGTTCCGAAGATCTTCGTGAGCAAGTTCTAAACCCGTATCCACAACAGCCACTTCTACACCATTTCCTGTCAGTCCCTGCTTGTGAAGCTGTCCAATATTGATATCAAACCCTTTGGTACCACTGGAATGTGAGAAACCCGTTTGTCCGGTATTGTGTAAATGCCATTGCTGAAAATACAGCGGATCAGAATCGTCACTGGCCTGATTTTTTTGTTGGGTCAGTACCTTCATAACTGCCGTTACTGATTCATTACCGAACGATGCGGTAACAACCATATCGATGGGCTCAGCATAGGGCTTGGCAACGAGAGTAAAACGACCGTTGTCGTCGATAGCGAGTGACTCAATGTCTTTGTCATTGTTGACCTCGGTCGTGAATACGACACCAGATGGCCCGGTGAACAGCAATTGGCCTTCGACCCTCTGTGAGTCACTGCTGTAGCTACTACTTTCAAGCGTCAATGTCTCTGTGGTTACCGAAATGACAACTTCAGTCTGCGTTGTAACCTTACCGTCTGAGACACCAATAACAAATCGCTGTTTACCTACCGAGAACGCTGTCGGCCGATAAGTAAAGTCACCGGTGTTCTCGTCGATGATCAGATTTCCATCGTCCGAGCTGGATAACAGTCGATAAGACAAGCTATCACCGTCGGCATCTGTCGCCAACACTCGTCCCGTTGCCGTTCCATCAGTGTCTACGGTCAGCTGCGGAGTCACTGAGACCTCCGGCGAGGAGTTAACAAGGTTGAGGATAATATCAGTAACATTGCTGGCAAAGCCGTCAGACACTTCCAGTCTAATGATCTGCTCTCCTGTCGCCTCACCGTCTGGTGTGTAAATTAGCTGCCCGGCTTTTATTTCTGCATAACCATTTTTAGGCTGTTCGGCAACTGACACCGTCAGTTCATCGCCATCAGGGTCAGACATAGACAAGGGAACAGTAACGTTCCGCTTGTACGAGGTATCCAGACGACTAAAAGGAACAGAGATCACTGGTGAACGATTATAAGTATCGATATAAATTGACAGTGTGTTGCTGTTGACACCGTCGGACACGGTAAGATCGATCTTTTGTTCGCCGACAGGGGCTTCCGGTGTATAAATCAGCCGATTATCTTCAGTAATTTCAGCGGTTCCAGATTCTGGCTGTGAAGTGATCTCGATGGTTAATGGGTCATTGTCAGGGTCGCTCACAGCCAAAGCGATTTCTTGCTCTTTTTTATAGTGCGTCTGGTATTTGATTGTGCTGACATCAAACTGCGGTTCTGCGTTTGTTAAGGTAAGCTCCACTGACAGATAACTCGTGGACTTTCCGTCAGTGACTGATATTTCCACCGCATCTTTTTCAGCGCCATCAGATGGCAGGTAGGTCAACACACCAGACTGCGAATCAATGGATGCCTGACCAAATCTTGGTTTGGTTACTATGGAGTACGTTAACGTATCACCTTCTTTATCTGTTGCTGCCACATCTATGGTGGAACCTTTACGATAGCTAACGGCGAGAGACAGCTCATCCGTCTTGAACACAGGAGCCGTGTTTTCAGCCGTCGTTTCAGGTGTTTCTTCACCACAGCCCACCAGCGCCAACGAGCTTAACAAGCTCGGAATCAGTATTTTTTTCATATATCGGCCTTACTCAGTAAAAGCACTCTGAGAACATCAAAGCCACTGCTTGAACGTGCCACACGACAGGTTTCTGGATGTATTCTTGTTATTGAGTAATTACGTTAATCATCAATAATGGCAATGAGCAAGCATCTTTTTTTTGTAATAAAACACTGAATCATTTTTTTATTAATATGGTGAATTTTTTGTGCAAAAAACACTCAGAACCACCCAAAGCATTAGGTGAAGGTTTACCCATATAGAATTGAACAATTCATTCATATTTTTTGTGCAATCAAATAATACTTGTGGCGGGCAAAGGTTAATTATGTTGTGGTCAAACCAGTAATCAGCGAGGCTCAAACTCAGAAAAACGCTATCAGTGGGTTAATGATTAACGCTTAAGTCATTCATCCCCAAGCAACGAAGGCTCAGATACCTATATGTCGCGTTTGACTTTGATGAGGCGACACACTCGCCAAACCGAATGTAAAAGCGATATGCGTATCACTTTTCGAGTTTATTTCAAACACGGAGACAGGTTCCACAATGCCCCCTGCACATTGGAAAAAATCCGGGTGCCTGACTTCGTCACATGGAGACAAGACAATGCCAAAGACTAAACAAGAAATAGAGTCAGCAAATAAGGAGTATGTTAAGTCGTTCGGTAATAAAGGAAGCTTGCCTATGCCCCCGGGACGCAAATTTGCAGTTCTTACCTGCATGGATGCGAGGCTTGATCCGGCGAAGTTTGCTGGATTAGTGGAAGGGGATGCCCATGTGATCCGCAATGCCGGAGGAAGAGCGAGTGATGATGCTATTCGCTCGTTGGTGATATCGCACAAGCTATTGGGCACGGCTGAGTGGTATGTCATTCACCATACCGATTGTGGTATGGAAACGTTTACCAGTGAGGTAATGGGCGACCTACTGTCTCAGAGTCTGGCAACGTCCTCAGTGGATGAAACAGGTTGGTTCAACAATGTTAAAGAAGGCGGTACCGAAGAAGGAAAATATATCAACTGGCTAACAATTGAAGATCTTGCCCACAGCGTTACTCAGGATGTCATGCGAATCAAAAGCAGCAGTATGGTACCCGGTGATATACCCGTTTACGGCTACATTTATGACACTAAATCAGGGGAATTGATTGAAGTGAGCGCTGCCAGCGAGGCTGGGAGAACAAATAAGTGAGTGTGATCCGGTCAAAAGGCTGAACAATCTGCTTTGTCATTTGTATCTCACCCAACCGGAGGCAGTATTCTCAGGTTGGTGAATAGTAAAGCTAAGCGGCAGTGCTTTCTGTTGCATTCTGGCGCGTATCGCTACGAGACTTCACCCACGTCTCATTGAACCATAATGACAAGAGAATGACCGAGCCGCCGACGGCCAGAATTGTGAGATCCGCATCGCGATTCCAAATGACCACATTTACGACGATTCCTGCGGGAACCAACACATTATTCATGATAGCCAGAGCACCAGCATTCACCATCGTTGCGCCTTTGTTCCACAGGAAATAGCCAACTGCTGACGCTATTGTCCCCAGATAAAGGAGAATACCCCACTGCAGATCTGTCGTCGGCAGTTTTTCCAAATTACCGAGCAATAAGAAAGCGGTTAATGCGACAGCGAACGCGCCAATGAAAAATAGCCCGAACACAGTATGCTGAGGGATAGATGTCTCTTCGGCTTCCATCACCACTTTGTAGAAGACTTGCCCTAAGGCAAAACAAATATTTGCGCCTTGAACCACCATAAAGCCAAGTAAGAAGTCCTCACTTGGTGAAGCATACTTGATAACAACCGCACCAAGAACGGCCAATGCAGCAGTGAGTAGGTACCAAGGAGAGAACTGTCGCTTCAAAGCGTCATAAGTGAGAGTGACATATATCGGGGTGAATACGGTAAATAACAGAACCTCAGGAACGGTGAGGTAAAGGAACGACTGGTAATAAAAACAATACATTAATCCCAGTTGTACTGCTCCGATTGCCATCAATTTAAACGCCAGCGAGGGCTTAACCCCTTTAAGACGCAAAAAGGGTAAAAATACAATCGCAGCCAACGCCACGCGTGCAAGTACCGAAAACCATGCATCAACCTGACCTGCCAAATACACCCCAATCAAACTGAATGAAAACGCCCACAGGCAAGTGACTCCTGTCAAATATGCCATAACAACTCCGTAAACTAAAAAAGACCGTCATAGTTTACATGATAATAAGTCTCAGTACGCTCAAAAGATATCAATTTTGTTTCCCTGCTTTTCCGATGTCAGGTTTTTGATCAGACTCAACATCGACATTAGCCTGCGTTACTGGTGAAACATTTAATCGAGCCAGCCAACGGGAAGAAAAAGAGGAGAAAAGGAAGAGAATAAGAGGATAAGGGAAGAAGAGAAGAAGATAGAGAACTTGTCCATTTTACATGCTTTAAACGCTGCCTATCGAGCTTTGCACACCATATATTTTGTAGCGACTCCCCTTCGATATTTCACATTTATTCACTTGATCATATGCTTGATAATAATGATAAGACCGTCTGAAAAAATCAAATTAAACGTTTTATTGTTCATGTTTTAGACAGCCATAAATATGTACTGACAACCAAAACATTAACCTTTCTTTTTGATGTGCCTTCGCTCGAAGTAAAACAAAATAATTATCAATATCATTATCTTACAAAAATAAAAACCTGTTAGACATATTGGGCCACGATGTTGTGGCCTTATAATAAAACCAAGGTTTACACGATGAACACAATGTTTAAAACAGCACTACCATTGGCTGTAGCTGGATTTGCTTCACAGGCACTAGCTTCCCCTCCCGGTTCAGATTTTGGGCGCTATATTGACTTTAACTGGGGTGATTGCCCTGAAGTTTTTCAGTCAGCAGACAACAAAAACCAATGTTCTCTGGCAGAAGTCCCCGCAAACTGGAATGATCCCGCAGGTCAAAAAATCGATGTATTAGTATCCAAACATCCTGCGAATTCAGGCAAGGCAAAAGGCCAACTTTGGCTATTACAAGGTGGCCCGGGTGGATCGGGTGCTGTTTTCCCGAGCCTTTACGACAGCCTACTCAAACAGTTTGCTGAAGATTATGATCTGTATGTGCTTGAGCATCGCGGTGTTGGTTGGTCAACCAGCATAATTTGTCCTCAGGTGCCTGCTGACTCATACAAAGAATTTACAACCATTTGTCACGATACGCTTTACGATGAATGGGGTGAGAACCTTTATAACTTCAATACCACCAATGCAGCAAAAGATCTCGACTACGTCATTGGTAAGAGTAAAGCCATAAATTGGTATCCAAGTTATGTTTACGGAGTTTCTTACGGTACGCTTTGGGCACAACGCTTTTCTCAGGTTGCACCAACCGGCGCTCAAGCTGTCATTTTAGATTCTGTCGTTCCGCCGACAGGGTTTGGCGTTGATTTATGGGATGAAAACTCCAACGGCATTTTTGACAAAGTGGCTGAATACTGCGATTCAGATCCTTTCTGTCAGAGCAAGCTGGGTAACAATACCGCACAGTTGGTCAAAGACACTGTTGCTGATTTCTACTCTGGCCAGCATTGTCCTGAGGTAAAACTGACCAAGGATCAACTGCAAGAGCTGGGTATGACGTTTATACAACGTTCGCAAGAAGAAATGCTGATGCCAATTTACCATCGTTTGGCTCGCTGTAATGCTGATGATGTGACAGCTCTGAATAACGTTCAAAAGTTTTTCTTCGGCGGCTATGATGGGTTTATGGCAAGCCGTTTTGAGGATGCGAAACCTAGCTTCTCAGACGCTGTTTTTAACGTCATTGCTTTCAACGAAATCAGTGGCGCACGTAAGTCAACGGCTGAAAAAATTGCTTACTGCGATACAGCTGTCACCTGTTCTTCAACAGAACGACACCTGAATACAGAAGCAGACTACAAAGTGTGGGGTGACAAATACGTTGACCCTTACATCTACAAAGATATGTTCCATTACATGCCGACACTGGCAATCAATGGTGATCTTGACCCACAAACGCCACACTTTCATGCGGAACGAATTAAAGGTGCATTTTCCAACATCAATCAGCGATATGTTGAATTCCCGTTCACAGCGCATGCAGCGGCTTTTGTCACTCCGGCAAAAACAACGACTGGCAACACTTGCGGTGTTGATGTGATGTTTAGCTTTGTAAATAGACTTTGGGATCAGCCAGATACCAGCTGTATTGATAAGCTTGTTGGAATGAATTTTGACCTGCCTGATTTCTATAGCCAAATCATTTTTGGTACGACAGGTGACTTCGATGAATACGATAGCCCGACTGTCGACCTGACCAGCTTCCAGGTAGAGGCACTATCAACAACTGACAATCTCAAGTTCGAAAAGCTAGTAAAACAAGTGTCGGCATCATTACATTTTGTTGGCAAACCTATGATGCACTAAGCGTGCAATATTGCTTTTATAAATTAGCCAATTAAATGTTATTGGGGGAGTAAACGCTCCCCCTGTTTTCTTCAGTTTCATTGATATCACTCACTTCAGTTCACCATTTCACACTATCAACAACAAGCCGTTAGATAGCTTTTAGTGTGTTTCACCGTCGCTCATCAGTTGCTTTAAGGTTAGAGGCCTTAGCAAGGTATCAAATTGATTGACGTGTTTAATCTCGCCCTACCCTCTTTACACGTTATTACACCAACACTCTATTGAGCCGTTGGTAAAAGAAGAGTATACCTATGTACTCAGGTACGGAAACCAGACAGGCTGTGAACAAGCAATTGGTTCAGCGAACAAAAAATCTTGTTATATTTTGATTTATAGTTCGTGGAGTTATTGATTTTTATATAAAAAGGAAGCCATAACAGTGAATACGCAGAATCTAAAATGGGGAATCATCGGCTGTGGCAATGTGACTGAGGTTAAAAGCGGCCCTGCTTACCAATTAGTAGAGAATTTTGATCTTCATGCTGTATCACGCCGAAATGTTGAGTTGGGAGAGGACTATGCGAAGAGACATGGCGTTAAAAAATTCTATTCTGATCCTGAATCACTGATTTTTGATGATGAGATTGATTGCGTCTACATTGCCACTCCACCGGATAGCCATAAAAAATTTGGGCTGTTGACAGCAAGCGCCGGAAAGCCATGCTGTATTGAAAAACCACTGGCACCAAGCTTTCAGGACTGTGTAGACATACATCAGGCATTTGTGGCGGCCGATGTACCTTTGTTTGTTGCCTACTATCGTCGTTCACTACCGAGATTTAAAAAAATTCAGTCTTTGTTAGCAGACCAAGCCATAGGAAAGATAAGACACGTCAGTTGGTCTTTAAGTAAACCGGCAGATAAAATCGATTTGGCAGACAGTTATAACTGGCGAACTGACCATAACGTTGCACCGGGCGGCTACTTCGATGATCTAGCCAGCCATGGACTCGATCTCATTAGTTATTTACTCGGTAATGTGAAAGAGGTACGAGGCGTCAGTACCAATCAGCAGCAACTCTACTCCGCGAAAGATGCTGTGTCCGCGTGTTGGCTTCATGAGAGTGGATTGACAGGCAGTGGCTACTGGAATTTCGGTAGTTACAAGGCGGAAGATAAAGTGACAATTCTCGGCGACAAGGGAGAGATTCACTTTGCCGTTTTTGACGAAGCACCGATTGTTCTTGAAACCCGCCAACAATGTAGAGAGTTTCACATTGCAAACCCTAAACACATTCAACTTAATCATGTTCAGGATATTCGTGACCACTTGTTTGACGGCCGTCGCCACCCCTCGATGGGTGAGAGTGCCGTGCACGTTAGCTGGATAATGGATGCTATTCTGGGAAGACTATAACAACATCCGCTGTCACCCTAAACAAGCCAAATGCCTCTGCCTGTTTAGGGTGATGTTTGAGGGTTTTACCGTTGAAGACCATCATAACTTGATAGAAAAACTACAGGCGAGCCAACGTTGACTCTCGACTGGGTATATTGCACCCAATCCACTCTCTCGCCCTTGGAAGAATAAAGCTTGATAACATCGCCTCGGTTTGCCAGTTTTATAACGGACAAGTTCCTGACTACATAGCTTTCGCCGGGTAACAAGTTGAGTGTTTTCTCAGGAAAATACTCCTTTCTTTCGCTATTATCCAACAGATACCAACCGCCAATATCAATCGTTTCTGCACCCAGATTGATGATGGAAACCCACTCTGCGCCAGCATCGGTACCCTTTGGGTTCACCATAGCAGCGGCGATATGTATGTCGATATCCTGATCACTTACCGTCTCCCTTTGATCTCCTGCACTGATAATGTCCTGCGGCTTGGCGACTTCAATACGTTCTGGTGTAGAACTAACGTTATTTTCAGCCTCCTCGGGATCGGAGAAACGCAATGGATTGGCCGTGTAAAGCTGACTAGGAAAAATGAGTCCCGTTCTTTGTTCAATCTCGGTCAGACTGACTTGATAAATCTCATTGTTGTATCCCGGACGTCTTGATGCGCTTTTATCAGCAAGTGCCTCTTTATCTTGGTACTGAATAAAAGCCCTGACATCCAACTCGTTATTCATATTGATAAAGCAGACGACTTTAAAAAATCCGGCCGGCACAAGAGCAAGACGGCGACCTGCAGGCCTGACTGTTCTGTCATTTTCACCATAAATACACCCAGAAAAAGATGTGATCCGGCCATCTTTATCTTGGTTAAGTGCTTTAACCCAGCTTTCAAGACTCAACCACTCATCTTGATTCAAATTCGCGTGTTGTAAAGCCGCATTGGTGAAGTAAAACGTTTCGTTAGATGCACGCTGGGCATCAGCAAAAGAGTCCCCCCAGGCAACGGTAGAACGTCTTGCCAAATGACCACGATCTAAAGGATTATTCGCGTAATATGCATTATCCAATTGGTTTTCAATGCCAACCCTACTGTCTATCCGCCAATTATCTATTCTCCGGGCTTTTTTGAATAGGTTTTGGTCGATATTCAATGCGACGAAGACTGCAGATCGCTTTTCAACAGCACGGTTCATAACTATCGAAAAATTTGGATAATCGACAACATACCCCTCTCTCAGGCTATCGTCATAAAGGATTTCTTGTTTCAGATTGGGTGAAAATTGAGGAAAAGGAATACTGACTCCATCAAGAAAATTTTCTTGGTATCCATTGGCCATTGCATCTCTCCTAGTGCATAAACCGTCATAGGTGAGTTGACCAAAGTGGTATAAAAGGTCAATCAATAAATCGTGATAATTGTAAAAAGTGCTGCTATTTGAAACACTCAACACTCGTACATAACAAACGTTTACGTCACCCACCCTGCAAAGAAATATGCCAAAGATTCGGCGTGTTTTGACTGCAGGGCGTTAACGTAAAATATTAATTTTGCATGAATTATAAAGTATTGAGTGAGCGCTAAGGTTGTACAAACGAGATATTCTTATCACTGACAACAGGAAAATATTGCCCTACGTTTTCTCTATATTTTGGTCGGCTGCTGAATCTTTGTCGGCTGCTGATACTGAGAGAGTCGCGGGAGGAGACGGCTCAGACATAATAGTGGTTGCACAGGTCAATAAGTAATCAAGAATATTCTCCGGTATATTAATGTCAATCTCTGGAACAGCTATTTCATGATTCAAACGAAGTCTAAAACGCTCCCAAAAACCTATGTTGTTTTTACTCCAACAACGAATCATCCACAATGACAAGGATATATAGAGATTTTCTGTCGAGCTGGCATAGTTGTTAGAAATGTATTCGGCAACAAGTGCGTTGTCTTGAATCGATGCATTTGCATTAGCAATGTGCGCGCACCACTGTCTTTCGTTTTCACCAAGATGCCCTGCCAGTTTTCCGTGGCTCAGAATGGCAGATAACATCGAGAGTAGAATAGACAAATCTCGGTCAGTTAGATAAACAAGCTTGGCAAAGTTCGGGTTAGATATACTTGGCTCTTTTACTATCGGTATATCAAAAGCCTCCATTACCTTTTCATAGTAAACAGCCTCGTTTATGGGATTACTTATTATTGACAAGTCCACCACCCGATGCCAGCTTTCATCCATGTACCTGTAGGGGCGATACCAAAAGTCCTCCCACTTTGTAAGTTGAGTCATGACAGCCTTCCACCCGTTTACAGCCACTCATCTCATGTTACAAACACCCTTTTTGGCGGTTAGGGAGTGTCGGTGACTGCGTCAAAGTATCATTAACACTGAAATTTTCGACTTAGTTTTGCTTACTATCTTCTAATAGACATAAAACAGCTAGCAAGGCATAGGTCAGTTTATCGACATAACCTTTGCTATTGACCTCCGGCAAACATAGATCACGGTTAAATCTCAATCTGTAGCGAGACCAAAAGCCTGACTCTTCACCATATCTGTTCATTATAACGAATGCAGATAAAACATGATGGATTTCGTTAAATTGCGTATATTCTGGTCTAAAAAGAGAATCAATATATTCATTGTGAATTCTGTCGCTGGATAATCCTATAGCATTATGTATTTGGCTACACCACATCACTTGTTGTGATGTTAGCATCGTGGACACGCAACCATTGGTCATGAGTCCACAAAGCAGTATATACAATTCAGTCTCCTCCTTCTCACTTAGTGCAATTAATATATTAGTAATGGAGTCATCGTCAGCAGATAATTCTTGTCTAGGCAAAATACCAAATTCATGCATTATTAGCTGTTGGTTTTTTTCATTAATCCAGCTTCCTTGTCCTTCGTATAAGCTAATAATATCCTGCCAACTTCCATGGACCCTTAGCCAAGGTTTGTTCCAGAATAAAGATCGTGTTGTATTTTTTCCAGTGTCGGATTCAATACTCATACTCTCATTAGTAAACAACGTCATATCATACCCCTAGATCAACTTATTAATTTAATATATTAATATTATATATACTTTAGTTTTCACATGTACTGACCGACTGCCCTACCTACTTTCGCTCCCGCTTTAAAAAGGCTGATAAAGCAATTAGACATAAAATCACAATTAAGTTTAAACATCATTGTAAAGTGATTTGAATCGACCCTCTTATCTGTTAAATATTGCATATTCTCCATAGTTTTTTGTGATAAATTTTCCATTCCGAATGGCTGAGGATTATAGTTGTTAGCCATCCAATAAAGTGGTACTTTTTCTTTCTCATTATTCTTATAAAAATTATATGGATTGAATCTATTTCGGTAGATATTATTTGGACGATTATCATCATTTAGGACAATCATAATCCCTCCATCATTAGGATTGTATAACAACATCTATCATTTTCTTTAAATTCCTAAATAGAACGATGCCTCTTTCACTAACCGCCTTCATATTAATATCTGTAAACACATTTATCTCATTGTTATTGGTACGATCCACTATATTCTTCGTATTATTTTTTAGCACGTTACCAGGTGGCTGCTCTCCTAATCTGTTGTACATGTTTGTAGTTGCTGCAGATACTGGGGCAGTATTAATAGGATTGATAGACATAATAAATATCCTTTACTAACCGTTTACAAAGGCAGCAGTAAATCTGTCTGAGTGCTTTTTAATAATCAAATTTTGATCAGTATTTTTTTTCATTTCATTGTCCATTTTCTGTGTCTCATCATTATCATCGGTTCGCTCTTTCGTTCTTGCATTCTGATTGCCCATTACTTGCTTTGACAAAGCTGCTGGACCGCCACCGCCACCTCCACCTCCACCGCCAAGTACAGTGTTTAAACCGGTCTTAATCAGATTTCCAACAGGACCTGCCGCATCAACAGCCATAATGTTTCTCCTTTTTCAATAAAAAAATGCTTACTAACAAGTTTACCTTGGTAGTCTTATTGTGTTTTTACACTAGATATTCTATCGAATTAAAAATCCACTTTATTTTTAGCGCGAGTAATAAGGTTACTCACAAAGTCAAGTGTTTGACTAATGAGTAACTTATCCATTATCTTTTCAAAATTTTCTTGCTGCTTCTTTCTTTCTTCTTCAAGCTTTTTCTCTTTAGCCTCTTCTATCTCGCATTCAATAAGTAAGTTGTAGCTACGGTTGGCACTTCCATAGACCCTCCGTAATACTGGGTTAGTAAAATCCGGTTCATCATTTGAACTCATATTATCACCTAGATTTTTTTTGGTATTTATTTAGATTACTTCCTTTTCATTACACACAGGTTCCAAAGAACCTTCGTTTATTATATCTTTTGCTTTTTTCAAGATAACTTCCATGACCTCATACTTAACATGGCAGAAATCTAAAATCTCATGACTATTTTCACTATCCATTATCATTCCTCCTATATTTGATATTAAATCATTCCATCAACAAATCACCAAATGATAATAATATCTATTAAAATTGATAGATAATTTTTATATCGCCAGAGTGAAGCTGTTCTTATTTATTAGAAAAAGCTAAATTTTATTTATTACCCTTCTATTAATCATACTGCTCTACGTTACAGATCGATGACTACTAAATCGATTTTGGATGGTATTGGATGGTATCGTAGAGGGGATAAATTTAATTTATAATTAGATAACCAGCCAACCTAATAACATTCTATATTTTTTATTTTATATTTTTGAAAATATTTTCTACTGACATTAAAAGAATACTGCTATTTCTTTCAAATTCCATCTTTAAACAGAAATTAGTTTCATTTAATTGTATAAACTATCGAAATAATCACTAATTTTATGCAATTAAAATGAATTAATTTCATTTTCGATAAATTAGATAAATTACGTTTATATATTGAAAGTAAATATAAGAATTTTATATTATTTTTATGAAAAATTATTTTACCAAAATTAAATAAATATAACTTTTATTAATCATTTTATTAATGGGAAAACGTGAAAAAATAAGTAATAACAGTTAATATGAGCTATATTTCATAATAGTAAATATGAAATATAGCTTAAAGAAGATAATTATTTTTAATGTTATTTATCTTTATTAGTAGGTTAAAGACTGGAGGTAGTGGCACAGTAGCTTTGAGATAAAGAGAACTGTTTAATACATTATATGATATTAATTTTACATCAAGGTATGTGACGATCGTTACTTTTTAGATAAGTCTTTCCCTCTTTCAGAGCGCACATGATCACGTGAGTAGTAAATCATTGGGTGATAACAAAAGACTTTTTCAGACTCCTCATCGTCTAGCGCAGAATGTTCACTTTCTTCCTCAAATACGTCGTGCTCTTCACCATCGTCAGTGACTTCGCAAGACTTTTCACCAAAATAGGGATTGCGATGTCTTCCATGGCGAATGCCTTCATTAGTTTCATAAGCTTCATTACCTTCATCTGCATAATCTTCAGTCATTGGTCTCTATATCCTCATTTATGAAGAATACTGTCATACTCGAATGCGTCATTATTTGCACTCTGGCTAGTTATCGCAATCACCAAGCTTAGAAACACATAAACTCTATTTCTACAATATCAGTGGCGACCTTCACAGTCACTTTTTTAGCAGTGGTCATCTATCGAGTGTATTGATAACTGACAGGTTTCACAAACCACTGCGAAGGCGTATCTAAATTTTTATACCAAGAAGCAATCACATACAAAAGTAACTACCCAGCTAAAAACGTAAATCAAAAACTGCGGTCTCTAAAACGGTGATTTCAAGCCTATATCGAATACCTCTAACTCTCTCCCTGATCCTAATCCCGCTCCGATAACCAGCGTCACTTGTTCAAGAAACGAATCATGAATACCCAAGCCAGTTGTAAATTCCATTGTCAGTTGCAGACGGTGAATATCTATGTGTTTACTCGACGTAAACCGAGAGTCTGGCAAGTGTGAAAACGAATAGGACAATTCAGCCAATACAGGGTTTGATGATATCGGGATATTGAGAGGGGTCGCAGCCGTCATCATCGTAGTAAACAGATTCCGGTCAAAGTCGATATTATGAACATCACTGTCAAAGTTGGTGGTATAGACATGACTATAGCCATAGCTGGCGGAAAAGAGTAAATCGTAACCTTCGTAACGCCATGCCTCTGCAAACGTTAATTTTGGGTTTATCGTAATGGCATCCAAACGCCAGTTGGACAGAAAACCATCGAATACTGGCCTAAACTGACCCGAAAACTTTCCTCGGTGATCGTAGCGATTTTCAATCGTCTGATATGAAGCACTTAAGCTGGGTATGAGCCAGGTACCCGGCGACATTTGATATCGATAATTAAAAGTCACACCGAGAGAGTGGCTGGTAAATGTGGAAATATTTTTCCTTATATCCTCGTCAAATAACCTTTCCTCGGTTTTCGCCTCCCCACGAGCCACATAAAGCTGAAAAAGCGCTGATTCTCCGCCCGTTTCAGGTACAACCCACCGCCATGTTACTGGGATCTTTAATCCGGAAAATCGAATATCACCATCCTCGTCACCCTGTATTTTGATATATGACGCAGACAAAATATCGTTGTTTGTCAACAGACTTATACCGTCTACGGCAGACTCAATGTTCTCTCTAACATGGTGGGCAACTTCGGCCCTCAATTTTTGAATTACCTTGTTAGAGAGATCAAATTCATCATCGTCAGCCTGAGCAGGCAAAAACCAAAAAGCCAAAATAGCCGTGACGCAATGTTTGGCAAACGACGTTTTCATCATCCATTCCTTATCATCATCAACCACACTGGAGTTCGAGGCATTCAGTTGTCATGCCGAGCTTAGCGACTACTCACCAAACAATAAAAAAGCAGGCCACTATACCTGCTTTTTTAATGTTGAACTGCAATATTAGCGAACGACCTCTCCACTATCTATTACGGTTTTTCTTACTTTTGCAGCAAAAGCCAGTGCTTCATCCCTGATGCTCGCTTCATCAACAGTCAGCATCTTTCTATCTTTCATTAAAATACGACCATCGACAATAGTATGCTTCACATTCGAAGCATAGGCCGAATACACCAACGCAGAGTACGGATTGTAAACAGGCGTCATATTGGGAGACTTAGTATCCACTATGATCACGTCAGCCAGTTTGCCTACTTCAAGCGATCCTATCTTGTCTTCCATATGCAGTGCACGGGCAGCACCCATCGTCGCCATTTCAATGACTTTTATTGGTGGCATTGCTCCGCGATCTTTGTTCACCAATTTATGGACTTTTGCAACTTGGTTGAATTCATCAATTGTGCTCAATGTATTACCCGACATAGGTCCGTCTGTACCGAGTCCAATACGTAAACCATTATCAAACATTTTCAGTGCAGGTGAGACACCCTTGGCCGACTTAATATTGGCACTCATATTATGCGCGATACCCACTCCTCGTTTCTTAAGCAGAGTAATATCCTCATCATTCACGTTGATCATGTGCGCCCCGACTAATCGGGGTGTCAGCGCACCAATTTCTTCCATATATCCAACTGGCGTTTTACCGTGGCTACGTTTGGCTATCACTTCATTTTCGCGATGGGATTCAGCAAGATGAATAAGTACAGGCACATCATATTTTTCAGAAAGCTGAGTGACTTTTTTTAGAGCATTTGTGGTGTTGGTATACGGTGCATGAGGAGCAAAGGCAGGAGTGATTCGAGGATGGCCTTTCCATTGCTTAATAAAATCGACCGCATATTGTATCCCCTCATCAGCATTCGCAGCGTCTGCCACAGGGAATTTAATCACAGTTTCACCCAAAACAGCTCTCATCCCTATTTTGTCAACCGTTTTAGCCACCTCATCCTCGAAGTAGTACATATCGCCGTATGTGGTAACGCCCCCCTTCACCATTTCAACATTACCCAATTGTGCACCGATTCTCACCATATCGCGCGATACCATCTTCTTTTCAAGAGGGAAGATATATCGGTGTAAGCGGTCTGGCACGTCGTCTGCCAGTGAGCGGAAAACAGTCATTGAAACGTGGGTGTGACTATTTATTAAGCCAGGCATGACGATGTCGCCATCTGCATCAATGGTTTTATCAGCCGAATATTGAGAAAGATTCGATCCGTCACTGACGGCCACAATGTGGTTACCATCAATAGCAACTAAGCCGTGTTGAAAGATGGTTTTTTCATCATTCATCGTCAAGACTGTCGCGTTTTTAATCAATAAATCGACGTTTTCGACCGCACAAACGGAAGAGGAACCAAAGAGAGTAGCAAGCGCAAGTGCGAAGATATTTTTTTTAAACATGTTTTGTTCTGAAAGGTAATTTTGCGGCGCATGATACAAATTTTGATTAATCAGAAAATCACAACATAAAATATTACGCTAACAATGGAACCAGCATCACCCAGGGTGTCTAGTAGTAGGCTTATTTTTTACCATTTTGTCTATTTAAACATACAGGCAAACGTTGCTGACTGGTTCATTGATGATCAGGCAGTATGCCTTATTTGATTCGCCCCATCAGCCAATAAGGCCGCTTAATAGCGGCCTTATTGGTATCTGTTTTAAGCTAAGTTAAACGATCAGTTCTGTATTTAATGCGTGTATCGACGGTATCAATCAGAGCACGTTCTTCATAAATCTCGTGCGTACTTTTGTCTTCATGGCGTTCTTTTGTCATCACTAAATGTTGGTTTGCCGCTGAACAGTGTTCAGCTTGGTGCTGTACTTCCGTTATTTTGCAATTAACCTCTGAAAGCCACACTTTGATTTCAATTGTCCGAATGGTTTTTATGGTGATAGCAAAGCACCACTCCCCCTATCTCAATTTCCTTCAGAACATCAACTACTCCCGCGCACGACTCAATTTTCTCATCAGTTTTAATGTTGGCAGCCTCTTGGCGTACCAATCAACTGACCAAGACATCGCAATGATCAAAAACATAAAAAGTGTCATTGCTAGCCAGATGGGCACTGAGGCCTTGATAAGCAAAATGACCATGAACATAAATGGATAGTGAAGTAAAAACAGAGGAAATGCGATATCGCTTAGAAAGGCAACCGGTTGTTTTAACCACGGTATATCGATCCTGAACCAGAATTCACGATTTATCACTGTGGCGAGATAGATGCCCAATCCGAATTCAAATACGCGACAGAGAGGAAACCAGTCTGCGGGTCTTCCCGGCATAAAACCAAATTGCCGATATGCCCAGCCCTTAATCTCGTCATACAGAGAATCTGTGAAGGGTAACACTCCCTCTTGCCCAACAAACCAGCGTGAAATCAGACTGATCGCAAGCAGAAAACACGGGGTAATGTGTGGCCAACGCTTAAATGCGGCGATCATTGGAAGAGCAAGCGCATACATAGAGATGATCAGACCGATAAACCAGCTGGGCGGGTTATAGGGCCCTCCCCAAAGTCCCAACCAAGAATAGAAGCCGGTGACGCTGCCGAAAAAATCAATGAAGAGGCCGTTGGGGAAAAGTGAAGGAATCCGTCCTTCGAGTAGAAGCTGGGCAAGCAAATAGCCAAGAATAGCCAGAGGAATAGAAAGCAGGTAGATAGGGTAAATTCTCTGAATTTTTCTCGCCATGTAGGTGAAAAACGGACTCTGTTTTCTCGCATCACTCAATCCGGCAAGAATGCCAGATAACACCAGAAAGACACTGACACCTACCCCTCCGAGACTGACATAGTAAATATTTTTTACACCGAAGAAGCCACCAATATCTGAATCAAGTAGCTGGCCAAAATGGGCAACAAAAACAAAGGTGATGGCAATGACTCTAGCGAGATCTAAAACAAATGAGCGTTTCATAAACCAGAGATTAAAAGTGACGGTGAGATACACTATAAGAAATGTATAATAGTCATTTAAAATCAATGCTTCAAATGTAACTCAACTCTAAAAATTGATTTTGTTGAATGCGTTTATGGTCCCTTCCAGATCAACATCTTATCAATCGTTTTGGTGGGGACTATTTGGCAAAAACGTGCTCTTTATCCGTCCAAAACGTCCATTTTCGGCCTCCCCGTAACACTCAGCACATAACCTTGTTCAGATAGGTTGTGCGTGGCAGTTTCCACCACCCAGTCACCATTTACTCCCTCCCGAATGCTTGAGAGGGTCAACGGCGTTTCTGCCAGAATATCTCCTCTGCCCAACAGCTCAATATCAAGCCGTGCTTTGCCTCGGGTAAATTGTCCCAACTGTGCCTTAGCTGCCAACTCGGCCTCGGCATAATCCTTGAAGAGTGTACGGAGGCTGTAAATAGGTTCCCCCTCTCCCACGGTAACCGTTTTCTCTTTCGCCACTGTCACATCCTGATACCTCGCCATCACCGACTGATAACCATCCCTCTCTGTCAGGCTGACCTCCCAGTTTGTTAAGTCAGGTTTGCTTAACGCAACAGGGGCCAAAGATTTTCCACTGGCCGTTTTCCCTTCCCCGCGTTTGACGAAAAGAAGATAGTCCCCGACGGGTTTGGCAATAGCACCGAGTTTCCGGCCAAGCCGGGTCAACAGCTGTAGGTCACTCTCATTGCTTTGGTGAACCACCTCATAATCAATGCGCTTGAAGTCCTCACCTAGTTTGGCTGAAAGACCATGCTCCCCGGCAACGGTACCAAGAATATGGCTGAGTAAAATTCTTGGGGCAGGTTTTCCATCCTGTTGCCATGTCCGGGTTTTCGGGACTTTCAGGGCCTTGTGCATGTCTGCAGCCTTGCCTCTCAGGATCATGGTGTTGGGTGGGCCGCTCAGGGATATTTCATCGACCACAAACTGCCCCATGTGAACCAGCCCGGTTTCCTTGTAACCCAAAGCGACGGTCAGTGTGGCTCCGGTTCGGGGCAACGCGATGGCATGCTGTTCGTCATCGAGGCGAATTTCCATCGTATCTGACTGGATACCCGCCTCGTCCCTCACTGTGAGCTGAAGTAGCCGTTCGGCGATCATCCCGGAGATATCGGCCCCGTCTGCCGTCACGCTGAATGTCGGTGTCAGTCCCACAGCTTCAAACCCTGTGTGGAATTGGGCGGAGCAATCTCTGGCAGGGTAATGATGAGGCCAGCAGGTAAGCGGGGGCCATGCGCTGACAAATACGGATTGGCTGTAAGGACGGCCTCCACTGCACCGGGGCGTTGGCCGTAATGTCGCCAGACAATCTCATCGAGCATCTCTCCCTCTGTTGTCCTGACTTTCATCCCTGTCCCCTGATCAGATGGCTCCAGTCATTTACCCGACTGTTCCGTCCCGCCTGATGTTTGCGAAGGGTCAGGGAAAAGCGAATTGCGGCAGGCGTGCCATCTTTGGCAAAGGTTCGCTGGTTTTCCCTTACGACATCAATCACCCAGCGGCCCAGCACTTTGCCGGTCCCTTCTACCAATAACAGCGGCTCACCCCGTCCCGCCTCTCGCCTGAGGGTCTCAAGCTGGCCAAGACCGCCCCGGTAGTACGGGTAGATAATGCCGTCGATATCGAGCTTATCCTCGCCGGGTCCAATAAATTGCAGCGCCGGTCGTTCAACCAGTCTCGCCTGCTCTCCCCACCGGTATCGGGTTTCCCGTGATTTACCCTCATAGGCGGCGGTATCCAGACTGAAGCGGTAACGCCCTAACATCAGCATCATGGTGTTACGCTCTCCTGATAATCAAACAAGGCGCCCCGTTGTCTCGCACTGGCAGCCTGCTCTTTCATCTTTATCTCTTCCCTGACAATGCGCCGTGCCAGTTGTTCGCCATCCTCTCCCGGCTGCTGGACAACTGTAATGGTGTTGTGCTGCTCGAACTGGGAAACCTGTTGGGGTGCTTCCCTTGCCATCAAAGGCCTAGCCGGTTTTGGCGATGGCTTAGCCGGGGGCATAGAGACTGTCAGTTCTGATGGTGAACCTGTCATTGATGGCGGTGTTGATAGTACCGGTGCCGTCGGGACTGACGGTGATTCAACCGTTATTGACGGCAAAGATGTCGGTTCTGACGGGGCGGACGTTGATGGTGGTACTGTTGGCGATTGGGGCGAGTGATCCTTCTCATCATCGTTGGTACCAAATGCCCAGTCCAATGCTGACGTCACGGCACCTCTCGTGCCTTCCCATGCGCCGTCCATTACACCCCCGACTGCATCCGCCGCGCCGGTGATGGTGCTCAGGTTATCGGCGATCCAACTGATGGCGTCCTGCAGTGCAGCCAATGGGATTAAGGCGGCAGTAAACGCATCACTGAGCCATTGTCCGGCCAGCTGTGCCGCTTGTGCCACGGCATCAAACAAGCCCAGTAACGGTGTGATAATAGGGGCCAATTGACTGACTACATTGGTCACCCACTTCCATGCATCACACAACGCTATGACCGCTGCCTCCATCGGAATCACAGCAAGGAGCCAGTCAGTGACTCGTCCGGAAAGGTCGGTAACAAAGGTGGCCAGTTGTTGAACGAGGTCAATCAGGAAACCAAAAGGTGAGAGTAAAAGCTTGATGGCACCGGCTAGGTAGCTGCCGAACTGACGACCCGCTTCTGACACCCTGCCCAGCTCTGCTGCGGTAGCCTGTGACGGTGCGAACAAGGACGACAATGCACTGACAACCCAACCAATGGCATCACTGAGCGCTGAAAACATCGGCGCCAATGGCAAAAACATCGCTTTAATGGGTGCCGCCGCTTCCCTAAACCCTGCTACCACACCAAGGCCAAAGGCTTTAATTTCCTGCCAAAAGGCCATAACCAGCCCAACGGCAGCAGTGACAGCGGTAATGATCAGCCCGATAGGACTTGCCGCAAATACCACCCGAAGCACTGAGCCTGCCCGCATCAGAAGATTAAGCTTGGAAAGTAAAAAGCCGAAACCATTTTTGGCCAGCCTTACCAACTGGAATACTGCGCCACCCAGTGTCTTCACCACCATCAGCACTGACACCAAAAACTTGCCCGCCATCAGTCCCGTTAGTGTCATTAAAAGTGGTTTCCAGCCACCCAATGCCTCAGCCACGCGACTGGCTGCCCAGACGACATCACGCCCAACATCAACGGCCGCTGTACCGAACCGCCACAACGCTTTCAGTCCAGTGATGAGTGATTCAGATAGCTTGCGGGCATAGGCCTGAAGCTGGCCGCTGTCGGCCATGGCATTGATGGTCGCCAAAATATGACTGAGCTTACTTTTCATGAAATCAAAGACACCGGCCTCCATCACCATATTGGCAAACCGTGTCCATTGGTCGGAGAGGTTGGAGATCATGCCAGACCATGTTTTTGACAGACGGTCCATCGCGCCAGAGTATTTCTGGTCGAAGATCTCCGACAAGGCCCGTTGAATTCCCTTACGGTCATTTTTGTCTACTTGCCGGGTCTCCTGCTCCCCCGCTTTATTGGTGTACTCATAGGTAATAGTGTTTCCCTTGGTACTGGCTTTGATCCCAAATTCTTTCAGCCGTTCGTTTTCCCCGGTAACAGCATCAGCGACGGCCTCCACGGCCTGCATCAAGTCTTTGCCCATTGCGGATGAGGTATTGCCAAGTGTCATCAACAAACCCTGAGTCGGGTCCATGCCATAGGCGCGAAGCTTCACAAAAGCCTCATTCACCTCTGCCAGTTCATAGGGTGTTTTGGTCGCAAACTCACTGACCCACTGCATGGCCTGACGGGCCTTTTCGCTGCTGCCTTCAGTGGTTTCAAGGATGGTCTGGAAGCGTTCGAACTGAGCGGCGGTATCGACAAACTGGGTCTTGAATCCCCACCCTGCCAGTCCTGCGACCACACCCAGCTTTATACCCAATGAAGCCGCTTCACTGCTGGCATTACCAAGGTGTGAGGCAAGGCCTGCCACCTGACGATTGAGCCGGGTCAGGGAATCCGTCACCAGCTTGTGTTTGACCAGCACCCTGTTGGCCGCTTCGGTGCGTTTTCGAAGTGTCTCCTGACGTCGGGAAAATGTATCAGCCGCACTGCCCGCGCTTTTACAGGCACCGGACAGTTTTTCGGTATTTTTTCGAATCCGCCGCATGGGCTCGGAGATCTTATCGACCGCCCTTAACACCACTGCGACAGCCAGTTCAGCCATGTCTGTCTCCTGCCCGTTTGTGGGCCTCCTGATGCCAGCGACTTATATCCGCAAGGTCAAGGTCCCAAAGCTCTGACGGTGGCCAGTGAAACACTGCAGCCAGATCGGCTAGGACACTGTAGAGGTGTTCGCCTGGACTGAGTCCGTCAAAAAACCGGCCACTACCTCGCTGATAGCCTGAAAGTCACTCGCATCCAGCTCTTCAATAGCATGCGGGGAAAGCTCCGCCAGATGGGCAATCAATCCCATCGATTTGGCGATCTCTCCTCCCTTCGCGGTTTCCATATGTTTGAGGTCACGGGCTTTAGGTCGCCTGAGGCTAACCTGCGACAGCAACTCCCCCTCGACTTCAATGGGATAATTCAGGGTCACAATTTCCATGGCCTAGAGTCCTATGTGTTTGCGGGTATCAGCTAACTGGTCAACACCATTAATTTTGCGCACCATGTTGGCGACATCAATTTCGTGAAGGTCTTCACCGTTGACGGTCAGGCGGTAATACCGCAGGGACATCGCCACTTTCAGCGGAGTGTTATCGCCACTTTTCCAACTGCCAAAATCCATTTCAGTGACAATGCCACGAAGGGTTACCACCACCGCAAATTCACTGCCATCGGCTTCATCAATCACAGCGCCGCGCACGGTCAGGGGAATGGCATGCCCTGCCTTGAGGCCAAAACTGGTCAGTACATTCTTGTCGAACTTGGAGACAGAAAAATCGGTTTCCAGTTTCTCCATCCCCATGTCGATATCCACCGGCATGTTCATCCCGCCGCCCCGGTATTCCTCGGTCTTTATCTTGAGTTTGGGCAGATTGAGCTCATCAATGACACCGGCGTAACCTTTGCCATTTACATAGAGGTTCATCTCCCTCAGCGTATCTTTGAACATCAGACGATCTCCTCCAGATAGTCATTGACCAGACTCGACCGGAAGGTGATGTGTTCGGCCGGATAAAGGGGCGTGAAATCAAAGTCAAAGAAGACTTTGCCCTGCGCGATGTTGGATGGTGTGTTGAGATCGGGGTCAGCCCAGCACTCACCGCCGAGTATGGCCCCGAGGGCCTTGAGGTCGCGCAAATAGGCATTGACCCCTTCGGTCACGTCTTCGAGGTAGGTGGCTGTGATGTTCTGGTCCACCGCCCACATATGCGCCCGCAGTAAACTCTCATTGATCATGTCTGCGGTGCGCCTGACAGATAGGAAGGCCCACTTGGGATCACTCGAGCAGGTTCGGTTACCCCATAGGCGAAACCCATCTTTTCGGATCACCGTGGCCACATCACTCTCATTGAGATAGTTAGCACGTGCATTGGTGTCGCCAAGGGTAAAATCGACAGGCCTGTCGGTACCGGTGATGCCATAAATCTCGAGGTTCGAAGGCGACCACCAAAAACCCCGGTCATTGTCGGAGCGGGCGATCAACCCAGCCACTCTTGCACTGATTGGCTCGACAGTCTCCTTGGCCGAGACGGTGTCGAAGACTTTGGCCTTGGGGTCGACCACATAGACCCGGCCACTGCCGAAGTTTTGTCGATAGGCAATGGCATCCGCATCTTGGGTGCTTGGACCATCAGCAATGATCACCGCACGCAACCTGTCAGCAATGCCCATCATCTCGGCGACCACGGCCTGCTCGCTGGTAAAGCCGGGAGCAATCAGGATTTTAGGCGCAACACCAAGGACAGATTCAGCCGCCAATAAGGCCTGAACACCTTCATAGTTGCCAGTGTCGGTATTGACGCCGCCAATCACGTTGGCCAGCTGCTGGTTGGCATCTTTGTCGTGTTCAACGCGAATGACCACAACCATGGCCCCTGCCTGATCGAAAATGCCATCGATAGCCGAGGGCAAACTGCCTGTGTTACCAAGGGGCGCAGCTTCTGTGCGTTTACCGGCGATCAGTACCGGCATGTTGAGGGGAAATTTATCAGCATCGGCATTCGGTGCAGTACCGACAAGGCCAATGACGGCACTTTTGACAGTGCGGATAGGACGTGGCCCGCCGTTAAGCTCGACCACCTCCACCCCGTGGAGGAACTGTCCGGGCATGTGAGGTCCTCAGGTTGGGAACAAATGATCCCAGAGGATGCACCGGACAGAAGTTATTGGTTAGGTGAAATGGTTCACTTGGACAACGAATCAAGGCACTCTAGGCGGAATGTTTGACATCATCACAATCAGAAATGACAAGCACTAACCTTGCAATCGATTTTTCATTTAAATCAAACCACTCAAAGTCGAGTTTTGCTCCGTTCTTCATAGCATTTTTTGCCCCAGAGCTACTGCATATCTCATTGATGAACTTGTCTTTTGCATTCCATGGCAAGTTGACTTCATCTGCCACTTTCAGCTGGTATGTATATTCATATTTCAAAGAGTCAAAAGTTGCATAAACCCCAATACCTTTTGGCCGAATTAAACCTTTCCATATTGAATCTTCGACTGTTTTTCTCTCAATAGATAGAAGTTGATTAATGTAGGCAGAACGAACAAACCATTGCTGCAACTCCTCATCGAATTCGTCAGCGAGGGAACTGACTAGTCTTTTTGAGTGCTTATTCAGCTTTGATATTTTCTTTGTCCTTTCAGAATCCCGATTTTCTGGGTAGCCGGGAAACACTATTTCAAAACACTTTCGAGCTCTATCATTGGTATTTTCTAGAAATTCTTTCTTAGGAACAAAGTATCTCGAAACACCTGAAACATAGATACTCTCACAGTCCTCAGATTTATATACTTCGAGTACATTTTTCATTTCTTCTTCATTGAAGGCTTCTTTCAGAGCTTCAATGTTTTTTAACTTATACTTCTCCGCATATATATAAGTGCGGAAATACTCCTTCAATGTTGGCAATTGATAGCTATATGTTCCGGCCGGTTCATCTTTTTCAAAAATGTTTGTGATGACGAACTTTGCGCTGAGTCGTGAAAGCTCGTCTAAAGATTTTTCCGTATGATATGCATTGAAGAATTCGGTATACGGATCTATCTCAGACTTTGAAAAGGCAGTGCCAGAAGTTGAAAAGATGATGGCGAGAAAAAATAGATTTAAGCACCGACGTAGATTTATCATTCTGATTTCCCTCATTTTGAAAGGAAATGGTATTCAAAATCGACGTCAGTGCCCATGGGGCAGTGATTTTTATGCGGTCAGGTTAGTGTTTGTACTAATTCCCCCCCAACACCTCAGCCACTGCCGTTGCCCGTGATTCAATGTCCTCGACTACTGATTCGAGGCCCTTCACCTGAAAAGGCAGTTTTACCTCTCCACTCTCGACTTTGGTCAGGAACGAAGTTGCAAGAGCATTGAAGGGGCCAGCAGCTTCCCTGACTTCAGCCAACGTGCTGGCTGCATTGAGTTTGACCACTAACTGACAGAAACCAAACAGCAGCAACTGGACGCCATCTGCTGTGGTACCAAGAAGAGTATCTGAATCGCCAACTTCACCGGAGATCCTGCTTCGGACCTCATCACGCTGAATAATCTGCTGCACGTTCGGTGAAACTTCTATCTCCGGCTCCCCAAATTCATCGATAAACTCTGGTGAGTAAAACGAGGCAATGAAATCGTTCAGTGTGCTTTCGTCATAACTGCCGTAGAGCGATGAACCAGTCTTTTTCTCAGTCGCAATTAACATCAGTTAGCCTCCCATAGATAAGCCGTGTGGTGATGGATGGAGAAACGTCCAGATTGTTGGCATAGCGATATAGGCTTCGATCGTCTCTGTGCTTTTAAACCCAACTGAAAGGCTATTACCAAACCCACCTGTTGTGGCAGAAACGCCCACGACACCATTGATAAGAAACCACCCTTGCGGTGCACTCTGGCTCATCTCTCGCGTGACCGTCAGGCCTTTGGGTCCATGGGTCATATACCCACTATGGTCTCCAATTCCCATGACACTCCCTTTCACCAGTTTGACCCACATACGGACCCCATAGTGTCCTGAGTAAACGCTGCGTGCTTTGGGAAGAAAAACCTGTCGGCTTTCCTCATTGTCGCCCGGCGTCCCGGTGATCTTTAAAATATGTCCGTTTGTGATAGCGCCCCAACCGTTGGCGAGGCCACCTCCCCACTTGGGGAAACGTGGTCCTTTCGTATACCTTCTAAAGAAATATGGCGTTTCTCTTGTCGCTTTATCTGGATCAGTCGTTGCGTTGCTGGGTCTTTCTGGCACATATGGCGCTTCAAAGGCTGACGTGTAAGGATGAACCGCTTCGATGGTCACGCCCCTACTGGAAAAACCCTTCGGTACACCATTCTCGATATCCTTCATGAATGAGTTGCTCACAAGGTTAACGGGCAGAGGATGCTCGCTTCTGGCCTTTGAGATGTAGCCATCTATTTTACTTCGCGCACTTCCCAGCTCGCGCTTGATATCGTCGATTTGACTATCCACCGATTCGGTCAGCCGATTAGTGGCTTTCACCAGATCCGCAATGTCTTTCTCAAGGGACATACTGCCTCCTATCCTAGTTTGTCTGTCAGGTAGCGGCGCATGCCATCAATCTGCACGGTCGCGGTCTGGGCCTGCAGCATGGTTCGCCACAGGGCATCGTGTTCAAGGTCGTCTTTCAATGTCAGGTACCGGCGCAGGTGGTCAACATGGGTCGCTGCCATCTTGGCCAGCTCAGGAGCCACCAAGAGGTTCAAGTCTGCGCCTTGGTCGATGATATTGATTGAGTCAGCGGGTACACCGGTCAGCACCACATCAAAGGCCATTAAGAGGTCTACATCCGGGGATTTATAGGCCAGTGCTTTGCCGGGCTCTGAATAGACCGCGAATAAGGTACCGTCTTCGAGGAAAAAGCCGACTTCCCGCACCCAAAAGGCTTTGGCACTGTCATCGATAACGCTCAGATGAATTTGGGTGGGGGTGACTTTCTGGCCGGAGGCAATGGGAAAGCGGCTGCGCTCACGGTGCAGGTCCCGCCGGTTCTGGTCGGGACGATACGCCCCCTCCCCCAATGCCACATGGGTCAGGCGCGCGGCAAAGCCATCATGGTCGGCATTGAATACCGCCTGAAGGCCTGCTTCGGTAATCGTTGGTCGTAATATCGTGCTCACTCGGCCACTCCGGGAGATTCCACCATATAATATCTTGCAACAGCCAGACGGCGGTTGTTCAGGTGAAATCCTGCACTTAGCGTGGAAATAGTTTTTGGTACCTGCACCGGTTTTGTCTGCTGACTGAAGCGGCCAGACTGGAGCCAGCCACCGGATGAAGCCCCGGCTGCAAGGCCACTGTCGAGTCTTGCCCCAACCAGAAAATCAAAGTGGGACCTCAGGGGTTTGGTGTTCTCAACCGCCCGGGTAATGACGGCATAAAGTTCAGGATTCAGGAAAACCCGGTTGCTGATATAAGGATTGGCATTGGCCCACGCGATAAAGACAAAGGTGTGCGGTTCGCTCGAGTGAATGCGGGCCAGTGCGACGTCATCGGTGTGTTCGAACCACTCCAGCATGTCCACTGTGACGCCAAGGTTTGCCAGTGCCCGTTTCACCGCCCCGACTGTGCCCTTGCTGCGGTGGAGTCTTGCAGCATCCCGGATAACCTGTCGTTGCTGGGCTTCAGGCCAGTTTGGGTCCCAGTCATCAACAGACAAGGACCACGCCAGCCATGGCAACAACTCCAACGGACAATCATCAGGCCGCCACAGTTTGGCTAGGTCAGCGGGGATATCCGCAAGCCTTGCGGTACTGCCTTCAATCGCCCGCTCTTCGGGTGTGGCATTGGGTGGCAGCAGGGAGTCAACCATCGCTGACCGCCAAGGTAATGTCAGTACACCATGCCGCCTCATGGCTGGCCGTGTTGATGTCCGCCGCCGGAGAACTTAACAACACATTCATCACTCCCGGTTGGTGCAGGGAAGCAATGAGACCAGAGCGTGTCACCGCACGGCCAAGTTGATGACTTTCCGCGACATACTGTTGAACCGCTTTTTGCGCCGCGTCGTTCACCACCTTGCGGTCAGGGTCTGCAAAACAGATGAGGGTCGCCACGACCTTGTAGGCAATGACGTTGGCCCCTTTCACGGTCACCTTGTCAGTCAGCGGCCGGACATCCTCATCACTGAGGGCCGCTCTTACCTCAGACAGCAGGCTGGCATTGGCTTCCCCGCGTCCTTGGTGGCTTAACACTGTGACCTCAACTTCACCCGGTCTGGGGCTAATTACTGATACATCCTTGACCTCTGAAGAGGCCGATAAGGCATGATAGTGATAGCGCCTCTGGGACCGGCTGTACTCAGCCCTTCGAGGGACAGCGGCAGGCGCATCCGAAGGCTCTCATCACTTTCACCGTCACGGCGGACCACATTGAACAGAGCCGCCAACTGGTCGAGGTCGCCTCGTGAAGAGAAGGCCAACATCACCGAACGGGCCGCTTCATTGACCCGTTGCCTCAACAGCAGCTCACGATAGGCCGCCACTTCGAGAATTTTATACGCCGGATCGGATTCGACCGTTGATGAGAAAGATGGCAGCCGCTTCCGAAGGTCGGCCAGCATCTCGCCAAGAATGGTTTCGTAGTCGAGGGATTCCACCACATCCGGTGCAGTGAGTTTGGACAGGTTTATCGCCGAGGTCATACGCTCACTCCCGACAAGGTCACTGACTGGCCAAGGTATTCGCCAACAAGGGCAAGCGTCACATGGCCGGGGGTGAGGTTTGAGGTGAAGACCTGGAGCAAATGAAACCGAGGCTCCCAGCGTTCAATCGCCTCAGCCGTGGCCACATAAATCTCGCCCAGTGTCTCGTCATTCATAGGGGCATCAACCAGCTCGAACAGCCGCGAACCATAGTCCCGACGCATCACCCGGGTTCCGAGTGGCGTGGTCAGGATATCGGCCACACTCTGGCGAACATGGTCAATGCCGTTGAGAGTTTTGCCTGAGATACGATCCATGCCGTTCATTGCTGCGGGTCCGGGATAGAGGTACTGGCACCGGTTTCCGGTGATTTGTGGTTGTGGCCATTAAAGATAGCTCTGTCAGCGTCCATGGCCCTTTTGTGGTCGGTGATATCTCCGGTGGCCTTGATACTGCCGGTCACAGTGACATCGCCAATGATATTCACCCCACCCTTACTGATCAGCGTGGTGGTCCCTTCTCCGGGAAGGACAACCGTCAGCCCGTGGTGCTTGCGATCATAACTGAAGTCGGCACCGTCAGCGAACAGCACACGGCGCACATCAGCATGGTGGTCTGTGGCCGGGAATGCATCCTGATATAAAGCGGGCAACACCACACCCAGTTCAGGCTCACCGCATGGGCTCAACAACATCACCTGCTCACCCACTTCCGGGGCCCAATAGTCGGTATCCGTCCCGGCCCTGTGGGTCAGCCATGGGACCCAGCCTGTGGTCAGCAAACCGGCTGCCACCTTGACCTTGCCAAGGGGATAGTCAGTATCAACTATCACGCCGGTCATGATGAGATTACTGAGGCGGCGCTCCAGCTCAGCAAGACGCTGTAGTATCACTTCCATCATCACTCACCTCCAGATAATGGTCCCTGTCACCAAAGTGGTTAGGGTCATTGCAGACATACAGGCGGGACGGTAACACCCCGCCCTGCCAGATATCGTCGCCGACCGTGATAACCTGCTCCCATGAAATGGCCCACATGGCCACACCCTGCTTATCGACCTTGCCGGAAAAGAGGTTTTCAGCCTTGGGGGTGCTTGCCCCGCTTAATTTCCCCATTCCCCAGTGGTGACCGGGAACAAGAGCCAGCAAGGCTTCGACAATGGCCAGCGCGGATTCATCTTTGGGCAGTTTTCGCCTGTCACTGGTCATCACAAAGGCGGCCAGTTTGACGGTCAGCTGCCGCTCGCCCGTTTGGACAGGCGCCGCTTTGGACACAGCCATAATGGCAACCCGTACCGCAGGCAGCTTGGTAGCAATACGCCTAAGCTCATCAAGGTTAAACCGCCCCGGATGGGCATCGACAGCCGAGAGCTCTGGCAGTGCTTCTTTGATATTGGTAATGATGGCGTGTCGCAGGGCCAGCAGTCTCATGCCGCTGCCCCAATCAGTTCATCCGCCCATGCTTCCAGTGCCGCCTCGAGCTGCTCCATGTTGTCAGCATTGACGCCAAGGTATTCACGCTGGGGAAGATTACGCTTGTCATCGCCATATTGGTGGCTGGACGCATAGACAAGGTTACTGCCCACTTCTCCCCCGCCATCATCCACGACCGAGACAACTGAATCGACCAGATGGCCCTCGTTCTCGAGCAGTTTATGGTTAGCATGACGGGTATCGGCATAGCTGTCTGACCAGTTCGGCCAGAGGTCATAGTCGGGACTGATTTTGGTGTGTTCGAGGCGTTCGCGGGTCTGGCTTTCAACAAGGTTGGCCAGTGCGCCCATCAGGTCCTCAGTATTAACGCGGCTCAGCCTTGCTAATACGCGGTTCAACCGGTCAACACCTTTGAGTTCAATCGCTGCACCGACCGCCATCAGAAACTCCTCAATCCATCACGGGAAAACAGCCTTGGGTTTGAGGTAACAATGACGTCCTCCGCATGCGTAATGTCTTCGGTAGTCTCTTGCACCGGCAGCAGTTCAATCCGCCCTTTGGCGACACCTTCCAGCCATTGAATCGCATCCTCAAAACGCTGACGTTTTTCATCCGTCGCCCCGCCGCCATCTTCGGACAGCCAATACAGGGCAATGTCGATCGTCAAACGGGTCAGCACCTGCGGCGTATCATTTAGCGGCAAGGGATAACGGCTGCCAAGGTAGGAATCAATCAGTCCGCTGGCATCGGTGAGGCTTCTCACCACGGCAGGCTCATCCAGTTCACCCTCATGATGAGCCAATGTGAAGAGCACGTCCTCACCATAACGGGTCAGGATGTCATTGACGGTGGCATATCCGGTCACAATGTCACCCGGCATACACCGTTGACCACCTTCCCTATTTTGACGGCGCCACCTTCGAGGACCATCACGCAGACCGTGTGCTCACGGACATCACTGCCCGACACATCGAAGGCCATCAGCCACAGCAGAAACAAACAGACTTTCATCAGTTAAGCCTCATCTGGTAAATGTCCCATGCCCGGTCACGCTGGTCAGCGGTGATGTCATGGCCGAGTTGTTTTTCTATCGATTTGACGGTCGGCTTCTTGTCACCGTCCAGCATGCCCATCACCTCAACGATATCCTCAAGCCACTCTTCCGGCTCATCAATCACATCGTCAGGCAGGTCCTCGTTAATAAGCAGGCCCGCTTCGGTTTCCAGAAGTGCCAGCTGCTGGCTGTCAAAGTCAGAGGGGTCGAGTGTCAGGCCTTCATAGGGGATGTACACCCCCGCCCGTCTCATACCGGGACGTTGTCTTGCCCGGATAAAGAATGCATCTGCCATTGTGCCTCCTTGAAAAAGGCCCCCATGGCGGGGGCAAAGGTCTTCAGGTAGGAATTACAGGAAGTCAGGTATCACCAGCTGGAACTTGCCGCGCATCTCGTTCGAGACCGTGTTGCCGTCATCGGCGAACAGTTCACGCTGGAGTAGCTGGACTGCGGTTTTCTCAAGGGAAACCGGAATGACCAGCATGTTGGGTTTAATACCGAGGGGTCTGCCGCCGTCCGCCTTGAACTGGCGCATGGCACTGTAGGCTTTCCAGAGGTTGTCGAGGTTCAGCTCTGCCTTGACGGCATAGGCCATCTGCCAGAAACCAAACCCGACGTTGCAGCGAAGGTCCACCCCGTAGCGGTACATTTTGCGCATGAAGACTTCTTCATCGTCTTCTTTGGTCATCGCCACGAACTTGGGTTTTTTCCGCTCCTGATAAATGATGGGTTTGATGGCGCGGGTGGTGTCCAACAGGTACCACGCCTCGCCGTCATAGGCCTCATCGGTCATGATATTGGCGATACTCTCATCCTTTCCCTGCCCGTCCACTTTGTCGTTCACCGGGTGGTCAGGGTCAAAGAAATACTGGCCGTCATAACAGTGGGTGGCAAAGCCTTCGCGCAGCAGCGGGAAGACCATCTCGTCCGGGAACGCAGCCGTCGCCCGACCCATTTCCTGCATCATAGGGCTGTAGATACCAAGGTTGTCATCCTCAATGTCGGTGCGTTTGACGCCGACGGTCGATTCAAAATCCTTGTTAAAGATTTGGTAGCCATGGGCTTCCATGTCCTTGATAACCCTGTCACCGACCCACTCACGGAATCCCGGCCATTGACCGAGCCAGCCATAGGTGTTCGAGGCGGTGGAGGACTGAATGACGGTCGCCACTTTTTTGTATTGCGGTGTGGCCATACCAAGGCCGCCCTGAAAGGACGACTTGAAGCCGGTAAACAGGCTCTTAATCAGTTGGGGAGTAATAATCGCCATCAGTCAGTCTCCTTTGCAGCGGTAAAGTCAGTCTCTTCGATGCCAAGGAGTCGGCAGGCTGTGCGTTCTTCCTCGCTGAGGGTGTCGCGGTTAATGGCCTTGTCATCAAGGCCGCTGTCCTCACCAATTTTTGGCGAGTTCTCGACATAGGTTTCAAAGCGTTCAAGACCGCCTTCCATCTGGCAGCAGATACGGTGATAGTCGACGGTGGCTGGAGTGATGGCTCCTGCCTTGAGGGCCTTGTTCAGTGCCTGTTCAATTTGCTGGTTTAGCGCAAACTCTTCCGACGCCTTGAGTTTGTCCTCGGCAGACTGGGCGCGGTTTAAGGCTGCGTCATGGTCCTCACGGGGGACAAACTTCTCGAGTGAAGGATTGCTCGCCTGATTCATCGCGGTGGCCTTGTCATTAACCAGTCGCTCAATGGCCGACACGGCCTGCGCATCGGTTGCCTCAGGGGGCAAACCCAGCGCACTACAGATAGCCAGTGGTAAAGGCATGGTGTCCTCTCTGTCAGTGGTATTGCGCCGGTTCAGCGCGGTCAGGTGAAGGTTCGGCTGGTTTGTCAGGCCTGCCGAATAAAGCTTGAGAATGCGTTTTGATTGGGTGTCGAAGGTAAAGACAGGCGAAAGATAGCGATAGGCCCGGTTACTTACCAGTTGCTCGCCCTCTTTGGTCCATTCAATCAGTCCCCAGATTGAACCGCCTTCGCGGGCTTGTAAGGCCTTTATCCAGCCCACAGCGGGCGCAGGCTCTCCAGCCTTGCCTTTAATTTCGGTGGCATGCTCGATATCGATGGGCAAGTCTGCCCCGTTATGGGCAAAAGCCGACACAATGGCATCAGGATTGTCATTGACCCATGCACGGCCATCCCGGCCAGTGATATCAGCACCCGCAGGAATAAATTCCGCCCATTGTGGTGCGCCGTCCGTGGCAGGCTCAGCAATGGCAGTAAGGTCAGTGTTTAATGCGAAGGTTTCAGTATTCATGCCCGCACAGTAGCGCGGGCAATGATGGGTTGATCAGGTGAAATGGTGCACTTTGGATGGTTTAAATTACGCTACTAGGAACTTTTTGCGGTGACACATCTGGGGACAAAAGATAACTGATACAATTTTTTGTTGAGTCATCGGTAGAGAAAAACCAATGTAATTGGTACCTAGCTCTTGTAATTCCTACGTAGCCTAGCCTCAGGGCTTCATCATGGAGCATTTGTCGATACGAACCGTCCATTTCATCGGAAACTTCGTACAACCCTTCACGTACCGGGTGGCTAATAGGCCTTTTTATATCCCCTAACACAAACACACAATCTGCCTCTAACCCCTTACTTTGGTGGATAGTAAGGACCTTAACGTTTTCCTTTTTTAAAAGTTTATTCCAGTTCGACCCTTCATGATGATTTATATCATTTCCCCCCCTATAAAGGACTAATATCGGATTTTCAGCAGTAGCCTGAAAACGCTCTATCTCACTGATAAGTAATGTATATGCTCTGTCATAGTCAATACTGTATTGATACTTAGAAACTTTCACAGGGCGATAATATTTCGCTCCTGTTTTTAGCCCTGATGGAGCCGAAGCTTTCGCAAAATACTTTTTACCTGTTTTAATTTTTATCTTATCCACAACTCGCTGACTAGATTGCAAAATACTATCCACACTCCTGTAGTTATCTTCAAGTAGTACAGTTGCTAAATCATTATCAATGGTAAAGTACTTCTCAAAATCTATAATAAATGAAGCGGAACTTCCTCTCCATCCATAAATAGATTGATAATCATCCCCAACACAAGTAATAGAACTATTAGGATAGCCACAATTATCATAGTGACATTCAGCTGTGAGTTGTCGCTTTATATTTCTAATGAACTTAATTATATTAGGAGATATATCCTGAAATTCATCGATGAGAAGGTGATTTAATTTGTGAATAGAGTGGGAATTTATACCTCTAGAAAATAAATCATTCTCATTTGCTAAATCATAAAAAATTTCATCAAAGGTTGTAAAATCTTGATCCATTAATTCTTTTAACAATTCTCTATGATAACGCCAAGCAACCCATACAAACCGCTTATCATTCTTATTTGGTCTCTTTCTGTCAGGGTATATCTCAGTTAATTCATCTTCAGACATATGGCCTAGAGGAGTACCAATTGAGTAGCAAAAATCAATCAGGCCATTTATTTGACTTATGAAGTTATTTCTATCATCTTGTTTAAGTGGAATGTCACCCTCACACAAATAAAAAAATGAGGGGAATTCATCAGAACTATTTTTATATTTCACCTCAGTTTGTTCATTCAGTAAAATTAACTCATTCAGTTCGTTAATATTTGTAACTATGAGATAATTTGCACTTGCCTTTCTTGCAATAAATTTAACTCTAGAACCATAGGCAGACTTCATAAATAATTTTTTATCTGACAAGCACCTATAATCTCCAAAATCCGCTGCAAATGCTCCTAAGAACACTTTACATTTTAGATTATCTAAAGAAAGATGGTAGTTTAATCTACCATTACCTATAGGTATAGAACCTGCATTATTATATTTTCTAAGTAAAACACTAATATTTTTATTTTTTCTCAGCCACAAGTTAAGACATTCTTCAGTGACTTCTTCCTCTAACTTAAGGATATCATATTCACCATAATTATAATCTTTATACTTGCTACAATTCTGAATTAATGATGCAATATAAAGTAAATTAACTTCATCCTTGAATTCTTTATCTTGGCTGTATAGGTATTTAAATGTTTTGACTTTAAAAGAAGTAAGCTTTTCATTCGGACTGTTATAGTTTGATACCGTAGTATGGACATTATCAATATCATCACCATTTTCATCTTTTATTTTGCAATCTGATAATAAGTCTTTCCCATCACTATTTTTATTTATATCATATGCTATAGAATGAAAAGTTCTGATAATAGATTTTGCTTTAGCATAATCTATTGTAATCTCGAACTGTGAGCATCTTTCTAAGAATTTATCAATGAAATCCCATCGAGACTCTCTAGTAAAGGTTAATACAGTTATATTTTCTAACGGTACTGATAGGTATTTATGTAGAAAAATCATCCTGAGTATTAGAGAGGTCGACTTTCCAGACCCCGCACCAGCAAGAACCCGTAGGGATCGGTTATTACAAAAGATCATTTCTTCTTGCTGAGAGCTATATCTGACCAAGTTCTGTTCCATACTCGGCTTGGCTTGCTCACTTCTATTTATCTCATTTACTTTTTCTTTGAATTCTTCAATCGTTTCTTGAATCGATAACGAATCTTCTAATAAATGAGGGTGTACAACAGGAAGTCCTTGAGTGTTTCGCTTCATTTTTGCCACGATTCGTTCGAGGTCTAAACCATACTTCCTTCCTGCTAATAATAAATCTTCCATCGATTCATTGAGATGAGAGAGTTCTGTATCTTGCTTAAAAATAACATCATTTTTTTGATTAATGTCTATTTTGTATATTTTTTCTCTCAAAGTTAAAGATCTATTTAGCTCTGAGTATCTATAATTTTCTTTGTCTAAAGCCTTTGAGAATTCAGACTTAGTTATCTTGTAAAAAGAATTCAAATTATCAAATCTATCTTTTGTCACTAGGCCCAAGAAAGATAAAACCTCATCAAACCAAGATAGTTTTTTGTCGGTAGGAAGCTTTTCACCCAAATTCTATACCTCTTCGTATATTTTTCTCAATTACAAAAAAGAGAGCAACTCATTACCTAAATAAAATTTCCATAAGATATTAACATGGTATTTTAAACTACAATTGATATTGCGAGATTGATTCAGGCTTCATTGTCTGTGAGTTTCCATTAACCCTATCTGGAGCATTGCCTTGATGCTCATTTTCAGTATTGGCATTATCACTCTGCATCTCTCTGCGATTAGTTTCCCCTAATGCCGACATAAACTGATATGCGTCTCTTGGACTACTTGAATCCGAGGCTATTCTTATGGCCAGCCCAATACAAACACCTGTTAGAGCTGAAGAAATCCAACAGAGGATAATGTATGGGAGCATCGCTAGCACTTTGTCACTGTTGAGCGTTTCCCGAAAGATTGATAGTGTTGCGTAGGCAAAAGCACATGCGAAAACAAGTGAAAGTAATAGATAGAGAAGGTTCAAAAGCGCGTTTTGTACCACTGCCACACGAGGTGACTTACCTCTCCATTTTTCCTTTAGCTCAAAAGAGCCGTTCTCTGTATTCAAAAACTTGATGCCCCGCCTGTAGAACCGAAGTAAATCACTCGATCTATGATGGCTGAGCATGAATTCTATATGAGTAAAGGGTATGTGGGCCTTGTATTGGACCTCCATTAACTGCTCAATAACAAACTCCCGTCCTAAGTAATTAGGTTCCTTAAAGGCATTGTGTATCAGCTCGATACTCTTGTTCCTATGAACTTTCTGCGTATCTTTTATCCAAAATACCAGCTTAATCATGACGATAATCACACCGATTAATGACATAACGCTAGCAAAGTTAAATTCTTCAAACATATCTACTAAAAACCTAATAACTCCATAAAAGGGCTGACTCTGGGCATACACCATCACACAGACCAAAAAGCTAGTAATTGATAATTTAATCAATTATTTACATGTTATAAATTTGACTTTTTACTTTACCAAAAAAAATTTTTGTGTATAGATAAATGTACCATTATGAAAGGCTTGCAGTCATATAGTCACATAGCGAGGCTTATAAAGAGGAGTTTTTTCACGTCACAGAAGGTCAAATTATCACAATTTAAGGTTTATGCCTTTTCCACATCATAAATTTCATTAGTTTAAGGGAAATAAATGACGAAAAAGCGTGATACGGTTACTTATGAACTGAAGAAAGGTAACAAAGTTGTTTACGTCGGTACAACTAACAATCCAGATCGTAGAGCAAAAGAGCACAAGTCCGATGGCAAGGATTTCTCCAAGATGGAAATCACGTCCAGAAAGATGACAGAGGATGGCGCAATGAAGAAGGAAGCTGACCGCTTAAAAACTTACAGAAAAAACCACAAAAATAAAAACCCCCAGTACAACAAAGATAATGATGGGTAACCAATTCCCATAAATTGCATCAACCACTAGTGGCATCGGTGCTGTAGCCACTAGATAAAGATATTATCACTTTAAATCAGAGATTAACCCGAATCTTTAAACTCAAAACCCGAAGAATTGCGAGTGACAGCACAAAATTAAGCCTTATTAACCTTGTGTGCTTTGGTATGTTAATTGAGCCTTATGAAAGAAAGTAAATCTTTTCTTTCTACATACTCTTATTACAAAGGAGGTATCTTTATGGAAGATGAAGTTTGTTCAGTATGCGATGGCACTAAGGTTGGGAGGGCTAATTGGCAAGAACTTAATGATGATCAACCTGTAGATTACCAGCCAATTGAGTGTACACATTGTGACGGGACTGGTATCGAGCCAGAGTATTAATAGTTAAAAAATTACCGAATTCTAGTTTCAAAGAGAGGCTGCGAACATAAGGGTTTAATGCCTCTCGACCATCACCATAAGCACACGCAATTGACTTTTCTTGCTTATCTACCCATTTACTCTTGTAAAGAAATTTATCCAAACCCTGTATGGAGTACTTGCTTTTAGCCTTTTCCCCCCAAACCTTTCACAAAATCGCCACCTATAAAAGAGAATAGAAATCAATTCGTTGCACTACGCAAATGCCGTCTCAAACTCGGCACACTTTTAGAGCAAAAGCCCCTAGATCGGATTTTAGCCCCATGCCCAGTTTGGTATGCTCCGCCGAGTAAATTTATATTCCCCTTTTGAAATTTTTCACAAGCTTAATTCTCGTCACTTGTTTGTGAGTCAAAAACACTAGAGGCTCACAAAGAATAAGATATTAAATATCTAATTTATAATGGAAAGTCGTCGAGTCTATATTGACACATTGGGGCTTTTTAGACTTTTGTGTAAACAGGACAAACAATGAAAAAATTATCAGTATTAATTTTGGTATTAGCCTGTCTACAAGGATGTGCAACTACTTACCAAAGTAATGGCTTTACTGGCGGCTACTCTGAAACGCAGATAGACGAAAACGTATTTAAAGTTACCTTCAAAGGTAACGCATATACAAGTAAAGAGAGAGCTTCAGATTTTACTCTGTTGCGAAGCGCAGAACTGACATTACAAAATGGTTTCACATATTTTGCTGTTATTGATGCCAATAGTTACTCATCAAATAGTACATATACAACCCCAACAACATCGAATACATCCGCAAGCTTCTATGGTTCAGGCAGTTATACATACGGCAATGCGACAACTACAACTTATGGTGGTCAAACCTATAATATTTCAAAGCCAAACTCATCAAACACAATAGTTTGCTTTAAAGAGAAACCTGAAAACCTATTTAGCTATAATGCTAAGTTTACATACAAAAGCATTTCGCAAAAATATGGTATTTTCCCTACTGCAAGCTAGGCATCTCAAACGGCGTTCAATCGAAGTAATAAGAGGTTTGTCTATGCCCCATGGTCACCGCACCCGCGGGGGCCATGTTATTTTAGCCTTTCGCAAACAATCCCTTCACACCCTCGCAACCTATAAAAGAGAATAGAAATCACTTCGCTGTACGCATCAAATTACCTTACAAAATTGATGGCTTTTCGAGCGAACGCACTTGGGTAGGATTCTAGCTTCAGAACCAATTTGATATGCTCTACCAAGATAAAATTTATATTCCTTATTTTGGTTATTTTCTGTAAGACTGGTTAAATCGATTGTCTGTAAGACGAATGGTTAGGTCTGAAAATATTTAAAATAGTTTTTAACCCTTTATTATTCATTAGCTTATTAGGATATTTATGGATCTTGAATTTAAAAAAATTTTAGAGGAAAAGATAGATATAGTCATTAGAGAAACAATAATTGAACTAGATAGCAATATTCAAACAATGCATGCCAACCATGCTTCGGTTGGCTGGCTTCGTTCAGGAAATACCATAAGTAGAACAATACACTATATATGTCATGGAAATGAAAAAATTTATGAATCAATTATATCATTTGTAAAAAATACACCTATTGAATACTATCCAAATCTTAGCGAACATATAATAGAAATTGTCAAAAAAAAGCATGAAAGATATAATTCAGGTTGTAAAAACGTCTTATTAAATAGTTTTGAAATCTCAACTCTTTCTTCAAATCATGATGAATTCATATTAAAACTAAAAGGTAAAATGCATATTCACTTCAACAAATTTGTAAATGAGTTAAAAACCATAGAATTTTCTTTAAAAAAATCTTGTAATCAGGAAGAAATTAAATCAAAAAATAAATATTTTAAATTTAAAAAAATTTTAGAATTAATTATGTATTTACCATTGGTTATAATAATATTCTTATGGTGTTTAGATCCAGAAGGCCCATTTGAGCCATATGTGGTTCTTTTAACATTTTTAATTCCATTAACACCTAAATTTTATTCTTTTTACAAGTTAATAAGTGGTAAAATTAAAAGGTGATATTTTATACATCATAATAGTTCATGTCTAAAAGTTGAAGATCACCACACAGACGGTATGAGGCCATAAAAATTATCACTCTTTATTCATCGTCACAACAACACGCCCAGAACTTTGATGTCACTCTCGGCCAGTTCTAAACATTACGCTATTTCAAAGCTCACTCAGTTTTGCTAAATGAAAGTCTGAGGCAAAACTTTGTTCTTAACCCTTCATCAGCTCCGCCATTTTCTTGAGGAGGTTGTCTTCCATTTCGACTAGGCGTGTATTCAGCGATTCTTCATTACGAGCGAGAACGTCAGCCGTGTTTTGAAGTGCTGCCTCTAATTTGGAATGCATTTCAATGATGTTGTTATATCTATAAGGTTCGCCTTTTTCTTTCAAAAATTCATCAATTTTTACAGTGGCGCTTAGCCTTTCGAGAATTTCAGTATTTAAGCTGTTATGTGCCTGTTCTGCTGACTCTTTAATCTTTCCGTGCAGCTCTTCACCGATTCGAATCTTGAACTGCATGGTCTTATCTTCGGTCATAAATTCACCAAACCCTATTGACATGGAACCACCACGGTTCTATGTTGTTGTGGAACCTCTATGGTTCTATCTGAAACTTAGCAAAAAGGATAGATACATGACAGAGGAAAAGACCCAAATCAAGATCCGACTTGATGCATCCAATCACACTTGGCTAAAAAGACAGGCCAAGACAAATCATCGCTCCATAACAGCAGAGGTTAACTTTTTAGTTAGCCAAGTCAGGAGAAAAAGACTCATCAATAATGCTCTTTAACGAAAGAACCCCATGAGCAGCCACTCATGAGGTCCTATGTCAACACCCTATCCAAAGTAGGAGAATCGACATGAACACCGTAGCAAAGAACACTCAAGAGATTCAAGACGATATTAACCGTATGTTGGCACAGGCCAACGCCCTCATCGATACTCTCTGTGTGGACGATCAATACCGCACCATTGACATTACTACCCTGTCAAACGCCCTCTGGCTTCTCAGTGATCGCATCACAGACATTAACAACGCTTGCCAGCACCTTTTCAAGGAGGCCGCATGAACGTTATTCCTTTCCAGTTTCAAAATGCCGAAATTCGAGTAATTGACGATGATGGTAATCCTTGGTTTATAGCCAAAGACATTGCCGATATTTTAGGGTATTCCAACACATCAAAGGCCGTAAGTACCCATTGTAAAAAGATAAAAACCTGCCCTACCGAAATGGGAGGTCAGGTCAGATACGTGCAAATCATCCCAGAACGCGATGTCTACCGCCTCATCATGCGGTCCAAGTTACCCGAGGCCGAGAAGTTCGAAGAATGGGTGGTCGATGATGTCCTACCCTCGATTCGAAAGACAGGCAGCTACTCGCCAGCGGGCCAGATGAAACTCTCACGGATGGACCTGATTAACCTCGCCATGGAAGCCGAAGAGGAAAATATCCGGTTAAAAGCCAAAGTGGAGGCCGACCACCCAAAGGTTGAAGCGTTCCACCGGATAGCCTGCACCCAAGGCTCCATGTGCATCACCAATGCGGCCAAGGATTTGCAGATGCGTCCCAAAGACCTCTTCAATTGGTTATCTGAAAGGAAATGGATTTACCGACGAACGGAGAACCGAAACTGGATGGCCTATCAGGATAAGATTCAGCGGGGGCTGCTAGAGCATAAGGTGACGACAGTGAACAACGGCGAGTTTGAAAGAACAGTGGACCAAGTCCGGGTCACCTCGAAAGGACTGGCCATTTTGGCCGAACAACTCTCCCCAATGATGCCTACTAATTTGGCTCTGCTTCCTAGATAAATGTTAAGGCCCGAAAGGCCTTTATGGAGCAAAATATCTGAAAGTGGGGTATCAGCACCCCACTCTCTCGTCATCTGGGTTACAACACCCTTAAAATGCATACTTAGGCACACCTCGCAACTATACCCCCGACAAAATGACTCACCCTGATACAATCATATTTGCCAAATAAATAGCTGAAATATAACTGTAATACAGGTTATATCAGTACGTTTTCGGCAGATTTATCAATTTAATCACTCTAAATAAAAGAGCCTACAGAATGAGTAGGCATTCAACAGAGAAATGGATTTTCATGAACTTTTATATAAAAACAATCTTACTGGCAGCAGCTTTTTCCTCGAACGTATTCGCCCATTCAGGGGGTACAGATGAAAATGGATGCCATGCAGGCAGTAAGCCTTATCATTGCCATAACCCAAAAAACGGCTCAACGTCAGGTTCCGGCTCAAGCTCGGCGCAAATGCAGGCTTGGGATTTGAATATCGGATATCAGCACGACCTAAAAGATAGTGTGTATATTCCTTACGTCGGTCTGTCAGTTGGAGAAGCAGGCAGTCACCATGACAGCGTTAACCTTGGTTTAGACTTGGGAGTATCGACAGATGCTGGATGGCGTGTTGCGGTCGTGACAACATCGGAGAGCCTTCAGTTAGGTTATAAATACTTTCATATTTCAGCTAATAGAGATTATTTAGGTTTTGGTTTCCGGCTACCTCTTGTTAAGAAAAGCTCTGAAGAAAAGTCTTCCGCTTATGTAAGTGCGTCATTCCTATTTGGCAGTGAAGGTGTTCATTATCATTGATTTGAAGAGGGGACGATATGTCCCCTCTAATCAACATCCCACTCTCCAACATCTCCGCTTCAAAAGAAACTAATACATTGATTAATAGTATATTTTAGAGTTACACCCCAGAAAGACTCACCTCTTCAATGCCTTTTTATTGATAACCTTTGACGCAAATTATTTTTGATTCTTTAGGAACTATTTCATGGATTACCTAGCGCAGTTTCGTCAGTCAGTTGAGAAATCTACCCAGATGGGTATTGAACCAAGAGTCGTCAACTCATCTGAGCACCATGTATCTTTCGATGAAAAGTTCGACAGACTTATGCACGAGGTTAGTACCTTCTTAGTAAATTTGCACGGAGACGGGTACCGTGGTGCAAGCTGCATGAATTTTGCCAGCCAGGTTTTTATGTTCCTACAACAAAATAAAATCCCTTGTGAACTTACTTATGGAGAAGTTAAGTTTCGCTCTGAAAGTTTATATAGTGCAACGCAGGAAAACCTCGAAGCCGAGTGGAAAGAAATCTCTCAAGAGAAAAATATTGGAATACATGTTTGGGTCACGATTGGTGAAGACTACGTGGTGGACCCAACGACAGTATCAAGAGTAAGCAGGCACTATGGTATGCCTTGGCCACATTTCGCCGTATTACATGGCCACCAGAAAGAGCTTGTTCGTGACGAAGAGATAGAGCACATACCAATGCTGGTTGGAAAAAACTACCTAGAAAAAATAACGAGCAATGAGATTGAACTTGACTATTTATGCTCTGCTCAAAGAAAGGATTGACCAGTTGTTTAGAACACTCAATTAGGGGACATTCCGTCCCCTCCTTCTAACACCCCACTCTCTTCACCATCTCCGCATCCACTTCCACTGACGGCAACACATACCCTACTCTGCCACTGAGTTCGCTTATCGACACCTGCTTCGCACAGTAGTTGTCACTTCGCCCACTGTCCTGCTCCATAATGAATGCCACACCTTCCCCTTTGGCGTTGTAAACCAGCTTATAAAACCCAGATGGTATCTTGTGTGATTCATCAGCCTTGGGCAGTGCTGGCATCTTTTTTTCAAACAGTGACCCGGTCACAACATAGAAAGGTGACTCATAGGTGGCCCCTTTACGGATTGCTGCCTCGAGTTCTTCCCATGGTCCCTGATTCAGGGCTGACTTTTGCGGGGTGATGTTGCTGATATAGTTGGTCTCATACCAATACGGGTTATTAGCGAACGCGGCCAGCGGAGCCATGTGTCCCTTGTCGACGCCAAGTGCCTTCCACGAACCGCTGTAATCTTTCTCTTCCATCACGATATCGCTTGGGATGGCTTCATTATGGTCCCAATTCCTTCCTGGGCTCACGCCAAAGTTCTGCGGCGTCACTTCATAGGCCACCCAGTTAGCGAACTTGGTCTCAGGGCTCATCGACATGCCATAGATATGGGTGAACACCTGATGGTTACCTTCAGGGTTTTCAGGGCAGCCAATCGGGCAATGGACAGAGAAAGTGTTGGCTGAGGCCAGTGAGGGAAGCATCAGGCTGGCGGCAGCGAGTAAAAGGCGGTTCATGGGGAGTCCTTGTAAGAATTGTCCGTGATTTTAGACTTATCATACCGTGCTTAATGATTATCCCTTCCGCAATTAATTGAATTTATGTCGAAATTATAGGCAGTCAGTTTTGGATAATTAGTCCATGAGGGTCTCGCGAAGTAATATACATACAGATGATAATGTTTTAGAAAGCTGGAAAATGACAGAGAAGAACAACAAAGCTGTTTACGCTGAATCAATTGAAGAACTGAAAAAGAGAGCTTTGGATGGAGATTCTGAAGCGCAGTATGAAATTGGGATACGTTACTACCACGGTAAATCAGTTAAGTGTGATCCTAAATTATCATTTTTGTGGATCAAAACTGCTGCTATTGGTGGCAATGTGGACGCTCAGAATAGCCTCTCCGTCATGTACAAAAAAGGTGATGCCTGTAAGCCGGATATTAGTAAGGCTTTTAAGTGGGCAAAGAGAGCGGCCAAAAACAGGCACCCAGAAGCCCAGTTTAATCTATCCATCGCTTTTAAAAAGGGGCAAGGTTGCAAACCTCATTTAAAGAGGTCATTCAGGTGGCTAAAGAGAGCAGCCCATCAAAATGAAACCGCAGCTCAATATAACCTTGCTTTTGCATATCTTGATGGGGAGGGATGTAATCCCGATGAAGAAAAAGCATACTCATGGATGAAAACATCAGCAGATAATGGTAGAAGTGACGCACAATATAACCTTGCCATAATGCTTGGAGAAGGAATAGGTTGTGAGCCAGATTATGAAAAATCTTTCATTTATGCAAAGAAAGCTGTGAAGCAGTCAAATAATCCTGATGGTTACTATTTGCTTGGATTATTATATCACTCAGGTGCTGGTTGTAAGAAGTCTTTGGATAAAGCCCAAAAGTATTTCAAAAAAGCTACAAATGCGGGAGTCGAAAAGGCGTATCAATTCCTGAATCATCCGTCTTTTGAGAGAATATTTAGAGGCACTAAGTGTAAGAACCTTAAATCAGCATTTGATGACTTACAGGCTTTGATACAAGAAATAATGGATAGCTGTCGCTACTGTAATTATGTAGATGGCCCAATTTATCATTTCACTCGCTGGCCAGCGATCAACTCCATACTTCCTAAAGAGTCTAATGGCTCAGAAACGAACATAATTAGGCTTTATCATGAAGACTATATGAATGATCCGAATGAAGGAAAAAGCCTGCTTGATACTTTCAGAAGAAGCACTATCAGCACTCATCAAAAACCATATGAACTGCTTCGTGATGTTTATGATGATGACATCAATATAGAACGCGAACTCAGTAAGCACGATGCTACTTATATGGCCTCTTTCACAATGTCGAGCGACAGACTTGATTTATGGCGAGCCTACGGTGCAGATGGTGACGGCTATAGCCTGAGAGTGAACATTAAGTCTGATGAAAATTTTGCGTGGTCTTTAATAAATTCTGCCTCTGGAAAAGATGAAAGGACGTACTCTTTATACAAAGTACAGTATTCAGAAAAAGCCAAAAAAAAGGCCGTGAAGAAAATTGCTATTGCCTTAAACAAACTCCGACGCCACATTCCAACAGATAACGAAGAGCTTAAAAGAGAGTGTCATATAGCCATCTACTACATGCTTAATGAGGTGATGTACCTCTATAAAGATGAGCAATATTCCAGCGAAAACGAAGTTAGGCTGTTCACCCGTAAAGAGCTTCATGAAGCGCAACTGGACGAGAGTGATATCGGTAAACTCTTCACAACGACTGGTCCTATTCTCTTCACCGGACCAGATTCAGAAATTGTCATCGGCCCTAAGGTCAAAGACAAACGTGCCGTCGAGTTAAGCCTCAAAAAGCGCCTTCTCGAAAACGGCCATCACCACACCAAAGTCCGTCACTCTGAGATCGACTACCGATAACCAACTTGGGGGCACATCGCCCCCTTGCTCTCCCCTCTTCCTCTCTGCTACATTAATACTGTTTATTTATACAGTATATTTTCACTATGCCAGCTATCCGATTCAAAAGTACCTGTCGAACTGTCAACGTCTGGTGCCCGTCTCATCATCTCGACCGCACCTCACGGGTTGACTATATCCCCGCCCTGCTAAGAGACGGCAGCTTGGTCTATTACATGTTTGGCGGGTTTATCGAACGCAGACACCTGCGCTACGAGCAGCGTGTCAAGATGGTCAATATCCTTGGGTTCTCAGCCAACGACAATGAAAAAGGACCATGGGAGGCAATCACCGACCAGAAGCTATTGGGTATCTTCAAGGAGCGGCGGTATTACTTGGTGCTGGATAGAGGGAAGGTGGTTGGGGTGTGAATATAGTAGGCATCTACTGTTATTTACTTTGTGAACTTATGCTGCATTTTAAAGATTATATTCATTGATATATCGTCTGTGGCTCGCTAAGCGTTTTCGCAAGAGTTATCGTGTTCTCGCAAAATGTTACAAACTCAAAATAATGACGGTAATTGATATGAAAAGATTCGCCCTGACTTGCATCTTCATTCTATTTTCATCTGGTTGTTCTGCTACAAAAAAGGAGTCGGTATGGATGAATGAATCAAATGTCCGAGCCTCGCAAGAAGAAATACTCGCCGCAAAAACCACTTGTGATTTTGATGAAAAACAAGCCTATATTCAATCACATGCATCAGGTATGAAAGATAAAAAGTACAAGAATAACAAGGAATTTGAAGCCGAACTCGATAAGTCATTTGGCATGATGAAAAATTTGTTTTCTTGTATGAGCAAGCAAGGTCTTACCAAACGAAAAGTTCCTGTCGAATAATGCCTTCTATCGGGCAGGTATAATTCCTGCTCCTTCAAAAATAGCTAACGCTCAATCGACACCACATTGTCGTCACCACCATTTAGCTCCATGACCACCTCAAAGGGTGCGGCAGCGATGAAGCCCTCCCAAAGCCAGCCAAATTTCTCGTCTGAAATATAGGGTTGAAGCTCGAGCAAAAGATGAGCATAGCTTCGGTGGTCACCTTTATGATTCTGTGCCTTATCCAGCGCTTCTTCTTCAGTCATGTCGTTTCCTCTCTTGTCCTCTGATAGCTTTTTCAATCAGTTCATCAAAATATCTCGCGGCATCGGGGTCAAACTTTGCAAAGGCATCTCTATCAAACAGCCAAGCGCAAAAGTGTTCAGCATGATATTCATAGTAATCTCGCCGAGAAATACCCGACTGTGAATACCGTGACAGAAACCGCTTCGCCACCTTCTCAGCCCTCTCTGCACCCGCCCAATAGTGCACCTGATGCCCCAGTTCATGCACCCACGTGGCCACTAGTTCCGCTTCGGGTGACGCCTTGGCAGCAATTGTCCAAAGACCCGGCGCGTCACCTTTCTCTCGGGTATCCGCCGCCAATTTCACCGCTGCTTTCAGCTCCTCAGCCACTTGCTTGGCCTTCTTGTCGCTGAACTTCACCTTGCTGTTGCCCTTCACCACCACATGGTTGAACACAGATGCAGTAAATCCACCGGTGCGGGATGGATTGGTGATGGTGTAGTTATTGTGGCCATAGCGACGCTGCTCTTCATCAAGATAATCCAGCACCTGTTCACGTATCCGACTCGCGGCACGGTTTCGCTGCCCCATCTCGGCCTGTTTGATGATGAGTGTTTTGATGTCCTTCGCCTGCGTAAACTCGGCCACCTTGGCCAGTCTCTTCTCGGCCCCCGGTATTTGCTCCAATATACGCCCAATTGCCTCGCCGGTAATGTTTTTCAGTGTGGACAGGGCACTGGGAACGACAGATTTTATCGAAGGCGCGGGCTTGTCAGGAGTACCAACCGCCTTGGCAAAGGCTTTGTCCTTTTCCTTGGCCTGTTTTTCCACCCCCGCCAGCCTCGCTTTACCCGGGTTATAGTCCCAGCCGGGGTCGAGTCCCTCAGTGACCATCATGGTTTCGCCGGTGCGCTTGTTCGTCCATTCGGTTTGGGTGACCTCCGGCGCCTCTGATGGCCCGCCCCGTCTTTCCACCTCTTCCCGGGTCAGTTGCCTCACCCGACAGCGACAGCCAAAACCGTTTGGCGGCATGTGGGTGTCCCAGAACGGATGGTCAACGGGTAGGATGAGACCTTCCCAGAGGGTGTGTTGATGGCGGTGCTCTTTGGAGGGGCCGAGGCCATAACGCAGGTAAGGCAACACCGCCTTATTACGCATAATACGGGCCCACTGGCCAGTCCCCCGGGAGGTACGCAGGTTGGTGTCGTAGATGAGTTTCAGCCGCCTCGGGGTACCCAGCTCGACCACCGAACCATCCGGCATCAGTGCCCTGCCAAGCCATCCTCGTTTTGCCAGCATCGGCTCCAGCTCGGCCTTGAACCTTGCCAGCGTTTTCCCCTGCGCCAGCGCCTTATCTACACCATGGCGAATATCTATCAGGAGGTCCTGCGTCATCGCCTTGGCGACCATAAACGCCTTGGTGTGCTCTTCACGCCAGACCTCGTCATAATGCCATGCAAGGCGGTACCCTTTGGCCCGTAAATAAGCCAGCGCATCCTTCGGTACCGGCGGCGTGGCAGGAACTATCATTCCTCGCCTTCCCGGCCCTCCCCGTGGGCCATCAGGCCTGCTTTGGCGAGGCTGTCAGTGAGGGCTTTCGGGTCGACTTTCTCCAGCAGAGTGGGCAGCAGAGCCAACAGGTCGTCATAACTTTGCGCGGCCTTCACCGCGTCGAGGATAGGGTCGGTAATGCTACGGCTCTCTTCCCAGTCATCCAGCATCATCTCAGCAATGGTGTCGATATCATCCAGCGTGGTGCGGTTTAGGGCCCGTTGCTGGACAGGGTTTTCCTCCTCTGAGGGCTCCGGCTGTACCGGCACACCCAGCAGGTCTGCATCACTGGCAGGCTCCGACAGTCCAAGCTTGGCCCTCACTTCCTGCGCCGAGACCTTCAGCCCCAGCGGGACCAACTTCTCAAGGTTCGCCGCCAGCGCATTGATGTCTTCCTTCTCCGGGATGGCGATGACTACCTTGGGATAGGTTTTCTGGGGGCCGAAATTGAGGTCGATAAAGGGGCGGATGAGGTCGCGGTTCAAGGTGTTCGACAACTGCCGGGCATCGGCTTCAATCAGGTCCTGCCTGACCTCGTTCTGGGCCTCTTCGTTGCCCAGTTTGCCCGGTGTGCCCTCGGTGGTCGCAGTTTGACCCAACACGGCCTTGGAGACTTGCCTGTCTATCCATTCCACCAAACGGGCGAACACATCCGAGGCCCCGGAGGCCTGTGAAATTTGCTCAAACTCAATCAGCATCGAATCTGGCAGAATAGCCGCCGCATCTGAACCGATATTGGCCACCGCTGTTTTGAGGATAGCTTTGTCTTCCTCATTGGCCCCGGGACCGTATTTACCCAGTCTCAGTGGGATGCCATAAATCTCCAGAAAGCCCAGCCAGTCCTTGAGACCATACATCTTGCAGACATAGGAAAAGGCCACCAAACGGGCCAAGCCACCGCGTAAAATCAGCCCTGACTTCATCCGGGGCTTGTGAATGACAAACTTATACGGGGCCAAGGGAATGCCATGGACTGGGTCTCGCTCATCCATCAGGCGAAGTTCATCCGGCCGCTGCTGATGGAACTGGAAAAAACGGGGGTCACGCCAGCGATAATCCGACGGCATCCACCTCTCTCCGGTGCGGTCCCACATAATTTCATTGACGCTGAAGCCTTTGCCCAGCGCATCGAGGGCATTATCGACCAGCTCGCCAAACTCAGGGGCTTCAGTCAGTTCCCGCACTGCATCAGCCAGCTTCTCTGCATGGTCGTCCTCACCTCCGGCCTCAATGTTGACCGGCAGCCCGGCCACAGCCAGTTTGCGGGTCCTTAGCACACTGGAGTAATGCGGATCGCGCTCTTCCATCTCTTCGGCAAGGGTGAGATAGGCCTCGAGGTCGCCCTCACCGGCTGCAATCAGAATGCTGGCCAGTCTTGACGGTGTCAGGCCACTGGCTGCTGAGCCACTGCCCCATGGATTTCTGATCGCCGTGGCTCCGGCAATTTCCCGTGTCAGTTTAGGTTTGGTCACCATGCGCCCTCCCTTTTAAAGCTGTTTCCGCCACCTCGAACCCGCTCATACTCGTAATGCTCAATGCTCGACCCCGCCCAGCGCAGGAACTGACTGGTGCTGTCGACCTGATCGAACGTGTCACACAGGGGGCAGCTGAACAGCTCGCGCTCATAATCCGGCAGCCACTCGGCCTCGTCAGGGAAGAACACCTTCCCGGCTTCAAACTTGGGAGACTCGGATGAGAGGCGGATGATCTTGTCGTTCTCGGGCTCGATAGGAATGACCGGCAGGCGGGTCTCGGCCCGAAGGTCCTGAATCAGTTGCTGGCCACTGGCCTTGTCCTCAATCAGCATCGCGTGGGGTGGGAATTTCTTGGCAATGCTCTTGGCCATTGACCTCAATGCCGGGTATTCCACCCGGTCACGCCAGACATATAGCAGGTAATAGGCCAGCTTGGTCTCGGCCCACACGGTACACACTGAGGGGTCGTTGATCTCTTTGGCCTTGTTGGCCGTGTCCCAGCTATGCACAATACGAATGGGGTTAGCAGGGGGTACCCGGTAGCGTTTGATCCAGGCTCGCTTGATCAATCCCCCTTCTGAAGGTGCGGGCCGCTGCTGATATAGAGCCTCCCAGTTACGGGTCCCCTGCGTGCGTTTTTCCTGTCGCCAGAATGTTGGGGAAAACCAGTCAGTCCAAAGAAACTCGCCCCGGTCACGGCAAAGGGGGTCATCATCGCGCTCACATTCAGCCTGAAGGGAAATGACATACCACTGCTCGCCATCCTGTGCCTCAATCCAGCCGGACTCACCACTGTAGTTCTTGGGCAAAATGCGCCCAACGGGGTCGTCCTCATGCCAGCGGGTCAATATCCAGATGATGAAGCCATTGGGTTTTAGGCGGGTGCGCAGGTCAGATTTATACGCCTCCCACGTCTTGTCACGGATAACCTCACTGTCGGCCTGTTCCCGTCCCTTGATGGGGTCGTCATTGATAAGGCCATCAGCCCGGTTCCCGGTAATGCCCGACAGCACACCCCCGGCCATATAGCCAGCTCCGTTGGTGAGCGACCATGCCTCAACCGCTTTGTGGTCTGGCGTCAGCTGGCTGCCAAAGATGGCTTCATACTCCGGGCTTTTGCAGATTTGGCGGCACTTGCGGGAGAACTTCCACGCCAGATTAGAGGCATAGGAAGTCGAGATGATTTGCTTGCCGGGGTTCTTACCCATGAACCATGTTGGAAACACTACGCTGCCATAGGTGGACTTGGCCGAGCCCGGTGGCATGAACACCATCAGGCGTTTGATGTCCCCGGTTTCCACCTTCTCGAGGGCTTCATTGATAAGCTGATGATGACGGGCAGGCAAGACGGTGTCGGGGTAGAACTCATCACATCCTTCATCGTCGTTAATTGGCGCACCGGGAATGACAATACTGCGGCAGAAGGCATCAAGAGAGTGACGGGCCCGCATGGCCCGCTTGCGTTCTAGCAGCGATAGCAGCTCCCGCTTTGCCTCGGTCATAGTTTCTTCCGAAGCTCAGCGATACGCGCATCAATCTCAGCCTCACTCATCTCCCGCTCCTGTCCGCCGGGTTCGTCCAGACCACGAATTTTGCGGATGATGTCGATGTTAAGGCGGTTGGTCTCGGTCAGGAGTTTGAGGTTTTTGGCATCGGCCATCAGTAATCGGCAGGCCTGTTCATTGGCCATCAGGTCACGGAGGGTTTTATTGACCAACCCCAGAGCCAGACGGGCATTATCAAGACCAATGTCCATGTCCCGGATATCATCCGAGGCGGCTTGTTCAATCGCTTCGACCACCGCTTCCGGCTGGTCCTCCACATCAGGCAAGGCAATCCCCGCAAAATGGGCCCTGACCCGCTCACGCTTAACCTGTCCGTTATCCCGCACCCAGCCATGTTTCTTGGCCTGACGGCGGATAGCGGCCTCAGAAATGCCGTAGGTCTTGGCAATTTTCCGGTTCGACTCCACCCCCTTGCGGTACTCGGTCTCTACGCCCAGCCAGTCAATTGGCGTCATGGCCTTTCTCCTTTCGCTGAAGCTTGAGGTGTTCACGCTTGTACCAGAGGTTGGTGATGAAGGTACCTAGGCCAATCAGGAGGCCGCCCAGTGCCACCCACTCGTTGAAAGTGAGACCGGCAAAGACGGTGGCGGCAGAGGCGGAGTAATTCACGCCGACGGTGAGTTTTTCCATCATTTTTCTCCCCTGAAGGCATCACGCAGCGTGGGGGCCACCTTCTCGACACTGCGCCCGACGACATAGCCGCCAAGCCCAATTTGCAGCAGCATCCACGCCTCGGGGGCCAGACGAAACGCCAACAGACCAAAGCTGTCGAGGATAACCAGCGCCAGAAAACACAGCATGGTCACCGGTCGCCAGATACGTTGCAGCCAGCTGTCACCCTGTGCCTCGGCCGTGATGACCTTGGCCTGTGCTTCCATCAGTCGGGTCTCGTAGTCCAGTACCTTGGTGGCCATTGCCGTTTGCAGTTCAAACAGCTTCGCTTTGACCGCCAGCCGCTCTTCATCACTGGTGTGGAGGTCATCAATGAGTTTGGTCACCGGTGAGACCAGCCCTGTCAGTAGTTTCCATACCGCCATCAGCTGTCCTCCACCGGATACTCAGCCCACGGCAGCTGAAAATGGGGACCATCGGGAAAGCTCTTCCAGTCCCCGCCCCATTCGATGGGTATGCCCAGCTCAATGGATGCCGCTTTGACAGCATCCGCAATGCGGTAATACAGCGGCCAGTCCCAGCGCACTTCCCCGCTGACCCATGCACCGAGGTCTACGGCATGGCCCGTCAGGTGGCGGCTGTTCATGGTTTTAGTCGCGCCCTTTTTGAACAACACCCGTTGACGTTCATGCGTGCGAAGGCCTTCGAGGACAGTGAAGTCAGTCGAGGTGAGGGTAATGGCATGTTGCACAATCTGGACAAGGTGGCAATGTACGCCTTGGAGCCGTTGACAGGAACGGTTGCCCAATTTATAGGTCATAGACGCGGCCTTTTTAACGGTATCTCAGCAAGCAGGGTGCACCGTTACTAAAAGGCTGGTTAGGTGAAATGATTCACTCAGGAGAAAAAATGGCAGTAAGCGGCTATCAACGATATAAACAAGCAAAAGATTCCAAACACGAATCAAAAAAAGATCGCCTACACGCTTTTGCGGATTGGTTGGACCAACTGCACGTAGTGAGAATATTTTCAGCGGTTAGCTCTTTCTTGTTAGTTATCACCATCGTTAGCTTTTACTGGGATTATGAGGGACGACAAGAGCAGAGAAAAATAAATGCTTGGCAGTTACTGACTAACAAAGCTCCCGGAAACAGCGGCAAAAAAGAGGCGCTAGAGTATCTCAATAGCATTGGTGAACCTCTCATAGGTATAAACCTTAGTATTCCTCCTATAAGTTCGGATACAATAAAAGATGAAAGCTCAAATGACAGGGTAAGCCCTGTTTTTCTCCGAAAAGTAGAACTTCCTAGAGCCTTCTTAGCATCGGCTGACCTCAGCAGAGCTAATCTAGCATTTGCCAATCTTCAGGATGCCATATTGTTCTCAGCAAACTTGGAACGCACAAATCTTCTCAGAGCAAACCTAGAAGGTGCGAATTTTGAACTAGCCAATCTCAAAATGGCTAACCTAATGAAATCCAACCTCAAAAACACAATATTCAACAGTGCAAACTTAACGGACTCCATACTGGTCGAAAGTCAACTTGATAATGCACATTTCCTGTCTGCAAATGCACAATTTAGTGACTTTGGAAACGCTAGTCTCCTAGGCGCTAACTTCACCAATGCTAAACTAATGGATGCGAACTTTAAGAACGCCTCTTTAAACGGTGCAAACCTGAGTGCATCTGAGCTTTTGGGAGCAATCTTTCAAAGGTCAAATCTTGAGAAGGCCAATATGGAAGAAGCAGTGTTATTTTCAGCTGAGATGCAAGCGGCCAAACTTAACGATTCAAATCTCAGAGGTTCTATTCTCGAGAGTGCCAAACTAAATCAAGCGTCACTAATTGGTTCAGACCTTCGTGGAGCCGATATCAAAGGTGCTGATTTACGCGAAGCAGATTTTACTTCAGACACAAAGACACTACATGACAATAAGACATGTGAACAGTTAACCAAAGCTAAAAACTGGCAACTGGCCTACCGCGACGCCGAACTTGCCTGCGGCGCACCAATCCCAGTTCACCCTGACGACAAGGGCAAAGAAAACTAACACCGCACAATATTCAACACATGCCTCCTCGACAGGCCGTACTCCCGCGCAAGGTGCATGGCCCTGTTAGACTCCCGCTCTGGCATCCCATGGTAGGTCTTCCGGATAAGCTGGTTTCTGACCCTCCGGACCATGACCTTGTTCGGGATGTCCAGCGTCTCACCCCCATAGAACCGGCACAGCCGCTCTGCTGCCACTTGCCCAATGGCCAATACCAAGGGATGGAAGTGACTGGGAAAGTGCGGCACATAGAGGGTCGCCCCACCCATCTCCTGCCCCAGCTTCAGTGCAGACACAGGTCCTATCACCTCAGCAATCTCATGCAATACTGTCATCCGCTTCCCCCTTGCGACGCAGGTGCGTCGGGATTTGTGCGCAGTCGCGACGCAGTGTGCGCAATAGGTAACCTCGCCAGAATCGTCTCAATGGCAGTGATGGCCTCCCCGCTCTGGATGAGCCCACCATCACAGCGGTAGACCGTCCAGCCAAGCCGCATCGCCTCGGAATACTTCACCATGTCACTGGCAAAGCCCTTGCACCGGGTATGCCTGCCACCGCTCCAGCCACCGCCCTCTACCTCAACGGCTAACAGCCTGTCCGGCCATGCAAAGTCAAACCGCCATCGCCGGATGGGATGAAACCGGTATTCCCTTTCCGGCTCCGGTACGCCCACGACCAGCAGCTGCATGGCGAGGGTGGCTTCAAGATTGCTCATTCTTGAGCCTGACCACGTTGCTGCACAGGTCCTCAATGGACATCTGCTGCGGCTTGTCGAAACAGCGTCTTCCTCCCTGATAGACTCCTTTAGCCTTTTCGATCTCACCGATAACCATCGGATCGTCAATGGGTTGACCGCTTTGCGAGTTGTTGGCTTCGCTGATGCCAATCAGCTTTTTGGGGTAACCTATCGGTGGCTGGCTGGTATACGCCCTGTATCGCCTGACAAACTCATTGTGGCGGTATGGCAATTCCTCGTTGTCCGTGTGACACAGTGAGACCCAGCCGCCCATATCGCTGATCACCTGATGGATGATTGAGTCGTCGAAGACCACGGATTGCCATGCCCCAACGGACTGAATGGCTTTGGAAACCTTGGTCCATGCCAGCTCACCACGGGTCTGGGTGTTGCCCTCCATCTGGCGGATGATGTCTGCTGGCTTGGGGAAAAACTGCCCGGTATCGGTATTTCTCAGGTGTAAGTCCAGGGCTCGCCTCACGTCTTCGAGTGGGAAGTCCTTGAGTGCATTCCAATAAATCCCAAGGGATGGCCGAGACAGCGGCTCTTTCATGTACAGGCTTGCAGTCATGCACATCAGCTCTGCAAACAGAGTTTTTTCAGAAAGTTCCATAGTCAATTGCTCCCGCCATCAATGCTGCACGGCGCTCTTCACTGATGGGTGAAGCATCCGGCGCATCAATCCATTCCTGAATTTCCTTGGTGAACAAACCTGTTTCGTTGTCATTGGCCGCCTTGGGTTTGTGGTTCGCAGCAAAGCGCTTGGCGTTTCGCATCCAGTTACGCCATGCAGCGGTCCAGTCCTTGAAGGTCGAGCCCTTGGCCCTGTGGTAGTCCAGAAACTTCTCAGTCTCCTGAGTCAGGTCGACAACGATCTCGTTCTTGGTTGCCCAGTTGAACAGCTCTGTTGAAATATCAAAATCAGAGGGAGGGGGTGAAGCTCGTGGGGCGCGTCGCTCGCGCGCGCTGTCTTTTGTAACCTTGTCTTTTGTAATAGTGTCTTGTCTATTGTGGTTGTCGGGGCTGACTTTTTTACGAGTCGAAACTGACTTTGTGTCGAGTCGGGATTGACTCCCCCCCGAGTCAGGACTGACTTTCTTTGTACGAGTCGGGGTTGACGTTTTAACGAGTCGAACCTGACTTTTTATCTCGCTCCTCCTATCCTCATAAACCCATTCATCAGTCATCGGATTGAGGCCAATTTGCTTGTCGATGACAATGAGAATATTGCGCCGTTTTAGTGCAGACTTAACCTTGCCTATGTTGGTAACGTGTATACCCGTCAGCTCGGCAATTTGCGCATTACACATCCAGTCCATGCTTTTATTGAAGCCATAGGTCTTCATCATGACGGCCTGAACCACCCGGCTCTCCCTGTCACTCAATCTGACCCTACAAAGTGCCCTGCCCAATTGATTGGCGACGCGGTAGAAGCCATCGTCTACTCTCGCCTTACCTGTAAACTCAATAACTTCAGCCATGGCAGACACCTCTCAATGGTTCTGTCACGATGGCTTTTCTCAGTGCTTCAAGCGCAGAAATAGCCTCATTGACCTCCTGCTGGCATTTCTCCCTTTCGCGGAGCGTGAAGATGCCATCATTGAGCGAGTTTTGAATAGCACGAACGACATCACCATGTTCAGCCGTCGCCCTCAGGACCGACTCAAGAAGGTTGGTGGATGGTGAGTTGTCTTTCAGCAGATCGAGTTCAGTGCCCATCGCCTCATAAATCCGACGATTCCCGGTAATAAGCTGAATAGCTAATGCTTCACGCAGTGATAATTTGTGAGTGTCATTCTGAGGATTGGCTTTGTTGATGAGGACTTGGTGAGAGTTCCCAAGATGCTGAGCGATTAATCTTGCAGAAATATTGGAGTCGTGAACTGTGGCGTATATCGCCGTATCGATATGGTCCATGTGTGACCCTCTCTAATCTAAACGTTCACATCATCAGGAGATTGAGATACTTTCCTGTACAACGATGGGTCATAAACAAGCTTGCCCTCAGTGAGGCGTTCGAGAATTAAGGCTTGCTTTTGGGGAATAATGTTTTTCCAGTTAGCGATCGCGGGCTGGCTGATCCCCAGTGCCTCCGCAGTCTTTTGTTGGGAGCCAAAATAGTGGATGGCATTTTGCTTGAACATGGAGCCTCCATAACTCAAATTTAATTTGCCATCGAACGAATATAACCAAAGGTATAAACATGTCAAGAGTCTTGGTTATTGAAAAAATATAACTTAAGTAATAACATCTTTGATATGAGTAAATTAGCGCAAAAGATAAAATTAAGAATGTCGGAGCTCGGTATCAATCAACAAGAATTGGCCGAACTTGTAGGTCTGTCTCAAGTATCGGTGCACAAATTGGTATCCGGGAAAACAGGTAGTACAACCAAGATATTCGAAATAGCCAAAGCACTTCAGTGTGACCCATCATGGCTCGTTGGTGATGAAGACGTTCCTGTGGAGATTAACCATACAAAGAGTGCAGCGGAGTCGAACGCCAACTGGTCAGGCGGTATCGAAACGTGGGATGACAGTACACCTCTAAGAGATGATGAAGTTGAAATACCTTTTCTTAATGAGGTTGAGCTGAGTGCGGGCAACGGTGCAGTATGCAGTAAAGAGTACGAGGGGCCTAAACTCCGATTTTCTAAGGCCACACTGAGACGTGGAAATATCCAGCAAGAGAACGTCGTGTGCGTGAATATATCTGGAAATAGCATGGAACCAGTAATGCCGAATCGTGCCACAGTTGGCGTCGACACTGGTGAGAAATACGTTGTTGACGGTGACATATATGCTATCGACCACGATGGATTGTTACGTATAAAGATTTTACAGAACCTACCGGGCGGCGGGCTTCGCCTGAGAAGCTTCAACAGCGACGAGTATCCTGATGAGAATTACGATGCTGAGAGCAGAAAGCTAATTCGTATTATTGGAAGGATATTCTGGTATTCAGTGCTGACCTTCAAATAGTCAATAAAAACTATAGTTATTTTTTTCAATTAAACCTGCTGAATTAGTGGGTTTTTTTTGTTTTTAATAACCTAAGTAATATCAAAATATAACCTTTCTTAAATTTAAAACAACCCCACTCATTTAAACTTTGGTTATATTATGTCTTGAAACATTGACCGATATTTATAACCAAGGTTATTTACCGCTTAATGTTCATGGGTCCGCAAACCGACGGGCCATCAACCTTTTTGGAGGCAACATGAACGCGCACTGCATCATCACCAATGACATTAATCACTTTCTGCTCCTACAAAAGCAGGAGGATGAAAAAGCCTCAACCATCGACACTCTCACTGGCGATATCTCCAAAGACCTGTTAGCCGGTAACCATGTTCACGTTGGCAAAGACGACTGGCACTTTGATGACGTCCTGTCCAAAGCCTTTGAAAGTGACGACTTCTGCATGGTGTGTGAGGCGTTGGCCCGCACTCGCGGCGATCGGGAGGCATTCTCTAACCTCTCCGAAGAGTACCAAGCCCTCATTGCCGAGGCCGCCGAGGATATTGCCTTCAAGCTCGCTACCACTCTTGTGGAGGATCGCCAACATGACCGCATGTGAACAATACCCGACCAAAGTAGATATCCATCAAAACTATGTCGATGCCCTTATTGAAGGCACTAACTACCCAAACCTCTCTCACGAGGACAACTTTCATTTTCAGCGCCGCCTTGGCATCGGTGGCAGTGATGTCGCTGCCATCCTTGGCCTCAGTCCCTATCGTACCGCCTACGAGGTGTGGGAAGAGAAAACAGGTCGCCGTGATCCGGAGGACTTATCAGATAATGACCGTGTTCATTTTGGCAATGAACTTGAAGATGTAGTCGCCAAAGAATACGCCCGCCGCACGGGCCAGAAAGTCCAGAAGCGAAACTACCCTTTTGTCAATAAAACACTGCCTTGGCTACGTGCCAATATTGACCGCCATATCGTTGGAGCTGACAAGGGCCTAGAGTGCAAAACGGCTGACAAATGGGCAGCACGGGATATGTGGGGCACGGGTAATGTTTACGCCAAGAAGAATGATGAAGTGGTATTGGTTGAGGCCGATGATGAGGTGCCCGAGCATTATATGCTTCAGGAACTGCATTACATGGTTGTACTGGATAAGCGCCAATGGGATCTGGCTGTACTGATTGGCGGCAATGACTTTCGTGTCTACACCATGAAATGGAACCAGCAACTGGTCGATATTGTCACCCAAAGGCTCACTGCTTTCTGGTTTGAGCATGTGATCGCAGACGTCGCTCCCGAGCCTCAAACCCTACAGGATTTAGAGTCTATCTATCGACAGGACAACGGCAACAGCATCGTGGCCACTCCCGATATCCTTGACACTTTCCGCCATTACATGACCCTGAAAGAGCAGATAAAGGCACTGGAAACAGAGGCCTATGGGCCCAAAGTCGGCGGCAAGTTCATCGGTGGGCTCGATATGCAGATCAAAGCATTCATGGGCGAGCATGCCGAGCTTCTTATCGACAGCGAAGGCAAAAAACTGTGTAGCTGGAAAACCCAGATGACCAACCGAGTCGATACTGCCGCATTGAAGAAGGCCGATCCTGAGTTGGTCACCCAATTTACCCGCAGCACACAAAATCGCGTTTTTCGCATCTAGGAGGCCATCATGACTGCAGAACTCACAGATATATCTACCACTGAGCTCGCCATGATTGAGCCCCCTGCTGGCCATTGCGATCTGGCGACATTGATGTTCAACCCGGAGGTCATGACAAGGCTGGAGAGGTTTGCCGAGCTGATGGCCACTGGAAAGTCCACGGTACCTAATCACCTGAGGGGCAGCCCTGGCGATTGTCTGGCCGTGACCATACAGGCTATGCAATGGGGCATGAACCCTCATGCTGTGGCTCAGAAAACACATATCGTGAACGGCACCCTCGGGTATGAAGCCCAGTTGGTCAATGCCGTGATCAACACAATGGCGCCAACCAAAGAGCGCCTGCATTACGAATGGTTTGGGGAATGGGATAAATACATTAACGGCGGCCTACAAAAAAAAGATGAAGATGGCCTCGGCGTCAGGGTATGGGCCACCCTGAAAGGCGAGCAGGAGCCGCGACTTGTGGAGGTATTACTGAAGCCCGTCACTGTGAGGAACTCTCCGGTCTGGAAGTCAGACCCCCGCCAGCAGATCGCCTATCTGGCAGTCAAACGCTGGTCCCGCCTGTACTGTCCGGACGTCATTCTTGGGGTGTATACCCCGGATGAGCTGGCCACACCGGAGGAGAAGAACATTAACCCTGCACCACCGGGACGGCGTGGCACGGAAAGCCTGCTGTCCCGGCTGCAAGGTAAGGAGGAGGTTCAAGATGAACAGGATGCTTTGGTGGCGGTACTGGCGCAGATCGCGTCTGCTGAAACGGAGTCCGCACTGGCAGCGGTGGAAACGTCGGCGAAAACGCTTGAACCTGAGCAGATGAAAACGGCCCGTGCAGCTTACAAGGCAAGACTGGCCACACTGCGGGAACAGGATGAAATTCTGGATGTCCCTGTCGATACCTCAAAGGAGGATTGATATGTTATCTGTACTTTGTCGGCTCGGCTCAGATGCCGTGCTTCGCACCACACCCGGCGGCCAACAGGTCGCCAACCTCAGCCTGGCCTACTCGATTGGCTATGGTGAAAACAAGCAGACTCAGTGGATCGATGGCAAGCTGTGGGGGGAGCGTGCTTCCAAGCTAGTGCCCCATTTGACCAAAGGAAAGCAGTTACTTATCTATGCCAATGATCTAGTAACCAGCACATATGACAAGCGTGATGGCGCGGTGGGAGCCAAACTCAAAGCCCGTATTGTCGATATCGAATTCACCGGCGACAAGCGCACCGCAGCCCCGGTCAACAGCTCTCCTGAGGTACCAGACTGGAGCGATCTCAAACCCCCGTTCTGACAATCTGCCACCCTCCCGGAGGTGTCTATGAGTCAACAACATTATATCCGGCTGTCTGAATGGGCAGCCCTACTCTTCCCCCATGAACGATACTCTGCCGCCACCATGGGCCGTTGGGTGAAAACCCGGCAGATAAACCCGCCACCGGTGAAAGTCGGTGGCCGTTGGATGGTCAGGACAGATGCAAAATTCATCGGTTTGTCTGTGGCTGCTGAGGGACCATTTTCTGACCCACTGGTTGAGAGGATCATGAGCCATGGCCGCTAGACCTAGAACGCATAAGATTGATATACCTAACTTTTATCAACGGTTAGACAAACGTGATGGAAGAGTCTACTTCCAGTATCGAGACCCAAGGACGGGTCGTTTTCATAGCTTGGGGTCGGATAAAAAACGTGCACAGACTATCGCCAATGAACTCAACGAGAGAATAAGCCAACAACTGTTGGACCATTACCAACATATTCTCGACCAGAGCCCACCGAAAGTAGCCAAACGGGGTATCAGCACAAAAGCTTGGTGTCAGCGATATATGAAACTTCAGCGCGAAAGGGCAAAAAACGGGGAACTGGCTGAGAACACAGTCAGGCAACGCTACTATGATGTCATCATACTCGAGGAACGTCTTGGCCAGACGGGTCTCAAGGATATCGACACCAAATCACTGGCAAAAATCATTGATGAATATAAGGCACAAAATAAAATCCACAGGGCAAGAAGAATACGCTCAACATGGATAGACGTATTCAAAGAGGCCTTGCATGCCGGTGAAATCGAAGGTGGCGTGAACCCTGCTGTCGCAACCCGAGGTCCTCGTCTCAAAGTCTCACGTAACAGACTCACCAAGGATGATTGGCTAGCTCTTGTGGCATCCGCAAAAAAACAGAGTTTCCCATATGTCATTCATTCCCTCTATCTCGCTCTGACCACGGGACTTAGGCGGCAAGACCTGTGTAACTTAAAATTCTCTGACATCAAAAACGGCCACCTTCTTGTCAGTATTAGTAAGTCCAGAGGCCAAACAAAACTGGCTTTTCCACTCACACTGACCAACCCACTGGTCGGTATGTCGCTCGGTAAGGTCATCGAGCAATGCAGAAATACTGGTGTGCTTAGTCGGTATCTTCTCCATCTGACCACGAAACATGCGCCTACTAAAAAAGGCCAGCCTGTCAGCGCAGTGTCGATTAGTATATCTTTTCAAAAGCTTCGTAATGAAAGCGGCCTAACATGGGAGCAAGGTTCACCACCGAGTTTTCACGAATTACGATCACTGGCAGAAAGAACATACGCGGAACTTGGCTACGACACTCAGGCATTACTCGGCCACAAGAGCCAAAAAATGACTGACAAGTATCATGACAATCGTGGCAGTGAATACACGTTTATCATTGACCCAAGTCATAAGTGACAATGTCACAGTTACAATTTCATCAAGCTTGTCAGTGGTAATTCTGCCGACATTCGCTGTAGTTTTGGTGGGAGAGTTTTGGTGGTATTTTGGTGGGAGCTTTTTGGCGAGGACACATAAGTAAAAAATAAAGAGCGGGATTTATCATAAAAAGACAGGCATAAACCCACAATCTATGTCATATGATATAATTTAATGTAAATATTAAATAACTGTATTTATTATCTAATTATGTATATTTTTATTTTTAAAAACAAATAGAGAGCCAGATAACTAAGTAACCATTAAAATATGAGTAAAAGAGTAATATTTACTCCAGAACATTAAGAAAAGCACCACCTATACATGTATCGGTGAGATATTTTTACCATCACACCGTGACAGGTCAGTGATACCCGATAGATAGGATAAAACTATGCTGCCGTATGACAACTAATGACAAGAGTTGCAAAAATGACATGTTTTAAACGCGGGCCTTAGCGACGCCTCGGCCCGGTCGCTGCGCGATAAAAATCAGAGTTATCGCACGGTGCAGGCTTGGTCAAAGCTGAGTCTTGGTCCACGGGGGTAATATTGCTCAGGGTCTGCGTATCCCAATGCACAGATAAAGTTCGACTTAATTGATGTATCGGCGAAAAAGGTTTGATCAACAAGCGCATTATTAAACCCTGACATAGGTCCGCAATCTAAACCAACCGAGCGCGCTGCCAAAATGAAGTATCCACCCTGCAACGTAGAGTTTCTGAATGCACTCACCGCCGCTTTTTCCTCATCTTCCTCAAACATTTTTCCAGCGTCCGGTGCGGAGGGGAACAGGGTCGGCAAGTGATCAAAAAACCGTAAATCCTGACCGATGATCGCAATGACCGGCGCAGATTCAACCCGGGCAACATTGCCACCTGCCAGGGCAGGCTTTAACATCTCCTTCGCTTCCGGTGTGGTCACAAAGGTGATCCTCGCCGGGCTTTGATTCATTGAGGTTGGCCCCCACTTCATTAAGTCATAAAGCGCCTGTAATACCGACATATCGATGGGTTTGTTTAAAAAGCGGTTTGCCGTCCGTGCCTCGGTGAACAGTAATGAACGGCCATGTTCATTTAACTTATCTGTCATCATTCGTACTCCTTTTTCTCGATACTACTAAAGGAAACGTGAGCAGGTGTGTACAGAGGAGTACCAATAGTAAGAATCGACAGAAAGATGCATGATCAGCAGTCTTAGCCACTCATTAACCACTGATATAAATTGATGACTGCCCAGATAACTCAATGTTTCATCGCTAAAAGAACTTATTTAACGGTGCTTGCGTAATATCTTTGTAATGTAGATTTGAGGTGACAATGAGAGACGAAGATACATGAGAGAAGAAGATATATCGCGAATTATTGAAATGGCATGGGAAGACCGTACACCGTTCGAGGCGATAGAACACTTATACGGTATGTCTGAACCACAAGTGATCACGTTCATGCGACGTCAGTTAAAACCCAGTAGTTTTAAACTTTGGCGGAAGAGGGTCAGCGGTCGTAAAACAAAACATCTGAGTGTCCGCGATCCCTCGGTATCGAGAGGATATTGCCCCACTCAATACAAGCAGCGGTAAACTGTCGTGCAAGCCACGATGGCACTTTTACATCACGGAGCCGATCCTTTTGGTTATTTATCCGTCGAGCTTTGCTTACCGAGTGCCTTACTGATGTCGTCAAGACTGCCGGGATCATCAATCGTTGACGGAATCTGATAGGGCTGTTCGTCAGCGATTTGCCGGATAACACGGCGGAGTATTTTTCCTGAGCGGGTTTTGGGTAAACGATCCACCACCACGCCTGTTGAAAACAGGCCACAGCTCCCAGCTCGTCCCGGACTTTTTCGACCAGCTGCTGCTCAATATCGCCATCTGTTGAGGTAAATCCATCTTTTAACACCACCAGTCCAAGTGGAAGTTGTCCTTTCAGCTCATCGAACTGTCCGACTACCGCACATTCAGCGACCGCCTGATGCGCGCCAACAATCTCTTCCATTTCTCCTGTAGATAATCGATGGCCTGCGACATTGATAACATCATCGATGCGACCCATAACAAACAGATAGCCCTGCTCATCCATGTATCCTCCATCTCCTGATGCATAGTAGCCATCGAATTGCTCAAGATAGCCACTCTCGAACCTCTGATGATCGCCCCAAATAGTCGGTAAGCTGCCCGGAGGCATAGGGCGGCGAACGGCAATAAAGCCCTGCTGATTGGCAGGGAGTCGATCACCGTTTGCATCCAGTATTTCGACCTGAAAACCGGGCGTCGGTTTGGTCGCCGATCCTGCGCGGGTTGTGAACGTCTCAATGCCCACAGGGTTAGTGGCAATCGCCCATCCTGTTTCAGTTTGCCACCAATGATCCACCACAGGTGTCTGTGTGACCTCTTCAACCCATGCTAATGTAGGCGGGTCAAGGCGCTCGCCCGCCATAAAGATATGGCGTAGCGAGGATAAATCGTACCCGGCAGCCAGCTCATCACCCTTGGGGTCTTCTTTTTTAATGGCCCGAAAAGCGGTGGGAGCAGAAAACAGCAATGACACCTTATATTCAGCGCAAACGCGCCAAAACGCGCCGGGATCGGGAGTCTTAACCGGTTTCCCCTCGTACAGAATGGTTGTGCAGCCTTGGATCAAAGGTCCATAAACAATGTAGGAGTGACCGACGACCCACCCCACATCAGATGCTGACCAGTACACTTCTCCGGGTGCCACGTTATAGACGGCATTCATACTGTATTTCATGGCAACCGCATGACCGCCATTGTCGCGTACCACCCCCTTGGGTTTTCCTGTTGTCCCGGAGGTATACAGGATATACAAAGGATCAGTAGCCTTAACCGGGACACACGCATGTGGCATTGCGGCAGACACCAGTTGTTGCCAGTCTTTGTCTCTCTCTTCCGTTAACTCAGCACGGCACGCATCCCGCTGCAAGACCACTACAGATGACGGCTTAAATTCGCTTTCAGCGATGGCTCTGTCCACCAGCGGCTTGTAAGGTAAGACTTTGTTGATCTCGATACCGCAGGATGCCGTGAGTAAAACCTGAGGTTTGGCGTCATCTATTCTCACTGCCAGTTCGTTGGCCGCAAATCCTCCAAACACGACAGAATGTACGGCACCAAGCCTGGCACAGGCAAGCATTGCCATCACCGCCTCTGGCACCATAGGCATATAAATCACCACCCTGTCACCTTTTTTAACACCAAGACCAGATAACATTCCTGCCACAAGCGCGACCCTGTCACGAAGTTGTCGATAACTGAAGGTGGCTTTCTTGCCCGTTACTGGGGAGTCATAAATGAGAGCTGTTTGCTCTGCTCTGCCGTTTTCAACATGATAGTCGAGCGCCAGATAAGCGGTATTAAGCTCACCATCAGCGAACCATCTGTCGATGCCGTTTTCATCACAGCTCAGAATTTGAGTGGGGAATGAATACCAGTGAATATCAGCCGCTTTTTCACGCCAGAATTGCTCTGGTTCGTTAATCGACAATGTATGGACATCGTGATAGTTCGCCATTTTCTGCTCCTTATCGATTGTCTCACCTTCACTTATCAAGCATCACTCACCGGCACGCAGTGAGTAAAACGATGCGTGGCCTGATGATGATCTCGATGTGGGTGCGTCCTGTGAGTCTAGGAGTCAATCATTAAGAGACCTGTACCGCTTTTGCAATTTTACGCGTCCGTACAGTTGTGCGTATCACTGTCATCAAATTTAATGCACTGAACATGGCTAATTTTGCATGACTCGCCTGTTTCGAACTCTTGGTTATCTCGGCGTTGCACGCATATTCTTTTTGGCTTTTCCTGCACTTTTGCATTCATGGCGGCAGTCGGCGACAATGCCCCACATATTAAGAGACAACCCCGAACTATTAAAAAGAGCCATCACCTTGAGAAAACTAAAGACCAGTATCCACCCGGACATCTTACCCCTCGAAGAAAAAAGCCAGTTCACAAGGATTGCAGCACGGGCCATTGCTCGTCAGGGCAGCAAGGTTTTGCTCATGTACACAGAACGCTATCAGGATTACTCCCTTCCGGGCGGTGGAGTTGATGCGGGAGAAGATATAGAGACAGGGTTAATCCGAGAATTACAGGAAGAAACTGGCGCTCAGGGAATAAAGAATGTAGCGCCTTACGGGCTCTATGAAGAGTACCGTCCATGGTATAAAAGCGATTTTGATGTGGTTCACATGCTGTCTTACTGCTTCACCTGTGAGGTGGACGAAAAGCTGGGTGAAGTCTCTCTGGAAGACTACGAAATTAAAAATGGTATGCGTGCTGAATGGGTAGACCTTGATTCTGCCATTGCCCACAACATGAAAACCATTGAAATGTCAGATAAAAAGGGACTGTCGATTGAAAGAGAGACCTTTCTGCTTAAACATATTCAACAACACCTTTGCGTAGATGCCTGACAGTTTCTACTCACTCATATCAACACCAGATAAGCGTCAATTCCATTTCTCGGCAATGCCGTAAAGACGGTGTGAACGCCTGTAAGCCTGAATGTTAGGGTTCGTTGTTATTTTTTAAGATATAAATTCGGTGTGGTCAGTTCGATATCTTGTAAGCACGTGTATTGCAGAAAAATATCATGGCCTCACCTTCACTACCTCTGAAAACTTCAGCCCTTACTGGAGTAGCTCCTTCTCATTATGTTCAGAACAACCCTGCAATGATACTCGGCTAAACAAATAGGTATTTGCATATTAAAATGATCGGTAAAATGACAAAAAGGTGCCTTATACAACCTTAACAGGGAGCCATATCTTAATACATCATGTTTTGTGTCGATCTACTCGGTTAATAGGAGGTAGTGGATATGTCACTCCAGACGACGAAGTGGCATATCCACAATATCGATAAGTCTCAGGGGCTAACACGCAGGCTAGTTGAGCTCCCATTTGCCATTTCGAAATTCACCTGTCACTGTCTGTCCTTTATAAAAAAGTCTTGTTTTACCATTGAAACGCAAACGGACCGAAGCAGTTGATTTTACTTGGAGTGTGAACATTCTGCCCTCTTGCACAGGCGACGGCAGGTTGATAAATTTAACCCAGTGGCCATCTTTAGTTGTAAAGTTAATTTGGGTGAAAACCTTGTAGATATCGGCCATTTTATCTTTATTTGCGCCAATGTTGTTTAGTTTCTTTTGAGTATCTACGTCTATAACGGCTGCAGAGTCGATGATACGAACAGTACCCTTACCAAGGTAGCCGTGTTCATCGACGATTCGGTAATTGAACTGGTCTCTCTCGCCATTTTCAAACACCTTGTTCACCTGATAGATGAGTTTATCTCGGCTTGCCTCATCGGCAGCCGGCTCAAAGCGGATGGTACCGTTTTTCGATTGAGTGTCAAAATCAAGTATCGCAATGTTATTTCCATTCGCATCAGTGTCGTTGGCTAACACGTCGATCTCAATTTCCGATGTGTCTTTATCTATTTTTACTTTGTCGTATCTCGCATTCGGTGGATAAGGATGTGGGGGGGCGACCCCATCCCGATATGATTTAAACCGTCTTTTTTGGCATTTCTGCATCTTTTCTTGCTCTGGCCCGCTGATAATTGAAAGCTTTACATGGTTGCCAGACATCACTGAACGACCTTCAGGTGATCCACCCACAAAGTGCGTTGAGCCGTGGTTATGGCCGACTTCATGACGATAAACGTGCCAGAATTCGCCAAGTTTATTCATGCCAGATGTTGACCAATTAGAACAGACTCCTGCAAGGCCACCTCCGCTTTTTTTTATGTTATCAAAATGTTTCGTTATATTATCAGGGAATATTGCATTAAGGCGCTTATGGGTCCCCTTCACAAAATCTTCAGGCCAGCCTCGGTGAATGACTATCTTGTCAATTGGGTGTTGCATGTGAATATCGCGGACGTAAATGACATCAGTGAAATTTAAACTCGTCTCTGCCTTTTCAATTATGGTCTCTACTTTTTTGAACCCTTTTTGTTCATAGTCAGGAGCATGAATAAAGAAGGATACATCAGCGGAATAGAAGCGAAGCTCCGACGGGGGTGTCAGGGTTCCCATGGGCTCGGTTTTGTGTTCAGGAGCAGGAGGCATTTTATCCCAGTATGTTACGTTGGTTTCTCTGTTCGGGTCATAATCATTTTCTTCACCAGTAGATATGGGAACACCAAATTCATCATCTCCACTGGCACCCCGGAACAAATGATAACGCAAATCGCCGTCAGGCCGCAGTGTTGCCGCAATTACCGTATCTGGTGCTGTTGGGCTGTACCCTGTGTAGGTTCTCACTTTACCGGGAGTGATAGGCTCTTTCGAGCCATCTTCACCGAATCGGACAACTTCAAAATTGGGGCCGCGATGAGAAACTTTATAAAGGTGAAAGTAGTGGTCATGGTTGTCAAGAGTCACCACAAGCTCACCAGGTGGTTCAGATGGATCCACTGCGATCTCAGTAGGTTGTTTGTTATCATTGTCCCTCAATATCACCATGACACTTTTAGACTGCATGCCCATAAAGTCTTGATCTGACTCATTATTGACAGACACACGAATTTCGACACTATCTTGAGACTGATGAGTGTCATCTACACCTTGCACAACAATAGGTTGTGGTAAATCCCAGTTTGAAGGAGTAAATGTGATCTGAGATGGAGAGACAATAGCCTCTGCCTGATCATCACTCGAAATATCGAATATCACATTTGTTTTTGGCTGTGCCATCAATATGGTGTTGAACTCCCATGTTCCGGAACTTTCGGGAATCGTCATGGTTGTTTTTGATAGCAAAAAATCGGCCTGATCATCATCCTTAATGGTTACCTCAACCACTTTTTGAACAGGCAAATCTGAGGGTAAGACTGAGAGGTTAGTATTAACACTGACTTTTACATTCGCGGTACCATTGCCAAGTTTGTTGTCATTAATAGCAGTCAGCGTGACTGATTGTTTCTTACGCCAATTCGTTGTTGAAAATGTCAGTTGCGGTGAAGATACCATCACCTCATTTAGGTTGTCACTCACTACGTCAAGTACCACTTTTCCCGGCGGCTTGCTGGTTAAAACAACAGTCAGCGTGCTCTCTCCACCCGCTTCATTCTCTATTTCAATGACCGATTTATTGAGTTTAATTTCAACCTTCTCTTTCAGATCGTTATCAATACTCGTTCTGGTCGTGGTCCCTTCGTCATCACCAGAAAAACAGCCGGTAAAACTGAAGATTATAAAAAATATAAGCCATAGATTTTTGCCTGGATGTATGCATTTCATATTTCATTCCGTAATGAAAACCATTGCCTGTTGAACGAATTGCATCTCACATTTAATGTCGACGATTTCTTACTTCATCGTTTTTTCACTGCTCGTCTTCATTCATTACTTTAGTCGTTATTTTCACTATCTGATAGGCCACTGTAGCTATGCCTGTAAGGGAGATATCCAGTTTTTTATCTGAATATTGTTCAGTGATTTCATCTCGTACACCATATTTACCCGCTGGCACAGCACACTCATCGTGATGTTCAGAACACAGCCACTATAAAAATTCTTGAGTAAAAATTACGATTTCGTCATTTTATTTTCTGTGAAAAAGGGAGGCTTTATTCAGAGGAGAGCTTACATACCAAAAAAAGCGCTACTCATCTTGTGCCGCAGGCAGGCCATATGAATTGCTCGGTTAATAGGAAGAAGAAGATATGGTCTCACCATACAATGAGGATAAATAATACGATTCAACACAAGATGCTTAAATACCGCAATTTTTCCGTACTGCTGCCCGCAGTAAAAGGAAAAAAACAAGATAGCTATTGCGTACCGAAAAAATGGTCGGTTTGGCCGCCTGTGTTTCAAAATAGAGCGCCAATCCGGCGCTCTCAAACCCTGTCTAAAGAAAGTTATTCTTCAAACGTGGCGTTAACTTTTACATTGTATTGGGCAGTGATGTTAGAAGAGTAATGGCGAGCAATAACCTTAACTTTCAGCTTTTCCACTTCCACAGGCTCGTCCAGAGCAACTGACAACTTACCGGGGAACTTCAGGTAGCTTGGGTAAACCCGATTATTATCCTCGTCGTGGACGAATATCACGACAGACTGGTTACGGGCCCTATCTCTGGTATCTACTTCCAATTCCAGAGATTTCACTTTCTTGTTATAGGTTGGAACGATCTCCAGCCACTCTGTTTCTGGTCGACCAAAATTAACCCACATTGATGTGCCGGCTGAGTGAGTTTCGTCAAAATCGATGACCGGGTCATATTTCGGATAGCTGGTTGCATCGTTCGGTTTGCTGTTTCCGAAGTACTCCTGAATCAGAGTAAAATTATCATTGTCGAAGTCTGTGTTAGCATCCAGACCAACCACGTCATAGGTTTGCTTCCACCACTTAGGCAAGTAATCATTATCAATGCGCGAGCTGTCGCCATAATTAAACCGGAAATTGCCTTCATAGCGTTGGCTAGGCTGTGAAAAATCTGCGTTATAGAGGGAGATAATGGCGTAGTGGCCATCCGTCCAATGCGCGATTGGCGTTGCAAAACTGTGCTCACCAATCCCCGAACGACAGTCGAGATAGTGCAGTAAGGTGTTTGCACTGTCATAGATCTCGATTTTACAGTCCATTGAGCGTGGTTGATTGTTATCAAACCCTAATGTGACTAGATGACGTCTGTCAGGAGACAGCATTGGTCTGACTGGGATGTTTACACGCTGTCCCTTAAAAATAGTCCGACTCACCTCTTTGTTTTGTGTTTCAAGGTAAGGGTTAGTATTCGCAACAGTGGCGAACGACAAAAAAGGGAGCGCGAATAATAGTTTTGACTTCATAAAATATCCATACATTTATCTTAGTTTTTTTCGAGGGAGAAAATCCCCTCCATGAAAAATCAGGGCAATAGATAAATTATAAAGTTAACAAGATCAACAATTTAAAATATACAAAGATTAACTTTGCGAAAAGAACCTTCATTTTTCAAAAAAATCATACTCAACAAAATGCATAAAATTCTAGTCATTTTAGGTTTGGTCACTAATAAGGCATATCAACGCTTAGCACGATGCATTCAAACCATTGAGGCTTAAAAACGAATATCAGTTTTGAGCAGTAACGTTGACGATAGCGGTGGAAATATCCGTGGCGGTTGCGGTGGAGGTGGTGATGGCAATGAAAATAACATTGTCGCCGCACTTGGTTTCTCAGCTAGCCTCATCACTGCAGCTTTTCAAAAGATCGACACAGAAAGTACAGTATCTATTGACTGTAAACTTGGCGCGGGGAGCATTTCGGTACTTGAAAGAGTGGCTATTTTCACAACCACGCTATTGAACGACCAGCCACAAAACAGACGCTGAAAATAAGGGCGCAAAATAGCAGGCTTGCTCTCGTTCGTTCTAACTTTTTATTAACTATTTTTTGATCTGGCTAAAGCGTTTTTCCCTCCCCCTTCATGCGGGGTATATCTTTTTTTAGCCTTTTACCCAAACCTCTCGCACACTCGCAACCGATAAAAGAGAATCGTCATGAAGGCCATTTCGATGCACTCAGCAAATTTTCTCTCAAGAAGTGATGGCTTTACGAGCGATCGCACTTGGGTAGGATTCTCGCCACATGTCCAGTTTGGTATGCTTCGCCTAATATGATTAATCCCCCTCAGTTTGGTGTTTTTTCACTAAACCGATTTTCGCCGATTGCCTGCAAGCCCAAGTAAAATATGAGGCTTACCAACGATTGAAAGTCTAGCCCCCAATCATCATGGACAAATCGTAGCCATTATTTTGGACATTTTGAGGTTTACAACATTGTTAGCCATTAGTCAGGTTAGCGATTAAAAAAGGAAGTTTATGAGCAAACGCATTGAAGCTGGCGAATTCTCCGAGTGGATCAGTGATTTTACTTTAACAATGAAAGGCCAAAGTGATGGTAATGTACCTTGTAATGGCTGTGTTGGATGTTGTACCTCTTCAAAATTTATACTGATCCGCCCGAGTGATGCTGGCGCACTTGAGGTTATTCCTGAGCAGCTTCTTTTTTCCGCACCGTCACTGCCTCCACATCACTACCTACTGGGCTACTACAAGAAAGGTCATTGTCCTATGTTTAAAAATGGCTCATGTACCATTTATCAATATCGGCCTGAAACCTGTAGGCAGTATGATTGCCGAGTCTTAAAGGCGTCTGACGCTGATACAAGGGACGAAGGGCCAACTATCTCTAAAAAAGTGGCTGAGTGGGAATTCAGTTACGATAAACCCGAGAGTAAAAAACTGCAAAAGGCGGTGAATGATGCCGCGAAATTCTTAAACGAAAACAAGAAGCTATTTCCTGATGGCTATGTCCCCATTTCAAGCTCTTCTTTAGCGGCTGTGGCAATACGAATACATCCAGAGTTCGTAAGTACTCAAAACAGTAATCGCGTAAATACCCCCTTGAAACTGGTCAAAAAAATTGTAGCTAAATATCCATAAGTGCGAATAAAAACGAACAAAGCCATCAAACACCGCCCCTCCGGGGGCTATTTACTTTTAGCCTTTTGAACCCAATTCATTCTCACTACTGAAGCATATAAAACGAAAATAATTAGGCTTATCTCTTTCAATATCTACACATTTACTATTGAGTTGAAAATTCCTAAGATTTAAATATGGAACATTTACTCTACATCCAAATTTAATAGTAAATAAATCGTCGTATTGATTTAACTAAAACTTATCAGGGAAAAAATAAGTTATCTCATTTCAGGAAATATCATTATGGGAAAAATTGTTACCTTGCTTCTGCCTATATTTCTTATGAGTGGCTGCGCATTAATGTTCGATGATATACCACATCAAGCCACCATAATTAGCAAAAGCCCTGAAGCTAAAATACATGAAAATGATAGTTACCTTGTAAACGAAGAAGTCATTGCAGTTTTCAAAGAAGACAAAAATGACTCTATCGGCGAAGACCAAGAAGGTTGTAACGTCATCGCCATTCCCGACTTTAGTGACGAAAGCAAACTACTTAGCGTCGCTCTGCTATTTGGCGTATTCGTTAACGGAGGTGTCGTCCATTTCCCTTTAATCGATGGTCTAGTTACAGGTTCATTACGAAATTTTGACCAAGCGAGCCATATCCATGATGGAGATTGCACAATTTAAGCTTTAACGATTTCTTAGTATTCCCCCCGCGAGGGCCAGCTGCTTTTAGCCTTTTGCACCCAAACTTTTCATACACTCGCAATTAATAAAAACAATCTTTAAAACAGCAATCATTGACAACGACAATAGTAGAATCCACTCGAGTTTTTCCATCATTTTTCTTTCTAATAGATATGCAAAGTGGGTTAATAAAAAAATATTGGCTAGGTCAATATTTTCCATTTCTTCACAAGCGAAAAACTCAGGACAACCGATGAAAAAAATTTTAAAAACATTAGCTTTTGGCGCCATGGTCACTCTACTCACTGCATGTGGAGAACCAACACTGGATACTTCATCTGATAAAGCGATGAAAGCATCTATTCAAGAAATCATGACTCAGCTTTCTCAAGAAGAAAAAACAAAATTCAAGAACTCAATTAAGCAAATTTATGTTGTTGGAACGATGTCCAGCTTTGGTACTGGTGAGTCACCTGAACAAGCAAGAGCCAAAGTAGGTGAAAAACTCAATGGAATGACAGCTGAAGAAATCTTCGCATTGGCTGACGAAATAAAAGCCAAAATGAAAAATAGAGGGTAATGCTAAACCCTATCCCCCGTCATCGCGGGGGCTATTTGCTTTTAACTTTTGCACCAAACCTTTCACACACTCTCAACCGATATAAGAGAACAGAAATCACTTAGCAAATTTTCCCTCAAAAGGTGGTGGCTTTTCGAGTGAGCGCACCTAGGCAAGATTCTCGCCTTATGCCCAGTTTGGTATGCTACAACCAATGTAATCAATATGGCCCATTTTGGTGTTTTCCCCGCGCATATTTTAGGGCAAGACTCTACACGTGAGTGGATTCGGGGCGTAAAGACGATGTCAGATTTTTATCCATGAATTATTTTGGAAAGATCGTGGAAATTATATTGGAGACATTGGGGTATATAACACTTCTATGTTACTTGGAGGCTCAGTGTCTTTCGTAATTAGTGACCAAATATAAGGAATGTAATAATGAAAAGAATACTTTTTTGGGCTTTGCCTATTTTTCTTGTAGGCTGCAAAGCAGAAATCGAAATGCCGCTTAAATTAAGTGACTTTGACAAGAAAGAAAAGTCAGTTCAGATAGTTGGCACCATGGCAATGGAAGTAACAAGTTGCACTGAACGAGGCACGGATATGCCGAGTGATGATATTTTTAAGCTCCAGAAGAAAATTCCTTACGTGTTCAAAGGGGCTGAGTATGTTGAATGTAAAAAAGACGGATTTAATTCGTATGCTTTATTTAAGCTTCCTGCCAATATCGATAATGTAAAAGATGGTAAGTCTGCGGATGACCAGGTTATAAATCTAGCATTTTTCTCAAATGAATCCGGTGGTAGAAATTTAAGCGTTTATATTCCGCCAAAGCTTAGAGGATCAATTAATAAACTGATTGAATCTAATGTGTATATTAATGCTAGCGATATAGTGATGTCATTGGTAGTAGACCCTGAAGGAAAGCCAATGTCTTTCACAGTTGTAGGGGCATATCTCGATAGCAAACCCGTTCAAATGGGCAGCTATGACACCAATGGTGGCAAATTTAAGATCACTATTCCCGCATATGGCTTAGAGCAGATGTTGCAACCAAAAAATCATATGTTTACAGCATTAATGTATGCGAGCTTTAAAAAGTAACATAACAAGGAAATTTCACTCGGACAAATTATTGAATCGTACCGCACGCCCTCTCGCATGGGGGCCACCTACTTTTAGCCTTTGGTACCCAAACCTTTCACACACTCGCAACCGATAAAAGAGAATAGAAATCACTTCGCTGCACGCTGCAAATTTTCTCTCTAAACCTACTCACTTTAAAAGCAAAAGTACCTAGGCAGGATTTTGGACAATTCTCTCCACGCTAGAGGGTTCGCGGCGTGCAGACGATCGCAAATTTCACCCATGAATGATATCGGACAAATCCTAGGAACTATATTGGACACTGTGGGGTATATAACACTGTTATGTTCCAAATCTGACTAAGGTTTTCTAATTAATGAAAAAAATAATTTCGACTATCTTACTTATTGGATTCCTGAGCGGATGTGACTTTGAAGTACCAGGCGCGGATGAACAGTTTGGAACACAAAACTTCGTTTCCGCGGTGTCAATAATTGAGCTTCATAAACTCAGAAACGGTGTATATCCCAAACGCCTTAAAGATTTAGAGTTCTTAGGGGATTGGGATGGAATATGGCTTTCAGCCGTTCGATACGAGCAGAATGGTGATGGTTACAATCTCTATTTAGAACGTGGCTGGACTGGCAAACCTAGCTTAGAGTTTCCTGTCAAGTTCAAACAGGGTCTTGGCATTAGGGAAAGCAACGTTACATGGTCTGCAACCAAATAAACATAACAAGCAAAGGCAGCATCGCCCACGCAAAAGACTCATGGGCTGGACTCGCTGACGCTCGCCGCCGCTTTGGGCATCACCCAAAAACCCCTTCACGGGGTTTTCTTTTATCACTCTTTATTCATCGACATAGCTACACGGCTCAAATCTTAGATATCACTCTCGGCCAGCTCTAGACGTTTGCCATTGAAATCAATCATCAGTTTTCCCGGTAGAAGTTGGATCTTGTTGATTGACAGGCTGCCATCAATATCAATCAGATAAACACCGTTTGTTGGGTGTGTTTTCTACTTATCAATGAAATAGTGCGCTTCACTCCGATCACCATGCAGGGTTTCTTCTGACTGCATACCGGATTGCTCTGGCGTTACGATATCAAACACCATTACCCCACTTTCGTTCAACTCGCTGTTCTTTAGCGGATTGCACTCACTCTAAAAACGCCAACCCTTTGTTGAACTTAAGAAAGAGTACTGTTTATATGGCTCCTAACCTTATGTTTTGTAATTTTTTTTGCAATTTACGCATTCAGTTAAAAATTGAAGTTATCAGTCATGGGTATACAGATGAATTGCTGTCATCTTATAGGTGAATGCCAAAGCCTTAACGTCTGATTCGTATCAGTTAGCTCGGTTCTGCTTCGCTTATCAGCACAGTCACCAGTTACTCACTGCTTGAGGCGACATTAGCAATCAAGCTGTTTCAAGGTTTCCCACTTTAGATTAAAAATGACTTTGGATTAAAAATAGTGAACATCAGAAAAATTGAAGAGAAGGATTTAGACTATCTAGCGGATTTATACGTGTCTGTTTTTAATGCAGAGCCGTGGAATGATGACTGGACTAAAGCGTGGGCTTATGAACGCTTGGAATTTATTTTTAAATCCTATCGATTTTATGGCTATGTTGCTGAAAATGAAAATGGTCTAGTTGGGGCGGTTTTTTCCAGAATTGGAAGCTTTAAAGGCGAACTTGAGCTTGAAATAGTTGAAGTTTTTGTGAGTGGTAATGAACAGCGAAAAGGCGTGGGAGTGGCTCTAATGGATGAGCTGAAGTCACAAGCGAAGAAAGACAACATAACGTGTTTCTTTCTTCTGACCGACAAAACAACATTCGCCAAAGACTTCTACCTTAAATATGGTTACCACGGGCATGAAGAAAATCTACTGATGACCCATGAGTTTTAATGCTAACAAGACCGTAAGCCGACGCCATTATAAAAACCAGCGGGGCGGCTGGCAGAGTTGGCTAGGCGTCTTCACTGCTCAAGATAAAAAAGGCCGTGAACACACGACCTTTTTTTGTATAAGCAGTCTTAACGATCTGTATCAGGGGTTAATCTGTCACCTGTTTAACGGTAAAGCCATAGCCGAAATCAACATTGCTAATATCACCGCCGGTCTTCTCATCTCCCCACGTCACGACTGTGCCATCTTCTCGCAGCGCAGCAAAAACAAACATACCGGGTACAATGTCAACGACCGGGTTGGCTGGGTCAAATGTTATCTTGTCGGTGTTGGCTCCTGTCAGTCCCCATGCCTCAACGGTGCCATCGCTTGTCAACGCTGCAAACGCTGACGAATTCGAAAAAATATCAACAACAGGGTTATTCTCAACATTACTATTTAACGACTCAGGTATTTCTGAACTGTCAGCGTCGTTAAACCATTCAACGACTGTTCCGTCTTTCCGGAGTGCCGCAAACCATTTATTGTTGCTAAACACCCTACTGATATCGTCAACTTCATAAAATATCGCATATTGCGGGCTTGCACTGTGTCCATACCAAGAAACCACAGAGCCGTTATCCTGAAGTATTGCGAACCCGTTATCATTGCCATAAATGTTGGTTATCGAGCCTGTCAGGCGCTCCATTGCTCGCTCTAAACCACCGGGTTGATTACCTCCCGATTCTTCTCCCCAGGTGACAACCGTATTGTCACTTAGTTGTGCAGCAAATGCTGAACCTGAAGGGACAATATCTACAACCTCATCTTGCTCGCTAAATACACCCGGACCAATTTCACCTCCAGTAAAGGTATTACCCCAGGCAATAACGGTATTGTCTTCAGTCAAGGCTGCAAAACTCGCACGGGTCGAGACAACTTTAGTCACATTTTCTAACGGTGGATGACCATCAATGTAATTGCCCCAAGTGGTGACCGTTCCATCTGCTTGTCGGGCATAGAAGGCGTAGTAATTCGATACGACATCGACGACTTCTTTCCCCTCCTCTGTAACTTGTGAAAGGTCATTTGGAGCCTCACCACCATGAGTTCTGGAGCCCCATGAAATTAACGATCCATCGTCCCTTACGGCCGCAAAAGCATCGTGGGTTGAATATATATTTTTTACCGGATTATCAGCACTAAATATGACCCGTGACGAATTACCACTCCAGTTGGAGCCCCACGAAATGACTGTGCCATCTTTTCTCAAAGCGGCAAAAGCTTCATCGGATGAAAATATGTCAACAATCGGATTATCTTTACTCAATACTAGCGATGAAGAATCACCACCTCTTTCCGGATCACCCCATGAAACCACAGTGCCATCTTGTTTGAGTGCAGTAAAAGCGCCTGCACTCGAAAAGACTTTTCGAACACCATTACGCTGTAATTCAAAAAGCTGTGTTGAACCTGCCCCATCTGATGAACCGAATACTGTCACCTCAAGGCGGGCATCACCTTTGAGTGGTTTATTAGACAGTTCCTCTGAGAAATGAAGAGTCTCTTTCTCAAATACTCTATCTCCCGAGTCACCGAAAATACCATTTTGGTTATCGTCCAACGTCCACTTATATATGGTTTTTGATGAATCACAGCCATTACAGACCACTGAGGCAAATGTTGGATCATCGTTACCAAAGCTTCCAAAACTACCGTTTAACTTGATATCGAGGGTTTCAGCTTGACTGTCTGAAGGAGGAGTTGAACCTGAGCCTGATGAAGAACCTGAGCCTGAAGATGAACCTGAGCCACACCCTGAAGCCAGAATAATTGAAATGAGAAAAGGTAAAACCAGTCTTTTATTGTTTCGCATTGACTATATCCCTTAGTTTTTTGTACATGAAACTGGATATAGGTTATGTCAGGTGACTTACCGCACAAAATTCGTTCAAAAAGCGTGCGATCCAAACTAAATTTATTTGATGAACTGCACTGAAATACAAACTTGAGGATAAAGACGTAAAGCCATCAGGTTGTGTTTAGTGACTATGTTTGAAAAACGATAATCACTTTAACAGGACGGGTATAAATTACTGACTTACCCATCCTTGATCAAAGGCATACTTTACAAGCCCTGCCGTCGAACTGATCCCGAGTTTCTTCTTGACTCTGAGTCGATGCGTTTCTACTGTTCGGACACTGATATCCAATTGATTTGCAATTGTTTTATTACAGGCGCCATTGGCAATGAGTAGTAGTACATCCTTTTCTCTTGGTGTCGGTGTCTTATCACCGGTGTATTTCTTTTCCTCGTACTTCACACCTTGCATCAGTGTCTCTGATGCCTTTGCACTGAAATACGTCCCACCGTCAGCGATCACATTGAGCGCGTTGACGAGCTCCTGAGAGGACACATCTTTTAACACGTAACCTTTTGCTCCTGAGCGCATTGCAGTGAGAACGTACTCACTATTGTTATGCATACTCAGAATGACCACTTTTACTTCAGGTGCAATTTCACTTACCTCATTCAGCACATCCAGGCCATTTTTCTTTGGCATTGAAATATCCGTCAGTAAAATATCCGGCCTCAATTCCTCTGCCAGTTGCACTGCCTGATCGCCATCATTTGCTGTTCCGACAATTGAGAACCGAGGTTGTTTCGATAAGCGTTCTATCAGTCCATCCTGAAGCAATACATGATCATCGGCGAGTAGAAGCGTGGTCATGTGATTTCCCTTTTTATTCATAACTGACAAAACTTTACGAAGACAAAATAGGAATTAATAGCAGGACAAGAGCTCTATGCGACCCAGCCCCATGCACCATCACGATTTGATGTCATGGTGTCAGGTCTGTCTCGTGATCCAGACATCGCTTTGAGGATAAAAAGACCTCACTCGGCCAAAAATGATAGCAGCCGGATTTTATTGTGACAGGATGCGCTCAGGAGACTTGGGGATATTTATTGGTATATGAATCAACGCAGCCGTTATGCCAAGAAGAATGCTTAAATACCATGCGATATTGTAAGTGCCTGTCAATTCGACGATCCATCCTGCCGAATATACAGCGACAAAAGCGCCAATCTGGTGACTGAACATCACCCAGCCAAATAGACTTGCTACTTTTCCCGCGCCATAGAGCTGTGCAACCGCGCCGCTCGTCAAAGGCACTGTTGATAACCACAACACGCCCATAATGGCGGCAAACCAATAAAAACTCTCAGCCGATTTGGGTGAGATAAAGAAGGCAAAAATCAGTGCAGCCCGGGCTAAGTAAATACCCGAAAGCAAGTAAGGCTTGTAGTAACGACCGCCCAGCCAACCGGCAAACACTGTCCCCGCAACATTACAAAGCCCAATGATTGCGAGAGAATTGGCCGCAATATCTGATGTTAACCCACAAAACGAGGCATAGTTGGGTAAATGTACAGAAATAAATGCAACGTGAAATCCGCAAACGAAGAAGCCCGCCGCGAGCAAGATGAAATTTTTACCTCGCCACGCGGGTTCTGATGAGATGACAGGAGCATTCTCTGATGCTTGAGGTTTAACAGGCATGACCAACAGCGGGATCAGTAATACCGTCATGGCAAAAATCAGTAATGTCGTTGAGTAACCATATGTCTGATTGAGCGCGTTACCTGCCAATGCATAAATAAACTGGCCGAGAGAGCCTCCTGCACTGGCAATACCGAGCGCCAATGATCTCTTTTTCTCGGGAAAATACTGTGAGACAGCCCCTAACACGATGGGAAACGTCGTCGCGCCCACACCAATACCCAGCAAAATACCATTACTCAGGTGATAGACAATGGGCGACTGGCTGACAGCCATAAGTGCTGTACCCGCGCTATAGATAAGAGCACCAGCAATCAGTACTTTGGGATAACCGTGTCGCTCAGCCATAATACCTGCGAAAGGTGCCACAGCTCCCCAAAGCAAATTCTGGACGGCAAACGCGAGAGATATACTTGGTAAGGACATTGAATACACACTCACCATATCAGGGAGAAAGATACCCAGCGCCTGACGAAGCCCCATGTTGATCGCCAGTATTAATACCGCCACCAGCACAATGAACCATGCTTTCATACACTTTATCCCACCTGTTTGAGACAGGACCGTCTCAATAATCTCGTCAAGCACAAACCAAAAGTGTAGAGCATTGAAGGCATGTCCTTTGTCGCTTTGTCAAAGATATTTAAGTCGGAAAAACGTCTTAAATTTCATCAATAATAAAAGCGAAATGAATAATTCGATCAATTACTCTATTTTTTGTCTTACTTGTGGGCGAGGCGACAAAACAACTCTGCGTCAGATCATGATTTTATTTTTAATCAATACTTTATAAAAATAGTTAACTCAATTGTATTAAAACTTTCACCAATCCCCTCTCTAATTGACGACCTTCAATTATTAGAAATAGCAACACTAGAGGCCGTCAGTACACAATGCACGTATCTCGTGGAATATTCAGAGTCTGTTGGGCGACCATTCATACCCTTTCAATACTGGCGGTAGTTGCCAGTCTCCTCACTGGTTTCAGGATCAGTTTATTAACCCGTGATGATGCGTTATTTCTCTCACCGGTTTTGCCGCAAGGTGACGTACATTCACCGCATGTTTTATCCGGTATGGTTTTAACACTCTGTTTCCTTACTTACCTTGCATACAAACTGAGAGCAAAAAATACCAATGTAGGCCGTAAGAAATACCATCGCATTCTGATCTCGCTCAGTCTTCCCTTGATCACTATCAGTGTTATCTCAGGCTGGGGAATTTATCACTTCAGCGACATACCTTATGTGCAGCTCGTTCATTACTATGCTGCCACTGCCATTCTGCTGTTTGTCTTGTTCCACTCTGGTGGCTATGTGGTCGATCTGGGGAAAGCGTCCATCAGCTGGCTTAAAGCACTATTTGTTCGTCCCTTCGCCCTAGTGATCATCGGTCTTTTTTCTGTTCTGGTCATGGGGCTCTGGCAATGGAACCTCTCTCCTACTCCACTCTCGGTCAGCGTGTTACCAGATGACGATTTTATTGTGCTCGACGGCGATGCTTCTGATCCTGCATGGACAAAGGCGTTGTCAGAAACTGTGAGTACGTTTGGTGGCGCAAACTTTATTGATGGAAAAACGCAGGTCACTGTCAAAGCATTGCGGACAGATAAAGAAGCCTTTTTTCTGTTCCAGTGGGAAGACCCAAGCAAAAGCCTGAATCACCTGCCTCTGGTGAAAACGGAACAAGGCTGGACGGTACGCCAGAACGGCTTTTATCAATTTGATGAACAAACCTACTATGAGGATAAATTCGCTGTTTTGCTCTCTGACCACTGCAATCTTATTGCAGCAGGCACTGTCCATCTTGGTAGAAAGCCACTGACTGACAAACCCGCAAACTGGCACGGTAAAGGCTATCACTACACGACTGACGGTGAATACAGGGACATGTGGCACTGGAAAGCAGTCCGCACCAATGGCATGAAACAAGCCGACGATAACTATTTTGGCCCACCAGAGAAACATAGCTCTGCCAATCGGCGTTATAAAGCCGGCTATCACACTGACAGCAAAGAATCAGGTGGTTATGTCATGAACTGGAAATGGTTCCAACAAGACGAGGTTGTCCCCAAACGTCTGCCATTACAGACAGGTCTGAATCTTGATAGTTCCATCGCGGATGACGCGGGACTTGTTGGTTCGTGGTTTGATTTTATGCCTTATCGCCGCTCGGCTGACACTCTGCCAATTGGAGCTACACTGCCCTCCGTTCTTTACCGATCAAACCAGTTTGAGGGAGACCGGGGAGATGTCAGCGCTGTCGGTCAGTGGCGTAATGGCAAATGGACGTTAGAGATGGCGAGGCATCTGGATACTGAATCAGCCTTCGACCAGCCAATCCATGATGGAATCTGCCTTTGGGTATCGGCTTTTGACCACAGCCAAACCGCCCATACCCGACATATCCGTCCAATAAAACTGGTATTTGGAGAGTGATCATGGGCCGCCACCAAGTTCGACGCTTGCGTCGCTTTTTATTACTGAACCTGCCATTGATTAGCCTGATTATCTTCTTGTCATTTCAACAACAAACATTTCAACGCCAAACCGCACCACAACCAGATATGTCCCGCTTTATTAAAGTAAATGAACAAGGCGAATTCTTATCACCGTGGCAGGGTCCCTGGCATTGCGTTTTAGATACTCAGACAGGCATGTTGTGGGAAGCTAAATCCGACGACAATCGATTCGTGACAGTTACTGGACCTATTCCTGGTTTGACGGCGAAACAGGTAAACCTAATCTGGGTGACTGTTACTTTGAGGAAAACCGCTGTGATACCGATGATCTAATTCGTCGGGCCAACCAAATGACACTGTGCGGCCAGTCAGACTGGGCGCTTCCTGACCATCATCAACTGAGCAGTATTATTGACCTCGATACCAGCATTGGCAAACCCAGAGTGGATCCGGGCTTTTTCCCTAAAACCAAAGCGGGGGATTACTGGACATCAGACTCGGCAGCACCGTTGAGTGGCGTATATAGACGTCACGGATATGGTGCTAAAGCCATTAACTTTGGCAGTGGCGACACCACGCACCTACCCTATCGAAACGCTGCTTTTGTCCGGTTAGTCAGTGCCTCTTTTCACACTGAACATTCCCCTTCTTTCCGTTTGTCGCAATACAGCACGGTTGTGACTGACGAGAGATAACACAACACACCCACTAAACAAGGAATCGTTATGAACCAAACATCATCTGTCATGGTGTACAGTTCGCTCGCCTTGAGCTTAGGCTTAAGCGCAGCGGCTGATGCCAGTATTAGCCAACACAGAGTCATGTGGGATGCCGATCCTGCGCGAGAAGCTGTCATTGGTGTCACTCAATCTCAGTCATCTGACACAGTGACCATTCGCTACGGGCAGTCTACTGACGAAAGTACATGGAAACAGGTATCACCTACCCACTCTGCCTCGTTTAAAAGTCGTCTGAATAGCCATTTCACACGACTGGAAGATTTACAGCCGGATTCACCTGTTTACTATCAGGTCTGTGAAAAAGGTCAGTGTGGTGACAAATTCTGGTTTAAAACCGCACCCACTGATCACTCTCCTTTTGTCTTTGTCGCAGGTGGCGATACCCGAACCGGATGGACAAACCGTCGTCAGGGTAACCGACTGGTGGCTAAAACCCGCCCCTTATTTGTTATGCATGGCGGTGATTTTACTGACAGCAACAGCGCATCCCAGATGAGTCAGTTCCTCGATGACTGGACATTAACCTATTCTGACGATGTCATTGAAAGTGAGAACTACAAGCGCATCTATCCTCTCATTCCAACACACGGAAACCATGAAGATGGTAATTACTCGACGCTGTGTCAGGTGTTTGGTGTCGATCCTAACAAAGATGGTAAATGTGACTACAAAGATACCTACAGCGCATTCTCCGTTTCGCCTTTGTTGAGGGTCTACACCTTGAACTCCCAGTTTAAAAATAGCGGTTGGGGGAATGCAGCGAAACAAATGAACCAGTGGCTTGAGACTGATCTCAGCAGCAAAGGTGACAGCGCCAAATGGCGTATCGCGCAATACCATAAGCCTATGTTCCCGCATTACACGGGCAAATCAGACAACGATGAGCTGCACGAGTGGTGGGCTGACACCTTCTATCAACATAAGATGAATCTGGTTGTTGAGTCTGACACTCATATCAACAAAATCACTAAAGCGTTAAAACCGACCACCAATGGTTTTGCTGCGACGACACAAGGCGGCACGGTATTTGTGGGAGAAGGCAGCTGGGGCGCGCCCGCGCGTTCGGCCAACGACCCTAAATTATGGACCATTGATTTAGCCAGCATTCAGCAGTTTAAGATCATTCAGGTTGAAACTGACAAAATGCAGGTGCGTACCGCACAGTTTGACGACACAGCACAGACGTTGACGCGCGAAGAGAGAGCAGCCAACCCACTTTTAGTTCCTGCAGGGGTTAACTGGTGGCAAGCAGCAGATATCGGCGACAAGCTGCAATTGGTGAGAAACGACGACCAACGCTCGGTGATCGATAACAGTGTGGAGCCGCCAAAACCGCCAGTTGAACAAGCATTGGAAAATGGCAACACAGTGAACAAGCTGTCGGCAACCGAGCGAAATACCCTACTTTTTTACATCGACGTTCCAGCAGAAGCCACATCACTGAAATTCGAGATGTCAGGCGGCTATGGCGATGCAGATCTCTATGTCCGTGCACTACAAGCGCCTACCGATAAGAGTTACGACTGCCGTCCATACAAAGAAGGCAATGAGGAACGTTGTATCATTTCCTCCCCGCAGACGGGGCGATATTTCGTCATGTTATACGCCTACGAGAGTTTTTCAGACGTGTCACTGACCGCTACGTATAGAACAGATGATAAGCCTGAGCCAGTGAACCGACAGGTATTTACTGATCTCAGTGGCGATGAGGATAGCTGGCAATTTCAGTCGTTTGAAGTGCCCGCTGAGGCGAAACAATTTACTGCTCGTATAGAGGGTGGCAGTGGTGATGCTGATCTTTATGTCAGAAAGTCTATCAAACCGAAGAAGAAAAAATACGACTGTCGCCCGTACGAAGAAGGAAACGATGAATTGTGCGAGGAAGAAAATGAAGGCGCTGCTACCTGGTGGGTAGGGCTATTTGGCTATGAAGATTTCCGTGATGTCACTCTGACACTGGAGTGGCAATAGTCAGTCAACGGCATCAGTATAGCGGTACATAAAGAGCAGCCGACTGGCTGCTCTACTTGTATCAAGGACGATATATTAGGTTGTCATTACTCGATCAGGCCCAATTCTCTTTGTTTAGTTTTACTTAAACCCAACGACACCAGTCTATGTGACTCCGACAAATAGTACTCAAGTTCTTCATCTAACTGACCTGACGTTTCAACTTGCTGAATCCATTTCATCCCGCGATTGGCAAAATAAGGGGCTGGTATATAACCGTCTTGAAGTTTAAGAAACTCAAAGTTTAACTCTGATGCTTTGAAGGTAAACGCGGGTTGCTGATCTTTGCTTTTGGTGCCAACGGCAAACACTTTTCCGCCCACTTTCCACACATGTGAATTTCCCCACTGAACCACATAGGTTGTTGACGGCAAGGATGCGCAAAATGCGTTAAATTGTTCGTGATTCATGGATGTTGTTCTCCCTGCTTTTCGTAATACCTAACAAAATAAACGCCGATAGTAGAGATGAAAAAACACCTGTCATTTAAGCAATAAGACATTGCGTTGTAAAACAAAAAACATGTGACAATACCACATTCAATACATTGATTTCTCTTTGGTATTTTCCGGAAACACTCGCCATGAAACCTCTTCATTTACCAAGCACTCCGACAGATCACAGAGATATCTTTGCGGCTCATTCTGTTGTTCCTCACGAAGAAGTGTGGATTCTTTAAAGTGCTCATAATCGGAAAATGACTGCCAATGGGTGACCACCAAAAAACAATCACTGTGTAACGTACTCACAGAAATAAAGCAGCCGAGCATACCCTCAGCGCGTATCAACACCGGGTGCCAAATGTTTGTTTGGTCATGCATAAACCGGTCAACGTCTGATATATTGTCATGGCGAGATACGCTAATAACGCCACTCCCTGGCGCGTTGTTTTTTGTAACTAAAGGCACGATTGAATGACAGTGTTCAAGATAATGAATATCACACTCGCTATATGTTGCTTCTTGGTTACTTTTCAGAAAAATCGAGTCATGCACAGACGCCATAAATTGGGCAACATCACCGCTTGAGCACCATTTACCTAAAACAAGCGCCTCTCTGCTCTGTGTCCAGCCGCCACACTGCCCCTCAAAGCCCTCACAATGACGCAAAGCTTCCCACGCTAGTTGCCCATTAGAGAAGCTTTCATGTTGTCCCTCTTTTACCTTACATTTGATCAGCTTAATAATTGTCAAAAGCGTTCTCCACAACACGATTTTTGCTTCTTCGTAGCGTCTTTTTCTACCCAAATTAAAGGATACTTGCCAACACACCATTACACAGAAACATCAAACGAAATATTGGATTATCTACTTTAAATCAATTGTTTAGCCATTGTGCGATTTGCTTGGCATAATATGTGACAATAATATCTGCACCAGCACGTTTAAATCCAAGTATTGATTCAGTGACCGTTTGTCTCTCGTCCAAAATGCCTGCACGAGCAGCACTTTTTATCATTCCATACTCACCACTGACCTGATAAGCCGCAATTGGCAAGTGAGTCACATCCCTCAACTGACGAACAACATCAAGATACGGCATACCCGGCTTCACCATAAGGATATCAGCCCCTTCCTGCTCATCTAATGATGCTTCAACATATGCTTCTCGGCTATTCGCGGGATCAGCTTGATATGTTTTCCTGTCACCCTTTATTTCACAATCCACAGCAGTACGAAACGGACCATAAAATGCCGATGCATATTTCATTGAATGCGCCATAATCCCGACATGAGCAAATCCCGCTTCATCGAGTGCGTTACGTATGGCGCCAGTCTGCCCATCCATCATTGCTGATGGTGCCAGTATATCTGCGCCCGCTTTTGCCGCTGCGACTGACTGTTTAGCGAGATTGGCGAGGGTTTTGTCATTATCAATCTGATCATCAGAAACAACACCGCAATGCCCATGATCTGTATATTCACAGAAACAAATATCAGGGATCACCACCATGTCTGGACAGGCTTCTTTGATGGCTCTGATCATTCGTGACAATAAACCGTTTTCACTCCAGGTATCGGAGCCGCAATGATCCTTACGTTTAGATATGCCGAAAGGCATCACATAGCGAATGCCCAAACGATAAAGTGCTTCTATATCAGTTGATATTTGCTTTTCTGAAATGCGATATAGACCGGGTAAAGCATCGATTTCTATTGCCTCATCAATACCTTCTTCAATGAAAATAGGTTGGATCAGATCTGTTAGGTCAAAACTATTTTCACTTACTAAATGTCGAATGTTTTTATTTTTTCTTAAGCGGCGAGGTCTTCTATTTATAATGTTCATAACCTATATCTTTATTAATGCTAAATATTAAAAATAACTATCATGAAGATATCATATTGACGTTAATACAAATGGGATTTAAGCCAGAAATTAATATTAATCACAAAACTGAAAGGTTAAATATTATAATCCCATGTTAAATTAAAATAACAAAATTATTAAGAGAGAATATATTTAAAGTATTTATTAACAATTATAGATCCTATTTTTATAATTAATTTTAATTTATAAAAATATTAAATAACAAAGATAAGAGCGCCATACAACATCAGTATAAGTTGGTGACTTTACCTATATAGAACTTTTTCATTCAAAAGGTTGCTCTAGCCGAGTGGAAAATGACTGGACTGTTGAAATACTAGACAGAAGGTCAGACAGTAAGGATCGAGGTCCAAATGAGGTTTCACCTTAGATCACGAGTGGTTACTGAGCCGTGTTATGCGTATTTTCTGCTGAGTAGAAAATGACATTTAGATATACTCAGCGACAACCAGTCAAGCGCATCTAAGACAACATGAGACGTAGAAGTTTACAAAGGCCGAAAGAAAAATTAAGGGGCGTGACGCGCAGACTCCGCTCACTCGACAGATGGGCGGACTCTCTCGTCGGATACTTCCCCGAGGAATTTAAGAAAGATCCTTATTGGAATGAAAAAATTCCAATCCTTGACCGCGTTGTCGACAGGCCAACAACGAATGCAGAGCTTCAGGCTCATTGTGCTAAGGCAATGCTTCGGGCCGTTGCGAATATTCATGCAGCCAAACCCAAAGAAGATACAACATCTATCGTCACAGCATTACTCACTTATCCTGACATGCATCAAAGTGAAATCTGCGTGTTTTTTGACCCCGATTATTTTTATCGGTTTTTTAACCGCCAAAGTGATTTTCAAACTCTGAAGCAACTTCCAACATCCAGCCTGACACAGACACTCAATATTGAGTTACCGGCTCAATTTGAGGAAGTTGGCTTTCTTAGTATTGAAAAAGATGAATGGCAGGGGGACGTTTCAGTCAACGAAGAAGAATGGTGGTCATACCGTCCGATCACTTCCTGAATAGCTTGTTTCGACTGTTCGGCCTGTCTCAACATATTAAAAAAGCCAGCGGATAGCTGGCTTAATTTTTGTCATCGCATTTTGAATGCAAGATGTTGCCCTGAGAAATTCCATTTAGGCAGATTACAGGGTCTCTTGTCAGAACTCAAAAGAATACTTGGTTGCGTGAGAATAGTGCTCCCCGGGCCCAATGATCCCTGCACTTCTCCCCCATTCCGGATGATTAGGCCCGTCGGGAAGGTACTGTGTCTCCAGACAAAGACCGGAATACGACTTATAAACCCCAGACACCCCTTCGACACCTTCAAGAAAGTTACCGGTATAAAGTTGAACGGCAGGTTTCGTCGTTTGTAACTTCATGGTTAGGTCATTGTTTGGCGAAACAAGTGTTACAACGTCACTCTCCCCATCATTAATGGCCCTTTTCAGGATAAAACAATGATCATATCCACCAGCCATTTTTTGGTTTTCATCAAGGAGAAAGTCTGCACCGATTTCTTTAAGTTGCCTAAAATCAAAACCCGTTCCCGTAACCTCCTCAATGCCACCCGTTGGGGTTAAATCGTTATTCACAGGTAAATAATGATCCGCCTCAATTTTTAGAGTATGCGACATCACCGACTCGCCACTGGCCTCGCCAGCCAAATTGAAGTAAGCATGATTGGTAAGGTTTACCGGGGTATACATATCAGATGTGGCTTTGTAATCAATTATAACTTCGTTATCGTCTGTTACTTCATAGGTCACCTGTACATCGAGTCTGCCGGGAAACCCTTGGTCTCCGTCTCGTGATGTCATTGCGAATACAATTTTATTAAAATTCTTGAGTAGAACATTCCATCTGTATCGATCGAAACCCAAATTTCCACCGTGCAAACAATGTCTGCCATCGTTTACGGATAGCTTATATTCTTTGCCTTTTAGAGTGAATTTTCCCCGGTTTATTCTGTTAGCGAAACGGCCAATCACACTGCCGAGATAAGCTTTGTAAGTTTGCTGGCTGGTAAGACTGGCTGCTCGCAACAATACATCTCTGTCTCCATTCTCCATTGGAACAACGCAACTTAACCACGTCGCGCCAATATCCATAACAGATATGGTCATTCCGTGAAGATTAGACAATGTATATACCCTGGCAGGCGCCTTATCTGAAGCATCAACTCCCAATATGGAGTCACTTTGTCTGGCCATATGTTCAGACATCCCTCCCTCTGCAACCACAAGATTGTGGTATGAATATCTAGCCACACAGTCCAGCTTATCGCTGCCAGACTAAATGTTGGTATAAAGTTCAACAGCCTATATTACTTTGGGTTAGATCTTGAGAATGTCTGCCATCAGACAATGTTAGCAACCGATGATATTCATATTTTCAATAGCAGAAAAGGTTGAAAAGTTAGGCAATAAGACTAGCAATAAACATTTTGCATATTACTTGGATGATGAAACATAGCTTAAAAAGACCGTGAAATTTTCCGGGCGTAATACGAGTAGTTAATGGACAATCTCTTTTGACAATATCAGTAGCATTAATAAGGCCTTACATCAGACAGATTATCGCGGGTAGCTTTTATGAGATGTTTACACTTGGGAAGTAAGCAGTTTGAGTTAACTCATTTACCCAAATACATTACTAAAAAAGCATACACTACCAAGTTGCTATGAAACCAAAATTTGCCTACCAAAACCACGCATTATTTTATTTGGTATCGCATGAGTCACCTCCTGACCTTTGTACCTCTGAATGCAAAAATACTTATAGGCAGCTAACATACCAGATCGAGGTCACAGATAAGACCAAAGACTGTCATTGAGTTGGAACTCCTGCCCACTTAAAACACTTACCTTGTAATCCTCACAACAAACCCGAAAGTGTTTCAGCATCGGTTGGGAGACAGAAATGGCCTCACAAAAAAATATCAATCTCAAAGTTTCGGTATCTTCTGAGCAATCAGAGAAAGGCGCTGTGGTTTCAGTATCTGAAAATTCCGATGGCGTCGTCATTTCAAAAGATCATGAAAAGGCATACATGAGAGAAAGGGCAAGCAACTGGAGTATGCACAATCACCTCAGAAGCCTTCGGATGCAACACTTTGTCACGACCAAATCATCTGAGGCTAAACATAGTTAGCCACAAAAACCACTGATGATGTTTACAGCATCCGACGTATGGGAAGGCGATTGTCTCCCTGAGAAATCGGAGTCACATCAATACCAGTGATGCATTCAACAAGCATCAGTTGCATCAATAATGCATGGGACGTTGAACATTGTTCCGTCCACTGGTGTAACAGTCCTAATTTATTTACCAAAGTGAGTTCAGACTCTCTTCTTGGGAGAAGGTGGAATCTGAGTAATGGTGAGCAACTAACGTCTTTTTTCCTTTCGAAGTTTATCTAACTCCGCAATATGTTGAGGGAAAATCGCACAGCACCCTCCGATAAGATCAGCGCCAGCATCAAGCCATGTGTTGGCAAAATCAGCATACTCTTTCGGACTTATACCACGTTCTCGGGATAACCCGTCATTGGCTTCATGTCCCGCATATATCGCATCGAACCCATTCGCATAAATCCCGGTTAATGTACCCTGCCGCTCTTGAATAATGACCGCCCTAGCCAACTCAAGTGCACTCTTCATGACTTCGGGCTGAGAACAGTTAAATAATATGCCGTCAACCTCTCGCCTCAGTGCCATATCTACTGCTTCACGAACTGACTCTCCTGAGCGTAACGTGGGCTGCTCTACCTCAACATCATCAAGGGTGAAGGCAAAGTACTTAGGCTTGTCAGACAATTTAAGCGCACCATGAATGCAGCGGAATTCATCAATGGAGCTAATGGTTTCTACCAACCATAAATCAACATACGCCTGCTGTGCATCGATAAGCGTTTCAGTGATCGCCAAAACACGGTTGGCATCAAATAAGTCAGGCCTGTAAGAGCCCAGTGCTGGTGGGATACAGCCCGCCACTTTTACCTCTGTACCTGAGGTATCGGCCGCCTTTCGCGCCAGTCTCGCAGCTCTTTCTGCTAGCTTATGCCCAGATTGGGTAAACATATCTTCACCGAGGTGAAAAGGCACACAGGCATAGCTATTCACAGTAATAATGTCGCAGCCCGCATCGATAAAATTCATGTGTGCATCGAGCACAAACTCTGGGGCTTCTATCAGTGCTTGTGCACTCCAAAGCGGTTGAGAAAATGGTGCGCCTATTCTGAGCAGCTCTCGACCAATACCACCATCAAGTAAGACAAACATTGCTTTATCTCCCAAGGATAACCACAAGATCGATATGGCTCACATTGAGCATCTTGTCATCTCAGCAAGCTCAATCTGGTTCTGGATATCCAACCTCTCCTTAATACACTGAATATGAGCGCGTGCTGTATCCGGTTACTGGTAGCAGCGACTTCCAAGTAAGTATTACCTTATGCAAACAGTCTGGCAATACAGCCGCTCTCCGAGGGGGTTCATTCCGTGAGGTCATAGGAAAATTTCACAAAACAGTGCCACATTTTGATTGATCAATACCTGTCAACAAGGTCAACAAGGTCAACAATAAGTAAGCCATGGCCCTGCAAAATCAATGGGCGATGTATTGACCCACTCTTTCTAAAGTGAAGTCAGTACAAACGAAAGCTCGCCAGTGGAAAACTTAATTCGTTGTTAGCCATTTAGAGATAACCTGACTTAAAAGTAGTATTCGAATAATTTAGAAAAGAGGCGACTTAGATTGGAGTATTTTATTAATAACTTTTCGTTTTATTTACAATATATCTAAAAATAATAATGGCTTTTTAAAAGCTATTTTTATTTTCACTCATCATAGTAATGAACATGTCATTAAGATAAAAAATGAGTGAAAGCTATTATTCACTATTGTACTAAACACAAAAAAATACCCGGCATATGGTCTCCCTTAGGGAAGAGACTCAGGCTAAAAAAGCCTTTACCGGGTATGTCGAAAAGCAAGCAAAGGTATAATTGACATTACTTACAATACATTAAACTGGAATTAATTTTAGATATTATGTCTGCTTTTCGAGTGAGGGTCAGATATGAATTTTTGTTGAATCAATGAATTTCATTTACTTACATATCTTTACTCAACATTCGACCGATTGAACTATTTTTTGTGAGTTATAACATGAAAAAATGAATAAGATGGCATACTCGTTTCTTATATATACGATTAACAGGGATATTATTTATCAAAATAACTTTCCTACTTAATGGAGGATTCTTATCTGGTCATCTATGTAAATGATACACCCGACAAACACTCCCTAAGTAAAAGGTATTATCTCTCTCCGCTATTGAATCCCTCACTTTTTGCACTATCTTTTCAGGTACACGCAGTTTGCCGAGCCCCTCATGAACCTCAAACAAATTGAAACCTTTGTCCTTGTTGCAACAATGCGCAGCTTTCGAAAAGCAGCCGAACAACAATTCACAACACAACCGGCTATTTCTTCACGTATTGCCGCTCTGGAAAAAGAGCTGGGCATCACCCTTTTTGACCGGGACGCATCTCCAGTCACGCTGACAGTAAAGGGACGTGAGTTGTTGCCTTATGCCGAGAAGATGTTGCAAAGCGCAGACCGGTTTCAAAGGCAGGCAGAGAATAATGCTCTCTTCTCTGGCACATTGCGGCTTGGCATTTCAGAGACGGTAGTACATACCTGGCTGACAGAGTTCTTGCGCCGCTTTAACGACAAATTTCCACGGCTTGATATCGACATTACCGTGGACGTCACCTCAAATTTGCGCCACGACCTATTAGACAGGACGCTCGATCTGGCGTTCTTAATGGGCCCAATTTCTGAACCCTCAGTCCAAAATATGCCGCTTTGTCGTTATCCACTGGTATGGGTCGCCAGTAATATGCTGCCGATGCAAAAATCTGAATTAACCATCGCCGAATTGGCTCAGTTTCCGATTATCACCTACGCCCGAAACACTCAGCCTTTTGGCGAAATAAAGGAACAGTTTTCTCAGTCTGATGCTGCCAACACACGATTTTTCACCTCCAGTTCTTTATCTGCATGTTTTCGAATGACCAGAGATGGGCTGGGCATAGCAACACTGCCAGTTGTCATGGTCGAGCCTGAAATTGAAGCAGGCAATTTGCAGTTAATACATTGTAACTGGGCCCCCTCTCCGCTCGGTTTTACCGCTTCGTACCTTCATGCGCCAATGAAAGGGGCAGCGGAAGAAGCTGCAAAGTTAGCAGTTGAAGTGGCATCGACATACGAACATTAACCTCAATCGATAAAGAAAAATCCGACTCATCTGAGCAATGTAGAGTTCCTAGGGAAAATTGTTAACCACGAAGAGGCGCTTCAGCATCCTTGGATTAGAGATATTTATCACGCAACTCTTGTTTGCGTTGCGTGTCTGAAATTCCGATCACACATTTGAATTCACATTCAGGTTGTTGTTTCTTGGTGGCTTACACGTGGCTTGCATAAAGTGAGTTGCGGTATTTTTCTCAAGACGCTGGCAGGCGTTATGCGTCAATAAGAAAACGGCGAAAGGACTTCGATAAATGGTTACCTGTTATCTCAGATATATCATTGATCCAAATAAGATTAGTGAATTTGAAGAATACGCTAAAATGTGGGTCCCACTTGTAGGAAAGTTTGGTGGTCAGCATCATGGCTACTTCTTGCCTTCTGAAGGTGCTAATAATTTAGCCTTAGCTTTGTTTTCGTTTCCAAGTCTCGCGGCTTACGAGTCATACCGCACTGATTCATTCAAAGACAAAGAATGTATTGCTGCTTTTCAGTTTGCTGAAGATACGAATTGCATCATTAGTTATGAACGTAGCTTTTTCAGGCCAGTGCTCGACTGACCATGCGCATAACAAACAACAGAGCAGGGACGATTGCTGGTGAAACATTTTTCCTGTGATTGCGGTGTTTCAATCAGTATGGAAGAGTAAGCGACCGTTATTCGAACGTTATATTTGGCTCAGGCTCATAGGATGAAACCGCGAGGAAAAGTAGCGAGAAGTATTGCAATCCATCAAACGAAAAGGCTACTTTTTGCTGCTTTATTGCTGATTGTGTTCCTAATGATTGCCTATGGGGTCTATACAAGTCGCACCAAACAACACAGTGATGAATAAGTTAGAAACCAAAATGCATGAATTAGAAATCAACAAAGGTGATGTGTTTTGGATCAACTTGCATGAGCCAACGGGGCCCGGAGTTGATTGCGCCCACCCTTACGTCGTGGTTCAGGATAGCATTCTGAATCGTAGCCGCATTGATACTATCGTGGCCTGCGCGCTAACATCGAACAGAAAGCGAGCTAACGAACCGGGCAACATACTGCTCGACGCTGGTGAAGCAAACCTCCCCAAGCAAAGTGTCGTGATTGTCTCTCAAGTCTCGCTGGCGCAAAAAGCGCAGTTTGGTGAGTACATTGGCTCGTTACCTGAGCATCGAGTTAACCAAATATTCTCAGGCATGAGGTTTCAACAAACGTCATTTTTTGCAAAGCGTTAAAGGTAAATAACAGAATAAAACCTGACCAGAAAATGCATTGGGACAAGCCGACCTGAGCGGCAGACGCCCTGTTTCTGTTCATTGATGATTTGGGCGTTAGATCCCTGTTAACAGAGTACACAACAACCCATGTATATAGGCGAAGTTTCGAAGAAGACTGGTGCATCCATTAAAGCCATTCGCTTTTATGAAAAACTGGGCTTACTGACCGACGTGGCGAGATCCGGCCGTTATCGAATATATAACGACACTCATATTTTTCTCATTCAGTGTATTGTGCAAGCCAAAGCACAGGGCTTCAAATTGGCTGAGATCAAGCGAGCGCTTTCATACAAAGATGAACAGGCGCCATGGCTTCATATTCTAGAAATGATAGAGCACAAACAACAGTCGCTGTCTGAAGACATTCAACGGATGCAAGACCAGAAAAAAACGCTCTCAGAGTTACACGCCCAAATCAAACGTTGCCTGTCAGACAACCCACAATGTCAGCTTGAAGATGGTATTTGACTCTCCCCCATAGGGGAGGCAGTAGGCTGAGTACTTTTGATCAACTAAAGGTCAGGCCTATGTCCTATTTCGTTACCCGGTGCTTACTTGGGTTAGCTGTTTTGCAAAGCGTAAGCATTTTTACTCTCGCCTACTCCCAAAACTGGAACCTTGAACTCGCCGTACTTTTAGGGGCGTTGGTGGCACTGTTCACGGGCATTCTTGCCGAACGCTTTGTGCCATACCGGTCGGATTGGAACAAAAATCATGATGATTTGAAAACAGACGTAACAAGCGCAGTCATGCTGGTTGCCGTTATTGAACCGCTGCTAAAACTCGTCGGCGCCATTGCGGTGGTTGCTGTTTATGAGTGGTCAGAGATAAGCCAGACTACCTGGCTCAGTGGCATGCCGTTGCTCAGTCAAATTATCGTGGTTACCTTGCTTATCGAGCTGGGGCGATATTGGTCTCACCGCTTACATCATATCATTACGCCACTTTGGTGGTTACATGCCATGCATCATAGTAGTAAGCGGCTGTATGCCATTAACAACCTGCGGCTTAATCCTCTGAACTACTTGCTAAATTTTTTGATTGGAACGTTTCCTGTATTACTTCTGGTTCCTTCACCAGAAGCCCTATTGGGTTACCTGGCATTGTCGCAGCCTGTGATAATGCTTCAGCATGCCAATATTGACTTAAAAAGTGGGTGGCTGAATTACATATTCAGTACCAATGAATTACACCGTTGGCATCACTCAACGGATACCGGCAAGGCTAATTCGAACTATGGAAACGCTATTGTGCTTTGGGATCAGGTTTTTGGAACATTTAGGATCGAGAGTGTACGAGACAAAAATAACACCTCTGTCGGGCTATTTGAATCGAGTAGAAACTATCCTGGCGATGCGGGCTACTTCAGACAATTAATGTCTGTTAGTCACTTGCTAAGAAAGCCCCCAAAGCGCTGACCATTGCATGTTGCCAGCCATGTCTTTACATGTAATTGAATGTGGCTAGTTACCCTTATTTTTTCTTTTCTGAATCTGGGCCCTATTGCCTTTTTTAGGTGTACAAGAGGGCTGAACTTCCGAAATGGGGGGCTGGCTTATTTCTTCGAGACGGTGCGCAGTAAAAACATAGGGAGATTTGAGAGTAAACTGTTTGGAATTACATTGAACAATCTGGGGTTTATAAGTCTGTCATGTGATTGGAGAATAAATGGGCATTTCTTATCAGCTTGTCGCTCCAGAAGACCTTCAAGCAATCCTGGCTCTTGGTGAAGCCGTTAATGAAGAGTTTGTTATTCCATTACTCAGCTCTCATGGTCAGGAAGCCATGCGCAACGCACGTAATGCGGACATTTCGCAGGTTACAAATACAGAGATTTATCGTTCAGTTAAAGCAGTAAAAAATGGTGTGGTCGTTGGCTATATCGCGTGGCGGCAAAGTAACTACATTGCACAATTGTATGTGAGCTCTCAGTACCAGAATCAAGGAATTGGCCGTGCTCTCATCGCCGAAATGCAAAAGCTCAGTGGAGCCTCAATCATTGAACTATAAGCGTCAGTCAATGCAGTAGGTCTCTACAGGCGACTGTGTTTTCAAGCGACAGATGTGGAACAAGTCAACAATGGTATCCGCTATGTACCAATGATATTGACGCCTTGACCGATGACAGGCCTATTATAAACGGTGCTTGACAGTGTCATTTGCGATGTCTAACATGACGCCATTATTTAGCTCTAACTGTCTGCTTTCTCCACCTCTCCGCCTGTTCAGGGCTTTTAAATTTTCTCTCGAATCCACCAAAAAGAGAGAAACCCAATGAGTAATTCAACGCTACAGAGCAATCCGCTTTTCACTTCAAGAATAAACTATCCAATAGAACTCGATGGTCACTGTGAAAAAGACATCGTTTATGGAACCGATCCTTCATTGGTCATGGATATCTATTACCCTAAGGCGTTGAAAAGCCGAGTATCTCTGGTGATTTTTGTCACTGGATATCCCGACCCCGGCTTTCAACAAATGACCGGAATGAAGCTCAAAGAAGTGCAGCAGTACATATCTTGGGCACAACTCTTCGCTGCATCAGGCATTGCAGCACTCACTTACTCAAATGTTGACCCTAAAAAGGATATTTTCACCTTGCTAAAATTTTTGGGTAAGAATGCTTCAGCTCTTGGTATTGATCCGGACAAAATATCTATTTGGTCTTGTTCCGGGAATGTACCAAATGCGCTGTCCGTCCTTGCTGAGGATACTTCAATAAAATGTGCAGCGCTTCTGTATGGGTTTATGGTTGATAGCTGTGATTCTCAAGCAGTCAAAGAGGCGTCGAAAACGTTTAGATTTGTGAATCCTCTAAGTGGTCAAAGGTTTCCTAAACTACCATCAACACTGGTCGTACGGGCTGGAATGGATGAGATGCCGGGCCTAAATAGCTCTATTGACGCATTTATTTCGCAATGTCTAAGGCACAACACGCCTGTAACCTTGCTTAACTTACCCAATGCACGTCATGCATTTGATGTGATCGGTCATTGGGCGGGTACAGAGCAAACAATACGCAGTATATTAGCCTTTTTTCAAAGACATCTGATTCGGTGATCATCGTACGATTCTCGGTCCAAACCGCTGTTGGAGGCTTTCAACATCAGATGTTGAGCAGTTTTAGTCGTATTGGCGGGTTCACTCTCATGTGATGTTTACATATTGCATGTTGTGTAGAGTAATACAGCCAACATCAAACAATAAGGATAAGCGCAGCCAGCATTCTGGCTGCCTATTTTACGCAATACCCCACTCCGTTGTTTCCCCCGCCGGATATTGAACACTCTCCTCCGACCGAGAAGCGTCATCGCGTGCAGACACTCGCAAATTTCATCCACGATGACCATGGGATAAATATTAATAACTATATTGGTCTGGGGTTTATTAATCTGTTAAACCTAACAAGGAAGAATATGGAAATCGTACATGAAATTACGCTGACAAAAGAACAGCACGAGTCAATCAAACTGCTGAGGAATCAGTCTTTTCCAGATCATCAATCAGACTACTCCTATTTTAAACAACGTCCTCACATGCGTGCATTGCAGTATGAGGGCGACAACCTTATAGGGTATTTGGGGTTAGATTACCGTGCGGTTAAAGTTGGAGACGAGGTGTATAACGTCTTGGGTATCATTGATTTCTGCGTTGACCAAAGATACCGGGGAAAAGGCATTGGTTCATTGATGCTGTCTGACGTTAGCGCGTTCGCTGAAGGGACAGATGTGGATTTCATCATACTGATTTCCGAACTAGGTCGCTTTTACGAACAAAGAGGCTACACCAAAGTAGAAAGCCTGCATTCTTGGTTGAGAATTCATCAGCATACCAATTACGGTGTAGCGGTCGATCATGTTGACGAACTATTTGTGAAACCAGTCAGTGGCAAGTCTTGGTCAGCCGGGCATGTAGACTGGTTAGGTTACATGTATTAGTTGTTCGAAGGGCTGACAAACTGTTCAAAGAAAACATCCAGTGAACGTAGGGGAACATGCATGATCAGGGACATCACTAAAGCAGACTTTGAACAGTTCTGGCCGACATTTTCAACGGTGATTCAGGCTCAGGAAACATATGCCTTTGAACCCGATATGACAATCGATGAGGCGTTTACGCTTTGGTGTGAATCGTCAATCAGGGCATTCGTTTATGTTGAAGATAACCTTGTTTTAGGCACTTACTACATCAAGCCAAATGCAATGGGTCCGAGTCGCCATATCTGTAACTGTGGTTACATGGTGTCAAATGATGCGAGAGGTAAAGGTATCGCTCGCCTGATGTGCGAGCATTCGCAGATAACCGCGCTAACGCTGGGTTTTGATGCCATGCAATTTAACAGCGTGGTTTCTACCAATGAGGTTGCGGTGAAGCTTTGGCAGAAGCTGGGGTTCTCTATTATAGGGACAATCCCCAAGGCTTATAAGCATGCACATCTTGGGCTTGTTGATAGCTACGTCATGTATAAATGGCTCCGAACGTGACCGTAAATTGCAGATAAACCTGCCTGTGGCGACACGTACGTTTTCCTGATGTTACTGATTCCCACTTCGCTTGCCGCCTTACGTCTTTCACTCAGCATCTGCGCCAGCACGTCTGGCGTAACCCGGCATCGCTCGAGGGTCACTCCCTCCCCTATCAACTATGATTTTTACCGATTCACGCCAGCCAGGAAATACCAGAGGTGCAGACGCTCGCACATTTCAACCGTAAATCAAATGGGAAAAATCGCAGGAATTATAGTAGACCCATTACGATTTACACGCCTTTTCAAGCGGTTGAGAAAAAGCGCAAAAAACAAAAGGAATTTAAAAATGGAATTTATCGAACCTTATAACATCACCGTTCTCGTCATGGGCTTGGCAGGACTCACATTTTTTATGCAGTTGGTGGTTTTGGATGTCGTTGGGATCACAACAAAACATACGCCGGGTCACCCGGTCGAAGCTGACCACAATACCTTCTTGTTTCGTGCCTCTCGGGGACTCTCAAACACAAATGAAAGTGTGGCGATATTTATTCTGTTTGCGGTGTTTTCCGTGTTGTCGTCAGCCGATCCTACATGGCTCAATACAAGTGCTTTAGTGTATTTAGCAGGTCGAATTGCTCACATGATGTTTTATTACTCTAACCTGAAGATTTTGCGCAGTATTTCATTTGCAGTGAGTCTCGTTGGACTGCTGGCAATGTTTATATCAGGGCTGATGTCGTGGTTGTAGACGATTGCCCCCTTGTTTTGTCGAGAGTTTGGAGGTTTACTTGACGTTTAGCCACTGGCCGGAAGTCGCTGACATACAGTCGATTGTCTTTGGCATTGATAAACCCTGTAAAAGTATTCATGTTTACCTTCATGGCGCAGGCGGCTTTGGCTCAGGGTATGAGGGGCAATATGCTTTCCCTGATTTTGCGTCTCTACTTCGTGATGAAGAAATAGAACTGGAACAGCCATTTATCGTCGCCTGCTGTATGCAAGGGGAATACTGGGACGTTAACCGACTCATACCGTATCTCGAATATCTCTCCCTCCAATTCAATGGAGCGGATATAGATATCATGGGTTATAGTCGTGGCGGTGTTGGTGTTTATGAATTACTGGCGGCGGGGGGTAGATTTCAGTCTGCAACTATCATTAACAGCCGCCCCACTTCACCGTTTAGTTTTCCACACATACCCATCCATATTATTCACGCAACCGATGACCAACGAACGCCCATCCAAACGATCGAAGCGTTTACTTCAGTGAGCGGCAATCAGCTAACACAGTTTACTGCCTGGCAAGGCGACCATTTTTCGATTGCGGAGATTGCCAAATCGAAAATTTGGTGTCCGGTCTAACAGCACAACATCACGCTGTTAGGCGTGCAGACGCTCGCACATTTCACCCGTAAATCACATGGGAAAAATCGCAGGAATTATATTGTGCACCTTGGCGGTATTTACCCTGTTAATTAAAGGAATGAGAAAATTGGGAACACTGATACATGATCGTGTCGAGGCTGCGCGAAATGGCAAGAATGAAACCGTAGTCTGTCAAACTAAAAGTGGCTGGGTAGTTATCGGTGATGTTCAGTTTTTAAAGGGCTATTGCCTTTTATTAGCGGACCCTGTTGTCGAGTCGTTAAACAGCCTGACTGAAGAAGATCGCAAACAGTATCTCTACGAGACAACGGTAATTGGTGACGCTTTGTTAGATTTAACAGGCTGTTACCGTATTAACTACGAAACTCTGGGTAATAGCGAGCCAGCTTTACATACCCATATTTTCCCACGTTACATGTCTGAAAAACCTGAAATACGAAGGTACCCCGCCTGGTTTTATGACTGGGAAAATGCGCCTAAATTCAATAGAGATGAGATGGCAGATTTTGCGAATGATCTTAAGCAATACCTTGTTAAAGCAGGGGTCGCGATAGATTAACAGGGCCCGGCAACGCAAGGCCTGTAAATATCCCTACGCTATTTTTTACCGGCGCTGGCAAGCGTTAGCTGCAATGAGAATTTTGCAGGAAAACATATAGTTCGTTGTTTATGGAGTAATAGATATGTATGGCGACAAGCATACGCAGGCATTTTGCTGCAATTGCAAGGAAGTCACTCGTCATGAGTACCGACACTTTGGGAAAAGTGAAGTAACCAAACCGGAGAAGGTCGGCTGGTTTAAGGCAATCATTCAGAGTTTTGCTAATGCTCCCACCGGCGACTATCGGTGTATAAAATGCGGTACTAATTTACACACTCCCGACTATTTGGATTAGGTCAGTAAACTCACGCATTTGAAACTTAAGAAAGTAGGAAGAGGACACTCACTGGCGATCTTCTATACAAACCGAAAATACAAGAAATAAAACATCTAACACCTTGGCCTTTTAGACATTGGCACCCAGGTGACCTCAAAACAGACATAAATATTTACGATGAATCAAAAGTGAGTTGGTTCAGCACTCTCTCAGATTTACCTTTATTCGAGCAAGCGATGAGATGAAGGCCGAACCAATAAATGTCGCGCAGCCGACAATAAGGACGTCAGATGGAAAATATTACTATTTTGCTTATTAAGCTAACATAAAAACTATCATAGCATTGATTTAATTAAACTTTTATAACCCTCTAAGACCGCAGAAATTGTATTTGGTACAAATTTTGGTACAGATTCTTGAGCGGTCTTTTTTCATGCAGAGCTATTATCAATCTACGACTTAAACCAGTGATGATTATAGGCAATTAGTAACTTTAGTCTCGAATATCTCTCTGTGAAATTTCATGTAGTTAAGTTGGTTCTCGTTCAACTCATATTGCCTATCTAGATCCAAACCCCATGCCTCAATCACTTCACGGCTAAGGCGATCAGAGACAAGAATCCTACGTTCCTGTGAAAAGGAGATGAGCATTGCATCAAATAGCTTATCGATGTGAGGGGCCAGCAAGAGGCCATTATTACCATCCAGCCTTTCTTCATCATTTGCTATACGCCATGGTTTAATATGGCTTCCTATAAGGATGCTCGGTTTTTGGTCCACAACCCCCGTTACCACACAACGATTGCCGCATACCTTTCTGACTTCCTGCTTAAAGTAAGCTTGCCCTACCCTAGCATCAGAATTAACTTTTCGCGTTGTGTTTCCAGAAGGCTTCGCTAATTGAGTAGGCAGTAGAGATTTGCCATTAGTACATTTTGTGTAGACCAGAAAATCGCCGCCCACTCGTTCAAACCATACACTATCAACATCAATAGACATTTGGTTAAGGCTCAGTTGGTTCTTTAAACCAACTAACGACATGACGTGCCGGCCATCAGGTTTTCTCTTTATCGGAATATCTTGGCATGCGCCACCAATAAACACGCTAAAAAAGCGTGTCTCGCCGGGATTAAGCGCTGAAGAAAAGAAAAATGGCACCAAATCTTTTGGCACTCCGGTTGTGGATGATTGAATCAAAGACTTATCGGCTGTTTTTACTGCTACCTTTTCAATCTCAACATCCCAGGTGAAACCAAACCTTACACCGTTGAGCAACTCACTTATGTTATTTATCACCTTTTATACCGCCGCAAACTGTGAAGTTTGATTTAACCCTTCTACAGCCCTAATTTTTTTACCAATTTCTGAAAATATTGGATGACTCCATTTTTCTCTTTTTTTAAAAAAACATCCGAATCATGATTTGAGATATTTTCTGACTTTTCTACCTTGGTCCCTTCGGAATTAATTGGTGTTTCGCTATGACCAGACACCTCTCCCTGTTCCGGTAAAGGATGACTTAAACCATTCTGTTTTAAACTTTTATCATCTCTCTCAATCTCTGCCGTATCTACAGCCTCTAAAGTCGGTACAGGAAGATTTTCTGAAAGCTCTTGCATTGGCTCTAAGAGAGGTTCTACTAGCTCTTTCGATAGATTTTCTATATCGGGATCAAAGTTGTCATTATATTTATAAGTGACTCGGTCTTCGAAGGGCTCCAGTAAATTATTTACCTTTTTTTCAGAAGTCTTCCAGCTCTTAATGCCGAAATAATTTTCTATTAATTCAAAAGGCTCATACACTGAGCAATGAAAGAAGTCTGCAAGCTTACAATGAAATATGTATGGCTCTGAGTTATCTTGCTTACCTACAAAAAATGTGAACGCTTTATCACCTTTTCCGTATGCTTTTTTGCCCTCCTGAAGGGTAATATCGAGCATAGAGCGGACGGACGCCTTCTCTGGCTCCGACCATTCTGTGGTATCCAGTTTTAGTACATAATTACAACGAGACTCTGCGCAATACGTATGTAAATGAACTTCGATAGTATTGGTTTGATGTACTGCCGGTTTAAAGACCTTTAGTTCGGAGTAAAAGATAAAGTTTTCGTTATACCGGACTCCGTCTCTGACCCAAAGATTCTGAAAGGCACCTCGATAAGTCGTTTTTTTTGATAATAACTTCAAAGGAAGATTACTGTGCTTATCAATATCCTCAAGGTAAAATTCCGCTAATGCGCCAACTAAAGATGTCTTCTGACTCTGTCTTTTGTTTGTCCTTGTATCTGAGCTTCTGCTATTGCTATTCGCACGGATAGTTCCTTGAGTTCTACCACCATCTTTGTCTTGCTTTTTTACTGTTTCAACTTTCGGAAAAACTAGCTCGCTCTTGTAAGGCAATTTAAAAGAACTACTACCTCCACCCAAAATTTTATCTGAGGTGGTCCCCATCCCCTCAAAATGGCACCTATCTGCATGTCCATTTCTATATTGGAAATGAGGTGTACGTTTATCGGACCCTATTGCCCAAGGAAAGGCTTCGGAGCGGCATAAGTTGTTAGGACAGCAGTATTTAGGGAGATTTGTCCTGCTTTTAAACCTTTCGAGATCGTGAGAAAACTCAATTTTGTTAGTAGAAGTATTGCGAGCTCGTGTCATACGTCTTCCTTTGCATACAACGTTACGCATAACGCTACAACATTCTGGACAAAAAATCATCAAAATTGAGATTACTGCTGGTGATGACCATATGACCTGAAAAATTTTTTTTTCGCGGGGGTCGCCCTCGTTTGAAGGCAAAAGAGACAGAGAAGAACCTATTCACTCAACCATCATGATTTGCGACGGACCACATGATCTTTGAAGTAGGGGTATGAAGCCACTCCAATTAATAGCGCAGTAGAATCATCTGATTTTTTTTAACAGTAAAGTTTCATCACACTTTATTGCGCAGTAGGCAGTTATCATGAAAAATTTGGTTTTACCTTTATTACCTCTCACCGTTTTACTATCGGGGTGTAATGCAGATAGTGACGGTTCTGTCACACGTATTGGCCTCCCCGATGGATACTATATACAGACTAACGACTCTACTGGGGACTGGGAGAGGTCATTTACGTTGTATGAAGGTAAGATTTATGACTTTATTTTCTCTGGAAGCTATAAACAGGGTGCTGAATCAATATCAGCTAATATAAATACAGTTAACGGAAAACCTTACGAATACGCTAATAATGAGTTTTCATTTCTTTACTCGCCAGAAAGCGAAGTAAAGTATGTTGGTAAAGGTTATAGCGAAGGTTTGACTCTTCACTCAGCCAACACAAAAAATATCGG